>JAJZVB010000015.1 GCA_021845885.1 Pseudomonadota bacterium
CGCCTCGCCCAGGATGCGCAGGCATTCCGCAGCTCATTGCGAATATCCCGCCCGGACACTGGATCGAGGTGCCGGACTCGAAAATGACCCGGATCTTCTATAACGGCCCGCTCGCTTCGCAGATCCACGGGGTCACGGGGCCGAATACCATCGTCAATGCATGGAGCGGCGGAACGCTCGACACGAAGCGAAACAGGCTCGTCATCTGGGGCGGCGGCCACACCGACTATGCAGGCAACGAGGTCTACGCGTTCAACCTGAACACGCTCAAATGGGAGCGCCTTTCGGATCCATCCTCCATTGCCGGGTATGACGGGAAGAGCGGCGAGTATCCGGACGGCACGCCTGCTTCAACGCATACTTACGATGCAATAACCTACCTTCCGGATCCCTATGACGGCCTGTTCGTTTCCATGTTGCCGGCCATTTTCCAGACAGGTAGCGCTTCTCTCGTCACATGGCTGTTTGAATTCAAGACCGGCCAGTGGAAGAAACTCGGACCGGCCCTCGAAGGCATCTACGGCAACAGCATGACCGCTTACGACCCGGGAACCGGCCATGTTTGGGAGCAGGGCGGAGTATTCGGCGGCGACGCATTCATCCTCGAATTCGATCCGGGCAGGAACATCTGGACCAGGCGCAACAACGGCTCCGACAACCTTCCCTACTATATTCAGACGGTGGCGATAGATCCGTCCGACCAGCTCCTTGTCGCCGTGGGCGGCGGCACGAGCCTCATGCTGCAGGGCCTCTCGACGCGCATCGCCGTCGATGTGTGGGACCTGAACCGTCCCGGGAAAGCGAATACGCCGGTCCGTTCCGGGCCGGCCGATGTCGAGAACGCGCCCTCGCCGGGATTCGCATGGTATCCGCCAGGAAAAGCGTTTGTCGGATGGCCCAATGGCAGCGGCGCAGTCTACACGCTTGATCCGAAGACCTGGACCTGGACGATGCACCCGCCCGCCGCAGACAACATGGTCGCCCCCCCTTCCAGCACCGCTTCCGGCGGCACGTTTGGAAGATTCCAGTACGTTCCTTCCATGGGGGTGTTCGTGCTCGTGAATGCGCCGGACCAGAACGTCTACCTTTACAAGCCCGATTTCAAGGCGGGCAGGCCCTCCCCGTCCTGCCCGCCATCTTCCGTGACCAATGCCGGATCGGCGACATTCGGGCTCGGCATCCCGATGAAACTCAAGATCGCCGCATCGAACAAACCGACCTCTTACTACGTCGGCGGATTGCCGCCGGGCCTTTCATTCGACGCGCGGACCGGCATCATCTCAGGTGCTCCGAGCAGTTCCGGCAAGTACGACGTTACGGTCGTCGCCTACAATCGCTGTGGCACCGGCGCAACCGCCAGGATTGCCGCGACGGTCGCGCCGACGAATCCTTTCACGCTGGCCTCAAACGGGAAGCGCTACCCGACCCTCCAGGCGGCAGCCGATGCCGCGATCGACAACGACACGATCAACGTGGACCCCGGCGCCTATGCCAACTATCTCGTCTACGCCCGAATCGGAAAGCCGCTCACCATTCAGGGGAAGGGCGGGACCGCCGCGTTCACCAATACGATTCCCATTCCGAACGGCAAGGGCATCATCGTTTCTGACGTTCCGGACGGGATGACGCTCACGCTCAACAATCTCGAGCTTTCCGGCGCCGCGGTCGGCGCGGGCAACGGCCTCAACGGCGCCGCCGTGCGCCTCGAGACGGGGAACCTTGTCGTCGCCAACAGCTACATCCACGACAACCAGAACGGCATACTCTCAGGGAACGACAGCACTTCAATCGCAAAAATATCGAACTCCGTCATCGAACACAACGGGCTCGGGGACCGGGGCTACACGCACGGCGTATACTTCAGCCACGGCGCCGAGGTCGACATCGACCGCTCGACTTTCCGCAACGACACCTACGGGCACCACATCAAGAGCCGAGCCGCAAAGACCGTGGTCACCCATTCGCTCATCGACGACGGGACGGTGCCGGCAGGCGCGAGCTACGACATCGACACGCCAAACGGCGGGGTCGTGGCCTTGCAGTGCAACAGCATCATCAAGAACGCGAACAAAGAAAACAATCCCATGGTGACGACCGGCGAAGAAGGAGATCTCTATCCGACCAACTCGCTCACGGTAAAGGACAACCTCTTCACGAGCAATGCGCCGAACGCGCCGATCATCGGCGTGCAGAACCGTATTGCAGGCATGACGGCCACCGTCTCCGGCAACCTGTTCGTGCGCGTCCCCCACGACATGGGCGGTTCGGGCGAGTTTTCCGCGAGCGCCAATACCGATACCCCCGCTGACGCCCAAGCGCCGAAATCCTGCGGCCTTATCGGCGCGAATCTCGCAAGACCTGTCCCGGTACCCGGGATCTTCACGTCGGGCAAAAATTAGGATCAATCCACGGCATAGCCCAGCACCGCCACATAGGCGCTTTCGTTTCTTCGGGCGTGAGGCTGATCGAATTCGGCACCATCCTTTTCCATGCCGATCCGGCGATTCCCGTAAACCACGGCCATTTTCTCGGCGGATTAAGGATAGACTCGCCGGTTTCCGCAATGCTATCCTGAAGAAAACGGAGAATCCCATGCGAACCCTCATATTGATCCTGCTGCTTCCCCTTGCCTCATGCTCGGGCGGCGTCAAGGTCGGGACCGTGTTTTCGCCCAATCCCGATGTCATCACCTGCCCCACGAGGGATCTTCTTTCGAAAATCAGGAAATACGAAAAGGACGATATGCATTACAAGTCGATGCTTCTGGAAGGAGGCGGGCTGTGCACGACATTGCCTGCCATTGCCAGGCTGGAGGTCGCCGAGGTCGACGGGAACATGATCCGGGTCAGACCCGAAATATCCCCGAATGCGAGGGGCGTATGGACTTCGCCCGAGATCCTTGAAAAGCCCCATTGACATGGACTATCCGACATCGCTCAAAACGGAAAGACTCGAACTTCGCCCCCTTGAAAGGAAGGATGTCCCGGACATCCTTTCGATCTTTTCCCACCCGGAAGTCACCCGGTATTACGAAATAGAAACCCTTTCCAATTTTTCCCAGGCTGAAATCCTGCTCGACCATTTCATCGCCATGGGGCGCGTCGGAATCAGCCTGAAAGGGGAAACCGGAATCATAGGCAGCTGCGGTCTCTTCTCGTTCAGCATGGAATATTTCTCGGCTTCCCTGGGCTACGATCTTTCTCCCGAGCACTGGGGAAAAGGCATCATGACGGAAGCCCTGGGGGCGCTGCTGCGCCATGCTTTCTTTTCTATGAATCTAAACAGGATCAATGCCCTCACCTATCCGGACAATGCGCTGTCGATCAGGGTGCTTTCGGAACTCGGCTTCAGGGCCGAAGGGGTGATGAGGGAATTCGGATTCTGGAAGGGAAGCTTCCACGACATGACCCTGCATTCCCTCCTGAAAAGGGAATTTCAAAGCAGTTCCGTATCCTCGTGCGAATAGGGCGGGGAAGAGGCGCAGAGTATCTTCAGTTCTGAATTTCCGGTATTCCTGATGCTGTGCGGCGTTCCTGGCGGGATGCAGACCGTGTCCCCGGGAAGGACGCCGAAAACCGCCTCTCCCAGCGTCATTTCCCCGGATCCGCTCGTGACATGGTAAAGCTCCTCGCTCCTGACATGCCTGTGAAGCCCGGTTTCCATGCCCACTGCGACGATCGCTTCCGCCAGGCTCTGGGCCGAATTGCCGTGACTTTTGGGATGCATCAGCTCCCTGACGAGCGAACCGTCCTTCGTGACGAAGGAAGGCATTTCAGCGTAGCGGTTTCTCATGGGCGCGCTTCAGTATCCTCACCACTTCATCGTCCTCGACCTGGGGAAAGCTCCTGTAGAACTGCCCCACGGCCTGGAAAAATTCAGGCGCCTCGAGGCAGACCGTTTCGTCTGCTAGAAGGCTTACCTTGGCGAGCGTATCGGGAGGCGAAACGGGAACGGCGCAGATTAGCCTGGAAGGATGCCTGGATCTGAGGCTGTGGAGCGCTGAAATCATGGTGGAACCCGTGGCGAGCCCGTCGTCGACGACAATCGCGATCCTTCCCTTGGGATCGATGGGCGGCGTATACTGCTTTCGCCTCGAAGCGAGCACTTCCATCTGGATCGCCTTTTCCCTTTCGAGGTATTCCTTTCCGGCCCCCTCGCTTTCGGCGTAATCGGCGATATAGCTCCAGCCCGTCTCGTCTATGGATCCGACTGCGAACTCCGGGCTATACGGGGACCTCAATTTCCTCACCAGGACCACGTCGATCTCGCCCTGCAATGCTTCGGCTATGATCTTCGCCATGGGCACGGCGCCCCTGGGTATGGCCAGCACGAGGGGATTCCTGCCCCTGTAGTGATCCAGCCTTTTCGCGAGCTGCCTTGCCGCATCTTCCCTGTTCTCGAACACTTCATCCTCCTTTGTGCAGCATAGCACATCAGAGCAGGTCGGGAAGTGCCCTGGAAAGACTGTTCTTTTCGGAAACATATTTTCCGCAGAGGCAGAATCCCAATATTTTTCCACCTTCATCCAGGAAGACTGATTTCACGCCGCCTTCTTCGGCCTCGGCATGCCAGGCGCCCTTTGATCCTGGCCTGGGCGGGGAGACGACCGTCGGGGAAAGCGGTGTCTTGACGACGACCGGCATGGCGGGAAACCTGAGCGCCACCCTGTTGCCGAGAAGATTCGAGGCGAGCGCCTTCGATGCATGCATGATGGGCATCACGAAAGGCTGGACGAGCCCTTCGATCTCCATACAATCCCCTATCGCGTAAACATCCCTTGAACTCGTCTCGAGAAACCTGTCGACCATTATTCCCCTGCCGCAGGCCATTCCCGCATTCATGGCAAGCCCCGTCCTCGGCTTCAATCCTGCTGCTGAAAGCACGACATCAAACGGAAGGGCATTTCCGTCCGAGAGATGTAGCATTCCGTTTTCGAAACGCATGGCATTCGCACCGAAATGCCAGTTCACCCCCTTCAAGTTCGCCCTGATCCATTCGCCGCATTCCGCGGGCACGAGCCTGCCCAATGGCTGGCTCGCAATGTCGAAGACATCCACATCGAATCCTCCGGCAAGCAGATCGTTGGCGAATTCGCAGCCGACAAGACCTGCGCCGAGTAGGGCCACCCTCTTCTTTCCGGCCAGGGCTTCCCTGAATCTGGCATAATCCGAAAGATCGTTCACGGAAAGCACTTCCCCTTCGACCGGAAGGCGGATCGGATCGGCCCCCAGAGCCAGAACCAGTTTGGAATACCCTATGCTCCGGTTCCCCAGGGAAATTTCTTTTTTTTCTGGAAAAATGGCTTCGACAGGAGAATGGGGCAGGATCTCGATATCCAGTTCGGCCGCCATTTCATGGGCCTTCTTGATGACCAGCGATTCGGGCGTCTTTTTCGATGCCAGAGCATTGGACAACATGGGCTTCGAATAAAAATCGGCGCTATCGGAGGAAATCAGCAGAAGCCTGACATGCCTGTCTGTTCTCCTGATCTCCTTCGCGGTCTGGTAGCCTGCGAGTCCTCCCCCGATGATGACGATGTCCATCTAGATTTCGGCCATTTCGAAATCCATCTTCGCCACCCCGCAGTCAGGGCAGTTCCAGGATTCGGGAATATCCTCCCAGTGCGTCCCTGCTGGAATGCCATCCTCGGGCATGCCGATCGCCTCGTCATAAGTGAAACCGCAAACCACGCATTGCCACTTTCTCATGATTGCCCTCCCTTTGAAATCGATTCGAGCGCTTCCCTGTAGCGCGCAGCGTGACGCTCCTCGACTCTGGCCAGCGCGGAAAAGCGCTTCGCCGCCTTGTCCAAAGTGGAACGGAATCTTTCGGCATGCTCCATCGACTCCATGATCTGCTCGTCGATCTCCGACAATGCATCATTCCTCCCCTCCGTTTCCGCGGCTTTCCTGAAAGAGGGATACATTTCCGTGTATTCGTAGGTTTCACCGGCAATCGCCAATTCCAGGCTTTTTTCCGGGGAAAGCGATCCTTCCGGATAGAGCAGATCGAGGTGGCCGAAGGCGTGCTGGACTTCCTGCGCGGCGGTTTCCTCGAAAACCTTCGCCGTTTCGATATCGCCAGCCTTGCGGCATTGCCTTGCGAAATAAAGATATTTGATGTGAGCCATCGATTCGCCGGCAAAGGCGGATTCGATGTTCAACATGGTCTGAGATGATTTCATTGCTGTCTCCCTGGTCAAGAGCAAATGCTCAGGAACCATGCTACAAAAGCGGGGAGACCCGGTCCAATTGATTGTTCCGAAGCAATCGATAGCGAAAAATCATCACAAGACGACGGGAGCGGCATCCGGCAGCTTGGTCACGCCCGGGAGCTGGCAATCCATGATCGCCTGCCTGACGGCCTCCACGGCCTGGGGCCTGTAGAAGCTCTTGCGCCAGGCGAGCGCAACCCGCCTGGACGGAACAGGCGACGAAAAAGGCCTGATTTCGATCAAAGGATTCCTCGATTCCTCCGAATCGGCCGCCGTCGAAGGCAATACGGTGATGCCTGAGCCGGAGGCGACCATGTACCTGATGGTTTCCAGGGAGCTCCCTTCCACGGTCTTCTGCAGACCTGAAGTGGAGGCGATGGTCCTGCTGAGCGCGGGGCTCGCCTGAAGCACCTGATCCCTGAAGCAATTGCCTGCGGCGAGAAGGAAAAGGTTGTCCTGGGCGAGCTGGGAGGCGGAGATGCTGCCTTTTGAAACCCATTTGTGGTTCGCGGGAAGCGCAACCCTGAAAGGCTCCTCGTAAACCTCCTGGGTCACGATCCCCGGCTCGGAAAAAGGCGAAGACACGACGACCACATCGAGCTCCCCCCGCTTCAGGAGATCGGAAAGCCTGTTCGTGAAATTCTCCTGGATCAGGAGCGGCATGAGCGGCGCCCTCTGGTGGAGGATGGGAATCAGCTTGGGAAAGAAATAGGGGGCGATGGTGTAGATCGCGCCTATCCTGAGCGAACCGTTGAGCTGCTCCTTTCCCTTGTGCGCCATCTGCCTGATCGCCGTCGTTTCCTCCAGGACGCGCTTGGCCTGAACGACGATCTGCTCGCCTATGGGCGTCACGGAAACGTCGCTCATGCCGCGCTCGAAAAGCGTGACGCCGAGCTCGTCCTCGAGTTTCCTCACAGCGACGCTCAGGGTGGGCTGGCTGACGAAGCATGCCTTTGCCGCCCTGCCGAAATGCCGCTCGCGCGCCAAGGCCACGATGTACTTGAATTCTGTGAGTGTCATAATTCCCTTCGCCGAAAGCCAACCCGATAGCTTATCCCAATTGGAGAGAATCTCCGCAATGGCAACCAATCGTTCAGTTTACAAAAAAACATTTTTCTTGACAAGCAAGTAGATGAATCCAAGTAGATGAATCCGAAGTTATAATACTCCCATATCCGGGAGCAGAAGCATGAACGGCGAATTCGAAAAGATTCTGAATGAACTGGAAGACCTTTACCATCGTGCGCCGTGCGGCTACCACTCCCTGGACGCAAGGGGCGTTTTTCTGAAAATCAACGACACGGAGCTCGGGTGGCTCGGCCTTTCGAGGGAGAAAGTCGTCGGACAGCTCTCGCTTCCCGACATCGTTTTTCCGGAAGACAGGGAGACTGCGATCAAAGCCTTCGGGAAACTGCTTCGGGACAAGGCGGTCAGGGATCTCGAAATCCGCCTTTTGCGAAAGGACGGCAACCCTTTTCCCGTCCTCGTCAATGCCAACGCCATTTTGGACGAAGCAGGCCATTTCCTGATGACGCGTTCCGTTCTGACGGATATTTCCGGCATGAAAAAAGCGGAAAAGGCATTGCAGACCCTGCTCGAAAGCGAAGAAAGATACCGGTCCGTGATCGCCGCGATCGCGGACGGCATTATCCTCCTCGACCTCGAAGGGACAATCACCCACTGCAATCCGAGCGCAGCGCATATCCTCGGCATTTCCTGCCTGGATATCCTGGGCAGGGCATTTTCCAGGATCGACGGGGAATTCTATAGGGAAAACGGATCGAAACTTCCGGAGAGCGAACTTCCTCCCGCCATCGCGCTCGCCACAGGGAAGCCCTGCAGTAATGCCGTTATGGGCCTGAAAAGAAAGGGCATGACCTGGATCAAGGTCAGTTCCGAGCCCCTTTTCTATCCCGAAAGCGGCCAGCCTTTCGCCATTCTGGTTTCCATTTCGGACATCAGCGAACACAAGAGACAGCGCGAGGAACTCCAGCATTCCTATGGCACGCTGAGGGAGCTTTCCTTCAGGCTGGAGCATGCAAGGGAAGCGGAAAGAACCCGCATCGCAAGGGAAATCCACGACGAACTCGGTTCCACCCTCACCTCGGCCAAGTTCGATCTTTCCTGGGCGGTCGAGAAGTACGGCGAGCGGGCGCAATTCGAAGAGGTCTTCAAGGGGCTCGATGCCGCCATCAAGAGCGTCAAGAAAATCTGCAATGCATTGCGCCCCAGCATCCTCGACGATCTCGGCCTCTTCGCCGCAGCGGAATGGCAGCTCGGCCAGTTCGGCAGAAAGACGGGCATAAGGTGCAGGATAAAGAAGCGCGGCAGGGAGCCCATCCTGCCTCAGGATGTCGCAACGGGCATATTCCGCATCTTCCAGGAGACGCTCACCAACATCGCGCGCCATGCCGAAGCCTCGAATGTCAGCGTCGCATTCAGGCTCAACGAAAAGGACATCCTCCTGACCGTCACGGACGACGGCAAGGGCATAGACATGAAGCAGGCTGCAGGCGCAAAATCGCTCGGGATTCTCGGCATGAGCGAGAGGGCGCAGGCACTGGGAGGAGCGCTTTCGGTGAGCCAGGCAAAACCCAAGGGGACCCGGGTGGCGCTTTCCATCCCCCTTGAAAGAAGGGCATCCGACCGGCCTAGCGCCGCCAGTATCCCCTGAATTTCTCCATCACCTCTTCCATTTCCAGGTCCGAGAGTATGCGCGGCTCCCCGATCTGGATAGCGCGCCACTCGCTCGAAGGCCGCTCCCCTTCCAGGACATGCCCGGCAATATCCATGAGCACCATGTCTTCGGGTTTCATGGATTCGGGCGGCAATGCGGAAGGGGTGACGAGGAAATGCTTTCCGAGCCGAAGCGAAATGTTTCCCGAAGATCCCCTATTCAGATCGAGCTCGACGAGGCGCCGGGATGCCTCGACCATTTCCATCCTTTCGTTCATTTCTTCGCGCAAGGATAGGCCTCTGCGAGCGCCTTCCTGACGAGAAAACTCGCGGGCTTCTGCCGCTTCTCAGGATGGGACTCGAGATAGGTCCCGACGATTTCCTCAGCATGGGAAGCGGTAAGCTTCTCGGGCAGGCAAAGGAGATCGGTCAGGGACTCGGCTGCGCCCTGGACGTAACCGATGTAGAAGCCTGCGTCGATGGCATCGGCTGAAAGCGCATCCCCCTTGCCGTCGACCATTCTTTTTTTCGCCTGGTACCGCTGGAGCAGCCTGTTGCCGTCGAGATAGCCTTCAGCTGCGGCAGAACAGGCATAGAGCGCAAAAAGCAGGGCGACGAATAACTTCTGCATGACCTTCCCCATGATTGAGCAGGCAGTTTACCAGAATTAAACCCTGAAGCGCCTCACCGTTTCATGCAGACGGCCTGCCATCCCGTCCAGCTTCAGCGATTCCTCAAGCCCCTGCCCGACAGCGTTGTCGTTCTCCCCGGCCATCCTGGCGATGCGCTCAGATCGGATGCGGAACCCGATTTCCTGAATGCCTGCAATCCCTTGCGATAGGCGTCTCCCATTGCAAGATGCGCAGCCAGGAATTTTTCCATCAGGCCTTTCGTCCGCGGATCGGCGCTCCCCTCCTCGAAACGTTTCCCCTCCTCCTGGATTCTTTTTTCAAGGTTTTCGAAGTTTCCCCAGTGAAGCTGCAGGGCTGCAGGTTCGTTCCCCTCGATCAGCATCTCGTTCCATTCGTTGATCTGCCTGCCAAGGTCCGCATCGAGGCTTTTCGCGGCCATGTAGGGTTCAGGGGGGCCTTGCAGGGAAAGCCAGAAGCCGATGAATGCTATGCCCAGCACGAGCACCGTACCGGCGCCCGAAATCAGGAAAAGCTTGTTTCTGATTCAGAGATCGAAAGCCTCGTGCCTTGAAGGCATCTCGACTCTTCTCCCTTTCAGAAGGGGGGCGAACCGGCTCATGCTTTCCTCCTCCCCGTGCACCAGGAAGGTCAGCGGGTTTCCGCCTATGCGGTCGTGCCACGCGAGCAGTTCCGCCTGGTCGGCATGCGCGGAAAAGCCGTTGATGGTCTCTATCTTCGCCCGGACAGGCACTTCCCTTCCGAAGATGCGCACTTCCTTCGCGCCGTCGATGATCCTTCTTGCGAGCGTTCCGCTCGCGGCGTAACCCACGAAGACGACGCTGCAGTTCTCCCTGTCGAGGCTGTTCATGAGGTGATGCCTGATCCTTCCCCCCGTGCACATGCCTGCGCCCGCCATGATGACTGCGCCGCCGCTGACGCGGTTGATGGCGATCGATTCGGCCGTCTCCCGGGTGAAATGCAGGCCCTGCAGATGGAAGGGATCCCTCCCCTTCCTGAACATTTCGGCAGTCTTCGGCTCGAAGCATTCCGGGTGCTTCTCGAAAATCTGCGTGGCGGAAATCGCCATGGGAGAATCCAGGAAGACCTGGATGGAACGGGAAAGCCTGCCTTTTTCAACCCCTTCCCTCAAAAAATAGAGCAGCTCCTGGGCGCGTTCGAGGGCGAAAGTGGGAATGACGACGTTTCCTCCGAGGCGGAATGTTTCCTCGATGACCTTGTAGAATTCCTCCACGGAAGGCTGGAAAGGCTTGTGGAGGCGGTCTCCGTAAGTGGTTTCCATGACCACGAAATCGGCTTTTTCGGGCGTGACCGGACTGCGCAATATGGGCCTTCCCTGATTGCCTATGTCACCGGAGAAAAACACGCTTTTCCTTTTTTCTCCATCTTCAAGCTCGATCAGGATGCTCGCGGAGCCGAGTATATGGCCCGCATCGAGGAAGGTCACCCTGATGCCGGGCGCGAGCTGAAGCGGCTTCCCATAGCTCGCTGTCCGGCCGAAAAAATCCAGAACATAGAAGGCATCGATGATCGAATAGAGCGGAGGATCGCCCGAACGGCGATGCTCTTCTTCCTGCAGGTGCGCCGCATCGAGCATGACGAGCCGCGAAAGCTCCCTCGTTGCAGCCGTCGTCACGATCTCCCCCCTGAAGCCGCGCTTCACGAGAAGCGGAAGCCTGCCGCAATGGTCGAGATGGGCATGGGTGAGCAAAACATGGTCGATTTCAGCGGGATCGAAGCCGAAAGGCTCGGCGTTCTCCTCGCCCAATTCGCGCCCGCCCTGATAGAGGCCGCAATCGACGAGTATTTTCCTGCCGCAGCATTCCAACAAATGACAGGAGCCCGTCACGCCGCGGTCGGCCCCGTGAAACGATATTCTCAATTTCCCCCCCGATCTTTTCCGCCATGATGATCCGGGCAGGACAGAAAATCAATTCCGGCGCTATGCGGCCTTGTCCTTGGGGGGAGGCGCATCGGCCGGCTCTTCATGCACTTTGCCCGAAATCAGCTCCGACACCTTTTTCCTGTCGCCGGAAGCTTTCTCTATGGCTTTCATGACATGCCTGAACCAGTCCTCATGCCTGTCGTCTATGACCTGACTCATGATGATCGAACACTCCTCAATAGAAACGATATAAATTAACTATCGCAAAAAACCCGAAACGGCATGAATTTTACCGCCGGACTGTTGCACCATCTTGACAACTGCCGATTATTTACGAATCAGACTTTCGATCCATGCGGAAAGTTCTGGAAACCGTTCCGCAAGTTCCTTCAATTGCATTTCGCGCCCTTTTGCATCCAGGGCGCGGACGCCATCGGGACCGCGATACACCAGGGCGGCGACTTCCTTCTCTGCCTGAAACCACAGGAAGCCGCGCCCGACCCCGGATTCGATGCGCACGCGCTCGACCGGGATGAGTTCCATCCCGCACACGACCAGGGGATTTCCGGGGCTCATTTTTTCCATTTCCGCATGGCGCGAAGCATGAAGGGAGCGAGCGCGAAGATCGCCTTCAGGACCCTGATCACGGAGATGCGGATGCGGCCGCGAGCCTCGAAATCGAAAGCCTGAGCGGAGAATTCGGGCTCGATGCGGATATCCGGAACCCAAAGGACCCATGGCGCAAGCATCGCCCAGAGGCGCCCCGTTTCCGCGGGGTCGTCCAGCCCGATGCGCGCTTCGAGGCGAAGATCGAGGATGCGCACGGCCCGGAAAAGATCCCTGACGAACCGCTTCATGCTCCAAACGAAACCCCTCATTTCGAGCATGTCCAATATCCTGAACCGCCCGCTTCCGGACCTGGGAAATTCTGGCCTGGGACGGAGATTCACCCTCGTCAGCCCGAAAAGCCAGATCAGGCTTGCCTTCCCCTCGCTTCTTCCCTCCCGCCTCAGCATGGAAAATTCCAGATCCACGGGAATGATGAGGAGCACGACGAGGGTCGAAAAAATTGCAATTAAAGCGCTCAATGTCCCTTGCAGGCCGCCTTGCCCACAGCCTCGGCGATTTTTTCAAGCGCCGAGGATGCCGCCCCCTTGACCGTTTCGACGCGCACGCCTTCCTTGTTGACGATGACGAGCGCAACCGGCTTGATCCCGCCCCCTCCGCCTGCACCCCCGCCTTCTTCTCCCGGCTTCGCCTTACATGTCCCGCCCCCTGCGCCGAAGCCAAATCCAACGCTGACGAGGGGTACGAGCGTGTTGCCTTCCAGGATGAGGGGTTCCCCCACCACCGTCTTGGTGTTCAGCATGCGCTCGATTTCGACCATCGAGGTCTTGATGAGCTTTTCAATGTCTTCCATATGGTTTCCCCGGACAATAGTTACTTCCAATATAGCCCAGGCGCCCTGCTCTTCAAGGAAAAAATGGCACGGGATAATCTTATCGTGATCACTCACCATGTCCGGCGGGTAGCCTATTTCATATTATTTGAGTCCAAGACTTATAACATGATGCTCGAATTCACCCATTGACAACCGACAGGGCCTTGAAGAAAAGGATTGCGGCAAATATCGCCGAGACGAAATCAACGAGCCGCTGCTTTTTTCCGCTCAGTTCCATTTTCAGAGCCCCCCGTGAAAACTTCACTTGGTCGATCTTCTCCACGATTTGATTCTAGATGCGGAATTGATTTTCCACCAAGAGTGTGACCGGGGGGATGACGGGAGGCTAAAACGAGGGCAATGCCATGCGAAAAAAAGCCTGCGCAAGGCGGGCATTAACAGGCGCTTATGCAATCCATGCCTCTGGATTGCATTTTATCCGGGCAATATTGCAATATTCTTTGCTGCCTTCGCTGAAACAAAGGAAATATTGCTTATTGGCAAGTCATGCCTGATTTTCGGCATCGTTTGATTTGATTTTGTCTTCTTCGTTCTTGGAGTTCTCTCTAATCAAACCCATATTTTTTCGCCATTCATCCAGTTGTTCGTCTTCCAGTTCCATCTGGATGGCAATCGCCTCCTCACTGCTAATTTTGTCCTTCTCAAGCCGGCGAGGCAACTTACCCTTCATCCTGCTAAGCAGGCGCTCCCTTTCATCCTCAGTCAGGGCTCTTACTTTTTCCAGATATTCAGGCTTGCAGCTTTTCATGGTTCACCTCCATTGGCTATTCTGGCGTATGCGTTAACTGGTGGTCGAATCCCGAAGATCGGCCTGTTTCATTCTGCTTCGGGCATGCTCCGCCAGATCTAAAAGCTGACCAAGGTGAAGTTTGTATGCCTCGATCAATTCGATGATTTCATCGTATGTTTCGGGTTCGTCGATGCTCAACTGCCCGAGGGTCTTTGCGGATTTGGAACAGGCAAACAGGCAAAGCCGACGCTGCTGCTTCCTGAGGAAGCTACTGGCATTATGTTCGAGTTGTTGCATGATGGAATCTGAAATGGCGGGGTCAAAGTTGGCGAACCCTCGCAGATTTTCATCAGCAAGAGCGGCGTGCTCTCGGGGGATGGAATCCATGCGTCTCCTCTTGGCCTGGAGTCAAAAGAAACTATATGATCAATATGTTGCAATCAACGAAATTGCTGCATTTCTTCAGATTGTAGGCATCTTAATCCAGGCTGTCCATAGATTTATTCTACAACAAGCTGTCCCTTGATTTTGTCCGAATGAAAATAAGACGTGCCTATGCAAACCTATAAAGGCGAAGTAATCCCATCTGATTGGCCACGATGGGACGGATGAGGCGGTCGGCCGATCTCAACTTGAACGCTGTAAACAAAATTTCACAATGAAATGTTAGCTTATGAACAGCATCAGATGCGTGTCGAGCGGATATAACGATTTATATCAATTAGTTATTGCAATAATCGACCCATATCGCCAAATCCACTATTCCAGTCAGCGTGGATCTGCATCGCAACAAAAACCATTTTATCTGTAGGGAAAATGAAAAAGAACCTGCCAGTCAGTCAGCGCGAAATCGATTACCCGGAATCGACCATCTTCATTTCGAAAACCGACACGAAAGGCATAGTCACCTATACGAACGATTCCTTCGTGAAAATCAGCGGCTTCTCCCGGGAGGAGCTGATCGGAAAGAACCATAACGTGGTGCGCCACCCCGACATGCCCGAATGGGCCTTCGAAGACCTCTGGAAAACGGTCAAGAGCGGCCATCCCTGGCGTGGCATCGTCAAAAACCGCGCCAAGAATGGCGATTATTACTGGGTCAAGGCAACGGTCACCCCGGTCATAGAAAGCAATGACATCGTAGGCTATATTTCCCTGAGAAGGAAACCGACTCGCGATGAAATCGTCGCAGCAGAAAAGCTGTACCAAATCTCCCCGCCCCCTTCAGGTACCCTTCTCCTCGGCAAGACATTTCATAATTTCCACCTGCAAACCAAGCTGCAACTCCTTGTGCAGCCGTTCATTCTGCTTCTCCTCGGCGCGGCCAACATCGTCATATACCAGCAGGACAAAAGCGACATGGTCGCCTCCGTTCGTCAGCGCGCAGAGGGCATGGCCAATGAGATCATCGACAGCGCGAACATGCTGATGGTGACCGGCGCCATCAGCGACCCGCAAACAAGAAAACTATTGATCAAGAAAGTCTCCGCGACAGGCAATGTCATCGATTTACACCTGGTGCGCAGCGATCAGGTTGTCAGACAATTCGGACCTGGTTTGCCTGAAGAGCATGTTCTGAACGATCTGGAGCGCAACGTCATCGCCAGCAAGAAACCTTATTATGCGCTCGAGAACCATCAAGGAAAACCAGTTTTTCATGCTATAACACCTTATTTAGTCAGCCGAAATTATCACGGCACGGATTGCCTTGGATGCCATCAGGTCGAAGTCGGCAGCGTCAATGGAGCGTCTGACATCGAAATCGACATGAGCGGACAATTCGACAAGTTGTTCAAAACTGCCGTAGCGCTCATCATCGGCCAAACCTTCCTCCAATTGCTGCTATTTTTTTTCATCAAGCGCGTAGTCAGCGGCTTCGTGTCGAAACCGGTCGAAAACATCACGACGGAAATGTATGAGATGGTTAGAGGCAACATGACCAATGAGGTCGACATTTCGGGCCGCGACGAAATGGGAGAAGTGCTTTGCTCGGTTCAAACCGCGCAGGTTCTGCTGGGATCGATAATCGACCAGATCGCCACCGTGTCGCAGCATATCGATAACCAGGCAAACCGGTTGTCCCTGTCCGTCTCGAAAGTGGCTCACGGTTCCCAAACGCAGTCCGATTCGGCGAACCAAATGGCTTCTGCAGTCGAGCAATTGACGGTGAGCATCGATCAGGTGGCCGAAAATGCAGAAGACGTCAGGAGGGTTTCGGAAAGATCGAAATCGCTGGCTGCAGAAGGAAGCAGCGTCGTGCAACATGTGGTCGGTGAAATGACAAAAATCACGGATGGCGTGATGGAGGCGGCAAAATCCATTAAAGCATTGGGGGAGAAATCAAACCAGATTCAGAACATCGTCAAGACGATCAAGGACGTCGCGGAACAGACCAATCTGCTGGCACTCAATGCGGCAATCGAAGCCGCCAGGGCAGGCGAGCAAGGACGGGGATTTGCCGTGGTAGCGGATTCTGTCCGGAAGCTGGCCGAAAACACTTCAAACGCCACCCTGGAAATTACGGGCATGATCGAAGAAATCCGCAGCGGGACCAGCACCTCGGTACACGAAATGGAGGCGGTCGTCGCCATGGTCAAGTCCGGCTTGGAGCTTGCGCAGGGGGCCGGGATTTCCATCGTCAAGATCGACGACGGGGCGAGCCGGGTGCTCAAGGGGGTCGAAGACATTTCCCTGTCAATTAGCGAGCAAAGCCAAGCAAGCCGTGACATCGCCGTCAATGTCGAGAAGGTTGCCCAGATGTCGGAAAAGACCAGCGAAGCCGTCGGCGAAATTTCAAAGGCCGTGGAAATACTCAAAAATCTTTCTGCGGAATTGCAGAAGTCAATGAAGAACTTCCGCGTGTGAATGCAATCGAAAAGCGGATGAGGAATGCGGGTCCACCACCCGCATTTGACAGCACTCAGGCCGCAATGGCTCCGAACATCCATCCCTCAGACGCATAAGCCAGCATCACAGCACCGTATCCGAAGAACAATAGCCATCCAACAGCGAGAATCCGGTTTTCGAAGGCTTCTTTCATTCTCCGGTACTGAATGATCGAAGAATCTTGGCTATATGGAATCCCCATGATGTCCTCCCGAATAGCGTTGATTGTTCCCAACACGATTAATGATGTCGGCCCAGGTCTGTCTACGATATCAGGGAAAAATGACACTTTCGTTTAAGCAAAATGAAAATTATCCCCTGGCGTGCCAAACAGGCTCGGCTTCGGTCTCCTTCTTTCCCATGAGATATAGGACGAAATCTTCCGCCGGCATGGGTTCCGCAATGTGATAACCCTGGACTTCGTCGCAATCGTGCAGACGCAGCAACTCGAGGTGCTGCGCGTGCTCGACCCCTTCGGCAATGGTCGTGAGGTTGAGGCTTTTCGCCATATTGATAATGGCGGCAACGATGGCCGTGTCGTCGGGGTTTTCGGCCATGTCCCTGATAAACGACTTGTCTATTTTCAGCTTGTCCACCTCGAACCGTTTGAGATAGGAAAAACTCGAATATCCAGTGCCGAAATCGTCGATTGAAAGCCGGACGCCGAGCGACTTCAACCGTCTCACCGTATCCAGCACCCTCTCCGTGTCGTCGATCAGGATGGATTCGGTCAATTCGAGCTCGAGTTGCGCCGGATCCAGACCCGACTCGGAAAGCGCCTTGTCCACGCTCGCCTCCAGTTCGCCGCGTTTGAACTGCACTGCAGAGAGGTTCACGGCGACAACCAGATCCGGCAATCCCTCCTTTCCCCATTCGACGACTTGGCGGCAAGCGGCATGCAGCACCCATTCCCCGATCGGCACGATCAATCCGCTGCTTTCGGCGACAGGAATAAAATGCTGAGGGGGAATCATGCCCTTTTCTGGATGATTCCATCGGATCAGCGCCTCGACGCCGACCACTTCTCTGCTGGCGATGTTGACCTGCGGCTGGTAAAAAAGGACGAATTCGCCGTTCTCCAGAGCGCTTCTCAGACCATTGAGAATGTGGATATGCTCAATCGCATGGAGATTCATCTGTTCGTCGTAAAAGCGGTACGTATTTCGGCCCGCTTCCTTAGCGCAATACATTGCGATATCCGCTTTTTTGCGCAAACTCTCGAAATTTTCGCCATCGTCCGGGTAAACCGCGATTCCCATGGAAATGGAGGTGAAAATGTCCTGGCCTTCGATATTGAAAGGTTTGGTCATGCAATCCAGTATCTTTTCGGCTATGTCGCTGATCGCATTGCCGTCCGACACGTCTGAAATCACGATCAGGAATTCGTCCCCGCCCAGGCGGCTGATCGTGTCGGTGTCCCTGACGCTTTGCTGCATGCGATCTGCAACCGCCTTCAGCAATTCGTCCCCTATGGTGTGGCCGAGGGAATCGTTGACCGACTTGAAATTATCCAGATCGATGAAGAAAAGCGCCACCTTGGATTCGACTCTGTCAGCATGGGCCATGGCCTGATTCATGCGGTCTGTGACCAGAAGGCGGTTAGGCAGCTGGGTCAGGGCGTCATGATGGGCTAGAAATTCGATTTGCGCCTGTATGATCTTGTGCTCGCTGATGTCGTTGATGATGGAAAGGCAACCGACGACGGTCCCGTCCTTGGAAAGGGGGGAATTAAACCATTCACAGACGATCCGCTTCCCATCCTTGGTCACGCTGTCGTTGATGAAATTGCTCTCGTCGTTTCCTACCTGGACGATTTCGGTCCAGATCGCATCGACCATGGGTTGGACATCGGGAGGCACGATCAATTTGAAGGCATGCTGCCCCTTGGCCTCTTCGGCCATCCAGCCGAACATTCGCTCGGCAGCGGGGTTCCACTCGGTCACGCAAAAATCCCGGTCCCAGGCGACGTAAGCCAGAGGCATGCGGTTGAAATGGAAGTTCAGGCGCTGGTGATCATCCTTGATTTGCGCGACGCTCTCGGTCAGCATTTTCTCGGCCAGTTTGCGCTCTGTCAGATCGTTGAACACGACGATGACCTTTTCCTGGATGAACGTTCTGGTCAACTCAACTATTCTCGTGGCGCCATTTTTACAGCATACCAGGACTTCGCGGGAAGGGGCGGCCCTCCCCTTGATCGTGCCCGCCTCATCCAGCAACTCGCCCATCACCTGCTTGCGGTAGACTGGATCAGGGTAGGCGCGGTTGTTCCAGTCGCTGACAGTGGGAATATCCTTGAGGCTATAGCCGAAAAGGTTCCTGAATTTGCTGTTGACATAAATCACCCGCCCCCCCACCTTGTTGATGACGAAGATGGGAAGCGGAATGTTTTCGACCAGCAGATTTTCCATCGGATGGATTCCCCCTTTTTTATTTGTGCAATCGTTCAATCAACGCAATAGCGTCTTTGGTTGATATAAAGGCTGTTGCCCTGGCTCTTTTTGGCCATCTTCTTCGACTCCGCAGCAACGACAGCGATGTCGCGATGCGATTTGAACATCCCCGGTTCCACGGTCACTGCACCGATGGAAAGCGTGGTCAAAGGATGGAATTCCTCGTCTCCCCGGCGATTTTCGGTGATATAGCCGCCGCGTTCTATATCTTCATGCCTGAAAAACGACATGGCATTCCCCCCGAATTTTTCCAGGCCGTTTCTGCATCGCGATTCCCAGTCGGCGCTGCGGAAAACGATGATGAAATCGTCTCCGCCGATGTGGCCCAGAAAATCCAGATGATGATCGCAAACTTCAGCAAGGATCTTCGCCGTCATTTGAATCATCGAATCCCCCATGCTGAAACCGTAGACATCGTTGAATGGCTTGAAATGATTCAGATCGCAATAACATATGCAGAAGGGTTCGGCGATGCTCAGCAGATTGTCGATATGCTCGTCAATGGGGAGATTGCCTGGCAGGCCGGTGAGCGGATTGGCATAACGCGCTGCCCGAATCTGCATTTCGGTGATTTCATGGATCAAATTCTGGCTGGTGCCAACCCCCACATAATGCCCTCTTTCGGTAAAAATGAAGCCTTGCGATACATGGCGCTGATCCTTGGAAACGAGGCGGCTCAAGTCTTGTATGGAAATATTCTTGTCGACTATCAGCGGTTCCACATCCATGAAATGCGTGCAAGGCTTTTTCCCGTAAAGCTCACGCTGATAAGGTCTGACAAAGCGATCGATGAATGAGGAGCGATTGATCAGGCCCACAGGAATGTTTTTATTGTCGATCACGGCAGCGACGTGAAGCTGCGGATTTTCTTCGAGATACTGGAACACGTGTTCATTGCTGTCTTTCAGGGAAAAGCAGTGAACCCCTTCCATAAGGGGATTGCCGGCATGCTGATCTGCATTCTCGGCGGAAGGTTGCAGCGCAAGTGCATCTAAGGCTTCCTTGGAAAGGCTCGAAGCAGGCGTTTTATGCCATTTCGCGATGAAATTGCCTTGGCCCAAGTGAATGCCCAAATCCCTGAGCAGCAGCAGTTCTCCGCGCGTTTCTATCCCTTCCGCGATGATTCTGCTGTCCGAATCCTGCACTGTCTCCAGCAAAGAATGAACGAATTGCGCCTTTTCCGGAGATCTGTCGACATCCCGGATCAAGTAGGGATTGAGCTTCACATACGATGGCGGCGGATCCAGCTCGGTCTCAAGTATCGGGAAAAACTCGCCCTGATCGGATATGGCGACCTGATAACCCAGATCGGCATAGCGCGAAATGATTTTCTGCAGAAAATTTGGGCGGTCGGTGTCGTAAAATTCGTTCGCGCACAATTCGATGACCACCTGTTCGGGCTCCAGTCCAGCCTGATGAATGATTTTCCCGATCTGAATTTCCTTGAATTTGTGAGACAGGAATATTTCGGCATTCAGCCTGACGAAGAGATAACCGGGAAGACCCAACCGGGCAAAGCGCTCAGCTGTGACATGGCAGCACAGGTTTTCGAACTCGAGAAACTTTCCGGATTGTCTGGCAAGACGATGGAGCCTGAGAGGGGAATGGAGAAAATCGTTCGACGGTCCACGAATCGACCCCTGATATCCGAGAATACTGCCGCTTGCCAAATCGATCACGGGTTGGAAAAGAACATCCAAACACCGATGTTCCATGACGTTGTGCAATGCATGGACGGGCTCTACGAATTTGCTCACCATGCGTGCCCTGTGGAATTTCGGCTCGAAATATCGGCGTCCTTCATGCAGCCCACAATACTATGGTTATTTTGCCGTTTGGTGACAAATCGGCACGAAACATTCGTGGGCGATGCCCGCTAGCTGCTTGCCAGAATCGGCATGCCCGATTCCGGGTGGATCTTCCCGGGATGGCGAAATGTTGTGGATTTGTTCACGTTTTTGGCACAGCAGAAAAGGAAAATGGCCCAGGAATCATCCTAACGGGCATTGCGGTTGCCGCCACCCCTGATGATGAAAGAAACTACGGGTGGAAGGTGGCAGGTTGAGGTCGCGCATTTTTTTGGCGGCTCGACCCCGCAACCTAACGTGACCCGCCGAACTGACTCGTACCCCGGATTGCTGCCATAGAGAGCGCACGTTAAACAGGCCGTTTCTACCCTGTCGCCTAAAGGCGAAGGATTTACGGATCCCCTATGGGGGACTTTAAATTTCTTTGCTAACCAATATCTTGCACTGTCTGTATTTTTCGATTTTCAGTCTCACGCAGTCCTGAACGGCCTCAATCTGCCCTGCACAGCTACGAAATCGCTACGCACAATTACAATCTTGGAGTACCCTCACCACAGACAATCGTCAGAATTGTCTACCATTCATGTCGGCGCCAAAAACTTCGCCGCCTCCATGGGCTTCTCAATGAACCCGATAACCCCGGCGAATGCCTGTTACGGCAACGTAGGCAAGGTGGAGCGCTTCATCCTTAGCGGCCTCATCGTACGTCTGCGTAAAAAGTCCAGAGAACTTGTACACGGCGTTCCTAAAGGTGTGATTCTGGTCGTAATCGCAGTTGTCACAGTAGGATCGCCACTTCGCCTTGAAGCCCTTTTGGAGAACTTGTACACGGCGTTCCTAAAGGTGTGATTCTGGTCGTAATCGCAGTTGTCACAGTAGGATCGCCACTTCGCCTTGAAGCCCTTTTGAGAGCCGGCTCAGGGTTCTGGCGCACCAAAAAAATGGGCACCGATCAAGTGCCCACTTTTATCCATGAATGGCGCGCCCGACAGGAGTCGAACCTGTGACCTTTGGCTTCGGAAGTCAATCATACGGCAAGTAAACACGCCATTTAATGCCGAATAATTGAATTATTGGCACAATTCTGGCACAATGCGCTTGAAAAACTGCTTAGGAGTCAGTCAGCGTGGCAACGATTCGGAAAAAAGGTGATTATCAGTGGCATGCTCAGATCAGACGAAAAGGTTTTCAGAATCAGACGCGAACTTTCGACACCAGGGCTGAAGCAGAGAAATGGGCGGCCATTGTAGAATCAGAAATGGCGCGGGGTGTTTTCAGGTCAGTTGCTGAGGCTGAGAAAACGACTGTCGGAGAAGTCATCGACAGGTATGAAGCCGAAATTCTGCCAGGCAAGAAAGGCATTGCCCCTGACAGGGCCAGGCTGAAGACATTGCATGGAGAATTCGGCTCAATGATTTTGGCCTCGGTCACCTCTGCGCACGTCGCCAGGTTCAGGGATAAGCGGATGAAAATCGTGTCTGCTCAATCTGTAATTCATGAAATTAATCTTCTAAATCGAGTTCTGAAAGCCGCCGCGATCGATTTCGGCATAGTCCTCCCCCATGGATTGCCTACAGCCCTGATTCGCAAACCAAAAAAGCCGCGAGGCCGGGATCGCCGCCTTGAACCCGGTGAACTTGATAAGATCATCGAGGCTACCGGATCGCCGGAACTGGGCGCTATCGTGTTGCTGGCAGTAGAGACGGCCATGCGGCGGGGAGAAATTGCCGGGCTGTTACGAAGTAACATTAATCTAAAAAAGCGAACCCTGGTCCTGCCGGACACAAAGAACGGCGAAAGCCGGGTGGTGCCGCTCTCATCCCGTGCAGTCGACCTGCTTTCATCTCTATCCCCCCGAATTAGCGGGCGAGTCTTTGGGATGAATCCGGACTCGATCACCCAGGCTTTTGACCGGGCCTGCTTTCGCGCCGGGATCGATGATTTGAGGTTCCATGATTTGAGGCATGAGGCCGCCAGTCGGCTCTTTGAAAAAGGGCTGAATCCCATGGAAGTAGCCAGCATCACCGGACACAAGACCCTGCAAATGCTAAAGCGCTACACTCACTTGAGGGCGGAAGAGTTGGCGAAGAAGTTGGGATAGGTTAAACTTCGACCATGAGCACGATCACTTTCGATACACACAAATTCGTCAAGCGGCTGACAGAAGCAGGCATGCCGCTTTCTCAAGCTGAAATTCTGGCGGATGAGCAAGCGAACCTGATTGATGAGCGTCTTGCAACAAAAGACGACCTTGAACGCCTGGAACTGAAGCTCGTCCTCAAGCTTGGCGCAATGATGGCGGGATCCATAGCCATTATTGCGGCTCTCATCAAGCTGGTTCACTAATCCCCTCTTTTCCCGCAGTTTCCCCTTATTTTTTTCCCAAATGCCACGAAAACGGCAGGGGGAAAGCGTAATCACCGGACCCTTCGGGGTTGATAGTCCGGCCAAGGCCGGACGGGTGGAGCATTGAGGATTCTAGGAGTCCTGGACGTCCATTCTGATGCTTGTCGGTGTCCATCACTCAGCCGCACGTTGCAGTGCCTGGGTGGCCCATTGGTTCAGGCTCTGACCGCTCACCTGAGCTGCCACCAACGCTGCGGCATGCACTTCTGGCGGCACGCGCAACATCAATCTCCCACTGGCGGGTTTTTGCGCTGCACGCCCCAGCTTGGCGCAAGTTGCCAGATAATCCTCCACTGCCTCTTCAAACGCTGCGCGCAGCTCCTGCACGTTATCGGCATGAAAGCCAATCACATCGATAATCCCCGCAATATGCCCGATGAAGCATGCATCCTCATCGCTGTATTCAATACGGGCTGCATAACCCTTGTAACTCATCGTATTCATGGTTTCACTCCAGCTTCGGTTAAAAACAACTTGGCATCTCTCACCTGATAGGGTTTAGCTTCTTTCGCCGGGTGCGGACGATGAAACGTGCCAACTACTCCGCCCAGTTCAAACCGAACCCGGGAGCCACTGCCTTCAATCACGACACAGTCCAGCGCCACAAATAGCGATTCCATCCGCGCCCATTCCAGATTCTTGGGGGTAGGCATGGAAAAAATAGCTTCCAGTGTTTTGCGTTGTGTCTTATTCATGCTTGCTATTATTGCAAGCAGTGCCGCTTAATGCAAGCAGTATGCGCAAGCATCATCAATAGTATCTGGGGTGCGGATGGAAGAGTTGGCGAAGAAGTTGGGATAGGTTAAACTTCGATCATGAGCACGATCACTTTCGATACCCTGAAATTCGCCAACAAGCTTAAGGAACTGACGACCAAGGATGATCTGAAAACCCTTGAGGTTCGTCTTGAAGCAAAAATCCAGGTGGTTCAATGGATGCTTGGCTTTTTGTTGGCTGGCGTCGCTTCCCTTGTCATCAAAACCTTTTTTTAGACGGGTATCCAAATTCCGTGATTGATTTCCTTGACTGTTACGCAGTAACGAACTATCATTTAGTTACTGCGTAACGGAGTAATATAACATGGCGAAAACGGCGGCAGAAAGACAAGCGGAATACCGGAAGAAAAGGGCGGTAGCGGGAAACAACGGGGAGAGAAGGATAAACACTTGGGTTGCAACTGGCACGGCGTTAGCCCTTGTCCGTCTATCCAAGCGTTACAGCGTAACGCAACGCGACATGCTCGAACGGCTTGTGCTCGCGGCAGATCAGCAAGTAGTCAGCACACTCGATCCAGACTCGCAAGAATGGACGAATTATTTTTCTGTTACGCAGTAACGGATATCTAGTCAATCACAAAATTTGGATACCCTTTTAGATAGACATACCCGCGCCATGGCGGATGATCGGCATCTCTGTGACTTGTCACAATAATTGAATCCGCCGCCCAGCCAAGGCGGCTGTGTCCAAGCCAATCGAAGGAAAATGCCCGCCACCCAAGCCTCTTCGGCCCGCCAGGGCCGCCCCCCGGCATCTCGGGCATGTCCATGTCGAAGGGTCGGAAGGTTGCACCCCTCCCCTGCCCGCCCGCGGGCACGATTTCCGGCGGCTCGCGTAGCGTGCCCCGGAAATCCCCCATGACCCCCCCAAGCTCCCCGCGCCCTGCTGACCCACCCGGTTTCTGCCGCCGACAGGCGGCAAGCGCTGCTGCCTTTCGGGCCGTCAGGCCCGCCCCCCAGAGGGGATGCGATCCGATGGGATATAGGGGCCTGGAGAAGTCCAGGCGTCCTCGATCAGCAGCTTTATGCTCTCCCCATCCCGATCTACCCTCGCCTTGATATAGATTCCATCCTTACCGCCTGCATTTACGGCGGCCAGCATGAGCGGGCCGTCGGTCTGCTCTGGCTCATCGAAGAGCCTTAAGAAATG
>JAJZVB010000016.1 GCA_021845885.1 Pseudomonadota bacterium
TGAGCGTGCTCGCCAAGGTGGGATTCGTCACGCGCAGCGTCAAGGACATTGATGCGGACCTGCTGCAGCTCGCGAAAAACGGCGCCGTGGATGCGGGCGGCGACACCGTGGTGAAGGGCGATCGGCCGGAGCTCGGCAGGCGAACCTTCGCGATTTACAAGTGCAGGCCCTGAGGAACCGGCCTGCGGACTTGTTGATCTGGAAAATTCCGGCAGCAATGCGGCATGGCGGAAGTCGCCCTATAATGCTTACTTGAGGCGAGGATATCCGATCTTTGCCTGACCCGTGACGGAGAAGCTATGGAAAAGATCATCGTCTACGCCATTCCCGTATTCACCCTGATGATCCTCTCGGAATACACCTACGGAATTTTCTCCGGGCGCAACACCTACAGGATCAACGACGCGATCAGCAATCTCTCTCAGGGCATATTGAGTCAGATTACGCTGGTGTTCACGGGGATATTCCAGATCGGGATTTACACGTGGGCATACGGAAAGATATCGCTTTATCACGGCGGACTTTGGAACTCCTGGTATGGCTGGCTTGCGGCGATTCTTCTTTTCGATTTCTGCGGCTACTGGCATCACCGCTATTCCCACGAAACGGGGATACTTTGGGCTGCGCATGTCGTGCATCACCAGAGCCAGGATTTCAATTTCTCCACTGCCCTGAGGCAGGAGAGCGCTTATCCCGTGCTCGGATGGATATTCTATTTACCCCTTGCGCTTCTCGGCATCCCGCCTGAAATATTCGCGATCTCCGGCCTTGCCGTCCTGCTCTACCAGGTCTGGATCCATACGGAGCATGTCGGCCAACTTGGCTGGTTCGACCGTCTATTTTCCACGCCTTCCAACCATCGCGTGCACCATGCCGTGAACGATGCCTACATCGACAAGAACTACGGCGGCATGCTGATCGTCTGGGACAGGATTTTCGGCACATTCCAGGAAGAAACGGAAGAGACCTGCGTCTACGGCACCCGGTCGCAGCTTTCCAGTTGGGATCCGGTTTGGGCGAATCTTGTCGTTTACCGGGATCTTTTCAAAGACGCATGGCATACGAAAAGCTGGAAGGACAGGCTGAAAATCTGGTTCATGCCGCCCGGATGGCGCCCAAGGGATATCGCTGAAAAACCCCCGTTCGACATTTCGGAAGTCACTTTCTACGATCCGCCCATGCCGAAAGCGGTCATCTGGTTCGGATGCGCAACCTTCCTCGCGCTCCTTGGCGCTTTCGCGGCCTTCCTCTGGTACCAGGAATCCTTTTCCTTCGGAACCCAGTCCTGGCTCGTGTTCTCGATGACGATCGGCCTTTGGGCGCTGGGCGCAATGCTTCAGGGAAAAATGGAAATCAGGAAGGCGCTGCTCATCCAGTCATCCATATTCCTTTGCACCTTGCCGGTCATTTTATAGCTAAATTCGGAAACTGCCCACGGATTCTTCCAGGGCGGTGGAGAGTTGGCCGAGATTGGCTGCGACCCCCGTCACTTCCCTGACGGACTCCCTGTTCGTTTCGGACACCTGTGCGACTCTTTCCACGCTGACGGCAATTTCCCGGCTTGCAAGGCTTTGTTCCTGTATCGATCGTTCTATGTCGCTGACCCCGTTGAGCACTTCCACGGCGCCGTCGTTGATGTCGCGCATCGAGTCGCCTGCTTTCCCGGCCAGGGTTGAACCCGACCTGACCACGTCGACAACCAGTTCCATGCTTTCCGATGCTTTCCTCGTCACGCCCCGTATCGATTCGCTGAGATCGATGATCTCCTGGGCGGAATTGCGGGTTTTTCCGGCGAGCTTCCTCACCTCGTCGGCTACGACCGCGAATCCCCTGCCGTGTTCGCCGGCTCTTGCCGCCTCGATGGCGGCATTCAGGGCGAGCAGATTGGTCTGCTCGACGATTTCCTTGATGGTTTTCACCACATTCTGGATCTCTTCCGACTTGTTTCCCATTTCCCTGATCGTGGCGGAGGCCTTACCTACGGTGTCGCTGATGGTCTCCATGTCGGACACCACCTCATTAACGATGTTCCCGCCATCTTCGGCGAGGATTTTCGATCTGTCCGAGATGCGCTTCACGCCCTCGGCATTTTCCGCGACCTGGTCGATGCTGACGGACATTTGTTCGATTGAGGCTGCCATCCTGGTGGCCATCTCGGATTGGTCCTGTGCGCGTGCATCGGCTTCGGTTACGGCATGGAAAAGATTTTTCGCCCGTCCCTCGATCTGCGAAGAAACGGCCTTGATCTGGTCGATCACCGAACCCAGCAGAACCTTGGCGGACTGAACGGAGCACATGATTTCCCCCATTTCATCGCGCCTGGAAATATCCATTTGCGCAGTCATGTCGCCATTGACCAGTTTGGCGAGATGGCTGTTGATCTCGTCGACCGACCTTCCCACGAAGAGCCTCACCATCCAGCCGACGAAAAGGAAAAAAAGCACCTGAACCGCAATTTGGCCGGCCAGCAACTCGAACAACACCCGGCTGTCGCTGACATGTTGCGCGATAAAATAATGAGCGCTTCCCAGCGTGATGAGGAGGAAAGGCTGCAATGCGATCTGCAGCTTGAGCTGAAGCGTGAAATTCATGAAGATTGCTGCCGGCGAACGTTTTTTCGCGTTCGGCAGCCTATCCGAGCGGTAGAGTGTTTCGGCATGGGCGACTTCGTCCCGGCTCGGTTTCTTCCTCAACGAAAGATAGCCGATTACCTGACCGTCCCGGGTTATCGGGGAAATTGTGGCCCTGACCCAGTAATGGTCGCCGTTTTTTGCCCTGTTCTTCACCAGTCCGCGCCAGGGATGGCCGCTTTTGACCGTCTTCCACAAATCGGCGAAAGCCCAGGCCGGCATGTCGGGATGGCGCACCATATTGTGATTTTTCCCGACAAGCTCTTCACGCGTGAAGCCGCTGATTTCAACGAAGCTGTCATTGGCGTAGGTGATGACCCCCCTGGTATCAGTGCGGGTAATGAAAACGGCCGATTCGGGATAATCGATCTCGATCTGGGTAACAGGCAAATTATTTTTCATAAGTTCACTTTGAAACTACGGATTGTGGTTTGAATCGCCTGAATTGCGCCGCTCCTGTGCATAAATCAGATCCAGATTGCAATCCAACAGGATTGTTCGATAAATCAGGGTGTAACTGTATGTAATAATGCAAACAAATTCTGATAAAATGGAGAGGATGCAACCAAAACCGCATTCCAGGCTCTAACCCCCCGCATTTAACCGACTCGACCCGGAAGTGCTCCCCTGTAGTAGGACTAGCATGATTCATGCCTGATTGAATTGGAAGGCATAGTCGGCTCGTACAGCCCAATCGGATAGCAAAAGTATGGGCACGATAATTGCATCGGGTCTGGCCATACGCAGGAAATCAAGGCTCGATGATCGTGCGAAAACCGTTCTTTCTTGAAATCTGTGCCCAAAAAGAGTGCATTCGGGTGCTCCTGAAAATATGGGAAATTCTAAATGAAAAAAAACCTGCCTGTCACGCAGCAAGAAATCGATTACTCGGAAAGCGATGTTTTCGTCACGCGGACGGACACCAGGGGAATTATCACCTACGCGAACGACAGCTTCGTCAAGATCAGCGGTTTTTCACGGGAGGAACTTGTCGGGAAAAATCACAATATGGTGCGCCATCCCGACATGCCTGAATGGGCATTTCAGGATCTCTGGAAAACCGTCAAGCAGGACCTGCCTTGGCGCGGGCTGGTGAAGAACAGGGCAAAAAACGGCGACCATTACTGGGTCAGGGCCAATGTTGCACCGATCAAGGAAGGCGGGGTGATTGTCGGATATATTTCCCTTAGAAGGAAGCCCGATAGGGCTGAAATAGCGGATGCCGAGAAGCTTTACAGCCAGTCCTCACATCCGAAAACAGTCTCTTTCCGGTTTCAGGTCAAGAAAGTGGGATTCCAGGCAAAAATGCAGTTGCTGATTCAGTCGGGTTTGCTGGCCATGATGGTCATTGCGCAAATCCTGATGACGGAAATGGCAAGAAATACCGCGGACATCGTGAAGATGCGTTACGAATTCCTTGCCGGACAAATTCTTTTTCAAATCGTTTTGTTCTTTTTCCTGGGATGGGTAATTCGGAGATTCATCCAAAAGCCCATCGGAATGGTAGGCGAGCTTGTGACGCGCTGTCTGGTGGACCGGGATCTTACCGCGCAAATTGACATATCACGGCGAGATGAGATGGGACTGTTGCTATGTTCGCTCCAGTCAAGTCAAACCCATCTCGGGGCCATCATAAACCAGATGACGCTGGTTTCCGACGATATCGAGAGCCGAGCAGAGAGTTTGAAAGAATCTATCGCTCAGGTATCCGAGAATTCATGCAACCAGACCGAAAACATTTTGCAGGTATCGAGCGCCGCCGAAGAAATTTCGAGATCGGTCGAAAGCATCGCTGAAAATGCCCAAGAAGCATCGGTTTCGGTGGAGAAGGCGCATGCGAATGCAGAGGAGGGGGCGGCCAGGATGCAAGAAACCGAAGCTGCGGCAAGATGTGCCGCCGATTCTGTAAGGAATTCCACAAAATCCATCAGGAAATTGGAGTATGCATTGCAAAGCATCAGGGGAATAACCAGCGTGATCAAGGAAATCGCCGATCAGACCAATCTCCTGGCACTGAATGCTGCCATCGAGGCGGCTAGAGCCGGTGAACACGGCAGGGGATTCGCCGTGGTGGCGGATGAAGTCAGGAAACTTGCAGAAAAGACCTCGAACAGCACGGGGGACATAGGGATGCGCATCGAAGAAATTCAAGCGATTACCCAGGATGCGATTTCGAGGATGGACCTTGTCGCATCCGAGGTACTTGGCAATGTTGACAGGATGGAGGAAGGCAATGCCATTCTCCAGGGGATTTCCGAAAGAACCGATACCGCAATGGAAATGGCGAGACAGATTGCCGAAGCCGTCAAGGAGCAGGCCATTGCCAGTGCAGACATTGCAGGGAAGGCCGAGCATGTATCCAGGCTGACCAGTTCCAATGCCGAAATTTCCGAACACGCCCATGACGCTGCAAATGAACTGGATAAGGTGGCTGCCGAATTGCAGGCCATTATCCATACTTTCAAGATGTGAGATTGCAAATCAAGAGCAAGTGAAGAAAGCGGGGTAAATTTCCGGCATTGGTTTCAATGGATTCAAGTTAGATCAAACGGCATAAACAAAAGAAAGGCTTGCAGCATGCGCGATATCACTTTGTTTGAAAGAGAAGATCATAAGTTCATCTTGCTCAATGAAAGCGAGCCCGGCGAAGAAGACGGGATACGCTCCAACCAGTACCTGATCGAACACGAAAATTCGGCCGTTCTCCTGGATCCCGGGGGATTCGGGGTGATGCCGCGTGTGCTCTCTGAAATGCTGCGCTATGTCAGCCCGGAAAAATTGAAGGCGATCATGCTTTCGCATCAGGATCCGGACATTGTCGGCGGCATCTCGACCTGGCTGGAGCTGACCCGGGCTCCTGTATATGTTTCGAGGATCTGGATGCGCTTTCTTCCCCATTACGGAATCAAGGATATGAAACGCTTCGTGGGTGTCCCGGATGAAGGAATGATCTGTACCATCGCCCAGGATTTCAGCCTGCAACTCGTGCCAGCCCACTTTCTCCATTCCGAAGGGCAGATCAATGTATATGACCCGATCTCGAAAGTGCTCTTCACGGGAGATATCGGCGCAGCGATGCTTCCGGAAGATAATGATGACGCCTTCGTTGACGATTTCTCGGCACACCTCCCCTACATCGAAGATTTCCACAGGCGCTACATGTGTTCCAACCGGGCAGCCAGGATATGGGTCGATGCCGTATCGAAACTGGACGTCGGAATGATTGCACCCCAGCATGGACCAGTCTATCGGGGACGAGCCGTGAAGGATTTCCTCTCGTGGTTCAGGGAGCTGGAATGCGGTGTCGATCTCATGACGGGAAGCGGAATATTTGGAGGAACGGGGGCTGGCAAATGAAGCCCGGTTCCTCCTTGATTCCTCAAAACCTGGAAGAGATGAGGCAGCATGTTCTTGAACGCTTCTCAGATCTGTTCGAGAATCATACGAGAACCAATCTCTTTGCCATGAATTTGGCCAGGCTGGTGCATGATTCTCATTTGGAAATGACCGGGAATCTGAAACAAGGCATCCGTCAGATTGAAAACGGCATGCCGGACAATGCGGAAAAGAAATCGGTCATCGAATGTCTGGTCGAGGCCAATTCCAGCTCGTCCAGGCTCGACCAGTCTCTCGCCTTGCTGTTTCTGGAGAGGCAAAGGCAAAGGGAAAAAAATGGCGATAACTTGAAGCAACTCTTGTTCGATTTCAACAGGATGGTGGAAGGATTCGCGGGAACCCTGATCGAGAAGGATCTATTGGAACGCCAGAGTCAGGTTCTCGAAACCATAGTGCTTTCCCACGAGAAGGTCAGCCAGTGGAAGGCATTCGTTCAGGAAATCCTTTCCGGATTCCATTCGATATTTCCTTTCAAATATTTTTTTATTGCTTTCGCCGAAGAAAAGGGCCTTTCCCTTTATCTATATTATTTGGGTGATTTCTCTGACCAGGCCAGGATGCTTGCCAGAACCAACCTGGTCGAACAGGTGATCGTTAAACTTGGCCTTCCTGTCGACGCCCCCTTGGACATCGAAGAATTCCATGTATTGACTCCGTCAGAACACAGCGAGTTACCCGCATGTGATATCGAAATGATCACGGTCCCGGTGCCCGATCTCGAAATGCCGAATTTGGGAGGACTTCTTGGGGTGGCTTTCGGATCGATGAGAAAGCTGAGCATTCAGGAGGAAAGCGTGATCCGCTCGACACTCGCTGTAATGGTGATGGTGGTCGGATCGAGCAGGACGCTGAGTCGCACGCTCTCGGAGCTGGAATACTACTCGACCCATGACCCATTGACGGGGCTGCATAACCGCCGGTATTTCCATGACATGATTCATTATGAAGAAGGGCGTTCCGAACGGCATAATCACAAATTTTCGGTCCTCATGCTGGATCTCGACGACTTCAAGGATGTCAACGACACTTATGGACACCCCTGTGGCGATATGGTGCTGAAGCAGGTGGCGGAAACCATCTGTTCGGCCATGCGCAAGGGAGATATTGCAACGCGCATAGGCGGTGACGAGTTCGCCGTCATCCTGACCGAAACCGGCAGGGAGGGGGCGATCATTGTAGCGGAGAAGCTGCGCACCGAGTTGCGGGGGATTGCCTTCCAAAGTCCGGAAGGAAAGCTTTTCCACATCACGACCTCGATCGGAATGGTCACCTTTCCTGAAGATGGGGGAAACGTTTCCGACCTGATGGCAGGAGTGGACATCGGACTGTACCGGGCCAAGGCAATGGGCAAGGACGGTGTGGGCATGCTCGAATCAGCAAAGGATCACATCCAGGTTGGCCGTAATACCCGGGACAATGCCGAAAAACTCAGGCAGGCGCTGAAGAGTGGTCGGATCATACCTTATTACCAGCCCATTTTCGATACCAGAAGCGGCGAGGTCTTCGCCTTCGAAACGTTGGCGAGACTCAAGGAGGAGGGCGGCGAAATCGTATCGGCAGGGATTTTCATCGAAACAATCGAAAAATACGGGCTGGGACGGGAACTCGACCGGGGTATCCTGCAGAAGGCGCTGACGGCAATGACAAACACTTTGAACAAGAACAAGGAACCGTCTCGTCTCTTCATCAACCTATCGTCCCAGGAAATTCAGGGAAGGGGAATACTCGGCTATGCAGAGCAATTATGTGTCGAGCTCAAACTTCCTCCCAGCGAAATCGTATTCGAAATCACGGAACGGGACGCCATCAGCGACATGACGAACATGCGCAAATTCCTCTCCAATCTGCGGGAAAAGGGGTTTTCCTTTGCACTGGACGATTTCGGGAGCGGTTACAATTCTTTTCATTACCTGCGAGAACTGCACTTTGATTATGTGAAAATTGATGGCGCTTTCGTCAGAAACATCCTGAACTCGAAAATCGACTGCATCCTGGTTCGAAACCTCACCCGTATGTGCCAGGAAATGGGCATACTGACGGTCGCGGAATTCGTCGAATCCCGGGAAATCCTGAATGCGCTGAAAGAAATGGGAGTCGATTACGTCCAGGGGTTTTATCTTGGACTGCCTCGACAGGACTTTCACCGCCTGGAATGGAAAAACCCCGCCTGAGCGGGGTTTTTGCGGTGCGGTTTTACTTACTTCTTCGTTCCCGAAACCTCCACAACGACGCGGCGGTCCGGCTGCAGGCATTCGATCAGCTTCTTGGTGACCTTCTTGCCCTTGCATTCGCCCGGCTTCGTTACGGGGTCGGATTTCCCTTTCCCCGCCGTGAAGATCTTGGTCGATGGAATGCCGTGCGCATCGACGAGATATTGCTTCACGGATTCAGCGCGGCGTACCGAAAGCTTCATGTTGTAGGCATCCGAGCCGATCCTGTCGGTGTGGCCTGTCACGCTGACCGCATCGTAATTGACCCCTTCGAGCTCGCTGGCCAGCTTGTCGAGCGATTTCTTGCCTTCGGGCTTCACGACGGCCTTGTCGAAATCGAAAAGCGACCCTGCGGAAAGCGACAGCTTCTCGGGTGCAGGAGGCTGGGCCTTGACGACAGGAGCCGGCGCGGGAGCAGGCGCAGGGGCCGGGACCGGGGCTGCAGCGGCGACCGGCGCGGGCTTGGATCCGAACGGGAAGACCAGGCTGACGGAATAGACATTGACGGGGTTGCGCCCGTTGAATCCGTCATTGATCACATAGCGCTCCCATTCGCCACGCACATTGACCGAGGATGCGATTTTGTACTGAAGGCCAAGGCCGACCTTCATGTTGACTTCACTCTGCGTCGGATTGGGATTCGTCACCACGGTGGTTCCCGTTCCAGCGAAGGAGTCCTTCGTGTTGGCATATTGCGCACCAATGCGCGCGAGAAGGGCAAATCGCTCTGTGAGGGGAAGGAGGCTGACCAGATCAAGATTCGCGCCATCCACCCTCGATGTTCCGTTCAACGTGCCCGCCGCGGTCGAAGTGGTCACGCCGAATCTCCCGAGGTTGAAGTAGCCGCCTTCAATGGCGAGGCCGTTGCCCAGGTCGTAGCCCGCGAAAATTTTGTATGCCGTATCATGCGGATTGGTGGAAATGGCCGCACCTGGAGGCAACCCACCCTGTGCATTGCTCGCCATTCCCGCGAAATCGTATCTTGCGCTGGATTGACCTGCGCCCACTCCGGCATACCATCCTTCGTCAGCCATCGCCAACTGACTGCCTGCAGCGCCGATCCCCAAGCCGAGCGCCAGCCATAATTTTGCAGATTTCATCTTTTCTCCTTGGTATTCGAAAATCATTCAACGTTCCATGAAACGCATGCGTTGACATGCGATTTAAATTACCCTTCAACATTAGTATAAATGGGCAACATTTCAAGTCAACGTATTCCGATAGTTTGCGGGCGGCATGGATCATCGACTATATTGAGAATGTCGATTCTGCAAGGGGACGAAATGGACGAAATGGAGTTGACCATACGCGGCATGGTCCAGGAAGGCAAGGGCATACTCGCCGCAGACGAAAGCCTCCCCACCCTGGCCAAGAGATTTTCCCAATTCGGCATAGAATCGACCGAAGAAACCAGGCGCTCATACCGCTCGCTGCTTTTTTCGACGCCGGGGATCGAACATTACATCAGCGGCATCATCCTGTTCGAGGAAACGCTGACGCAGCGCGACGATCACGGCAGGCTGCTTCCCGAAATGCTTTCTTCAAGGGGCATCGTGCCCGGAATCAAGGTCGACAGAGGCGCCGTTCCCCTTGCGGGCTCCCCGGGCGACAAGATCACGGAAGGTCTGGACGGACTTTCCTTGCGACTCAGGACCTACAAAATGCAGGGCGCAAGATTTGCGAAATGGCGCGAGGTCTATGCCATCACGGAGAAAAATCCATCATGGATCGCGATCGATGCCAATGCGGAAATGCTGGCCAGATATGCCGCTGTCTGCCAGGAAGAGGGGATAGTCCCGATCGTCGAACCCGAAGTGCTGATCGACGGGGACCACAGCATGGAACGCTGCCTCGATGTGACGGAAATCGTGCTTCATGCCGTGTTCCATGCGCTCTACAGGCACGGCATCATCCTGGAATGCATGGTGCTGAAGCCCAGCATGGTGCTTCCCGGAAAAGCCTTCTTTCCCAGGGCCGCGCCCGAAAAGGTGGCCGAATCGACCGTCAGGGTATTGAAAAGAACGGTCCCGGCTGCAGTGCCGAGCATCAATTTCCTTTCAGGCGGACAGGGGCCGGAGGAAGCGACGGTGAACCTGAATGCGATGAATGCGCTGTTTCGCAATCCGCCCTGGGCGCTTTCCTTTTCCTATGGGCGCGCGCTTCAGAGCAAGGCGCTCGAAGCCTGGGGAGGAAAAAGCGAAAATTCGAACAAGATGCAGGCGGTTTTTTTGGAGCGCGCGCAACTGAACGGCCTGGCCAGACGGGGAGAATACAGGCCAGAGATGGAGGGGGCATGAAGCATTACATCCGCTGGTTTTGCGAACTCGGCATGAATGACGTGGCCCTCGTCGGAGGGAAAAACGCATCCCTCGGGGAAATGTACCGGGAGCTCAAGGAGGTGGGGGTCAGGGTGCCGAACGGATTCGCCATCACGGCTGAAGCTTACCGGTACGTTCTCGAAAGGGCGGATGCCTGGCCCAGGCTGCACGAAGCGCTTGACGGCCTGGACGTGAACGATGTGGACGACCTCGCGAACAGGGCGCAAATGGCCAGGGAAATCGTCTACAGCGCCCCCCTTCCTGAGGATCTGGTTCGGGAAATCCTGGGCGCTTATGCGAAGCTGAAGCATGAATACGGACCCCATCTCACCGTCGCGGTGAGAAGTTCGGCGACCGCTGAAGATCTGCCCACGGCGAGCTTCGCCGGCCAGCACGAGACCTACCTCAACGTATCGGGGGAAGCGAAGCTGATCGACTCGGTCAGCCGCTGCTTCGCCAGCCTTTTCATGGATCGCGCCATCAGGTACAGGGTGGACAACGGCTTCGACCATTTCAAGGTCTATCTTTCGGTGGGCGTGATGAAGATGGTGCGCTCGGATCTCGCTTCAAGCGGGGTGATATTTTCCATAGACACCGAAACCGGGTTTTCAGACGTGGTTTTCGTCACCGGGGCATACGGGCTCGGAGAGAATGTGGTTCAGGGCGCGGTGGATCCGGATGAGTTCTATGTGTTCAAGCCTTCCCTGAAGAACGGCAAGCGCGCCGTATTGCGCAGGGCTTTGGGCGGAAAGGAAATCAGGATGGTGTATTCGGAAGGGGCGGGAAGGGAATCGACCCGCAATGTTCCGACGCCCAGGGAAGACCAGAAGCGCTTCTGCATCAATGACGCCGAAGTGATCGAACTGGCCGAATGCGCGGTCAGGATAGAGGAGCATTACAGTTCGAAGGCGGGAAGGGTCATGCCTATGGACATGGAATGGGCGAAGGACGGCCTGGACGGAAAATTGTACATGGTGCAGGCGAGGCCCGAGACGGTGGCCTCCAGAAAATCCGCAGAGATGCTGGAGGAGTTCGAGCTCGAAGGAAAAGGGCAAATCCTGGCGACGGGAAGGGCGGTCGGAGGAAAGGTCGCCTCGGGCAAGGCGCGCGTCATCACCCACGTGGGGGAGCTCAACGAGTTCCAGCCCGGGGAAGTGCTCGTCGCGGATACCACGACCCCGGATTGGGGGACGGTGATGAAGCTCGCTTCAGCCGTCGTGACCAATCGCGGAGGGAGAACCTGTCATGCCGCGATCGTGGCCCGGGAACTCGGCATTCCCGCAGTGGTGGGCTGCGACAACGCGACCGTATCGATCATGACGGGAGCGGACGTGACTGTCGCCTGTTCGGAAGGCGACACGGGACATGTCTATTCCGGCATCCTGCCTTTCAGAAGGGTGCTCACCGATTTGTCCTCCCTTCCCAGGCCCAGGACTCGTCTGATGATCAACATAGGCAATCCTGACATCGCCTTCAAGACGCGTTTCCTGCCCAATGACGGCGTGGGTCTGGCCCGCATGGAATTCATCATCGACCAGTACATCAAGGCCCATCCCATGGCCCTGTTGCATCCTGAAAAGGTGGATGACGAAAGAGAGCGTCTGGAGCTCGAAAATCTTGTGCGCCATCACGAAAGCCCTTCGCATTTTTTCGTGGAGAGGCTCTCGGAAGGGGTGGGCACCATCGCAGCAGCCTTCTATCCCAAGCCCGTGGTGGTGCGCATGTCGGACTTCAAGACCAACGAATACGCTTCCCTGCTCGGCGGGAAATGGTTCGAACCGAAAGAAGACAATCCCATGCTGGGCTTCAGGGGGGCTTCGCGCTATACCCATCCCGCCTATGCCGAGGGCTTCGCGCTCGAGTGCCTCGCCATGAAGCGGGTCAGGGACGAAATGGGGCTCGTCAACGTGAAGCTCATGATCCCCTTCTGCAGAAGGGTCGAGGAGGGGGAAAGGGTGCTGGATGCGATGGCGAAAAACGGACTGGTCAGGGGGGAGAACGGGCTCGAGATCTACGTCATGTGCGAGATCCCCAACAACGTGGTGCAGATCGATGCATTCTCGAGGCTTTTCGACGGGTTTTCCATAGGATCGAACGACCTCACCCAGCTCGTTCTCGGGGTGGACCGCGATTCGCAAATCGTTTCCTTCGAATTCGACGAGCGCGATCCGGGAGTCAAGGAAATGATCAGGCTCACCGTGGAGGGGGCAAAAAGAAACGGGCGACATTCAGGCATCTGCGGCCAGGCGCCTTCGGATTACCCGGAGATGGCCGAATATCTCGTCGAGATCGGCATCGATTCGATGAGCCTCAATCCCGACACCGTGCTCAAAACGACTCGCCATGTCCTTGAAGTCGAGAAAAGGCTGGGGAGGCTGCTGCAATAGGTACGGAAATTGCTTGTATTTCCATGCGAACTTGCTGCGTGCTGCAAGGTCCAACATCAGTCAACGGAGCATGGATGTGGCCAAAGTATCCAATGAAAACAACGTCGAACTGATCACGATCTACGAGATCAGCAAGATTCTGAGTTCGTCCCTCGATTTGCACAAGACCGTCAGGGAAGTGCTGAACGTGCTTTCCTCGCATCTCAAGATGAAGAGAGGCATGGTCAGCCTGGTGCAGGATACCGGTGAATTGCAGGTCGTGGGCGCGTCGGGTCTGTCTGAAGAGGAAATGAGGCGCGGCCGCTTCCGGATCGGAGAGGGCGTGACCGGGAAAATCATGAAATCCGAGATGCCCGTCGTGGTCCCGGATATCGCCAAAGAACCCCTTTTCCTGAACAGGACGGGTTCCCGGAACCTCAATGATGAAAAGGTCGTTTCCTTCATCGGCGTGCCGATCAAGGTGGGCCGCGAGACCGTGGGCGTCATCAGCGCGGACAGGGAACTCGAAGAACAGCGCCCCAATTTCCAGGCCGACATCCGCTTCCTCACCATGGTGGCCAATCTGATCGGCCAGACGGTCAGGCTGCATCAGAGCGTGGCCAGCGAGCGGCAGCAGCTCATGATGGAGAAGAGCCGGTTGCAGAAGGAGCTGCACGGAAAATACAGGCTCGACAACGTGATCGGCCGGAGCAAGGTCATGCAGGAGGTTTTCGCCGAGGTGCATCAGGCCGCGCCGGGAAAATCGACAGTCCTGCTGCGCGGAGAAAGCGGCACAGGGAAGGAAGTGATCGCCCGCTCCATTCATTACCTGAGTTCCAGGAAGGACAAGCCTTTCATCAAGGTGAATTGCGCCGCGCTTTCCGAGACCCTGCTCGAATCCGAGCTTTTCGGCCATGAAAAAGGCTCCTTCACCGGCGCCACGCAGGAACGCAAGGGGCGCTTCGAGCTCGCCTCCGGCGGGACCCTCTTCCTTGACGAAATCGGAGACATTTCTCCGAGCTTCCAGACCAAGCTTTTGAGAGTGCTGCAGGAAAGGGAATTCGAGCGCGTCGGCGGAAACAGGCCCATCAAGGTCGATATCAGGCTCGTCACCGCAACCAACAGAAACCTCGAGGAAGCGGTCTCAAAGGGGGAATTCAGGGCGGATCTCTATTACAGGATCAATGTCGTGAGCATTTTCCTCCCCCCCTTGAGGGAGCGCAAGGAAGACATTCCCCTGCTCGTCGATTATTTCCTGGAAAAATTCAACCTGGAAAACCAGAAAAAGCTTACTATCACCCCCGAAGCGATGAAGATCATGCTGGACTGCTACTGGCCGGGCAATGTCAGGGAGCTCGAGAATTGCGTCGAGCGCACGATGACCATGGCTCGGGGGGCGACGATCAGGGAGATCGACCTTCCCTGTCAGCAGAACAAGTGTTTCTCCATTTCGCTGAGAAGCTACGGCAAGCCCGCGAAACCCATCATCCCCATCATCCCCGAGCACGTGGTCGAGCATATGCCCGAGCCGCAGGAAGAATCCGAAGAAGTCCAGAACAGGGAATTCGGTTCCGAGCGTGACAGGCTGATCTGGGCCATGGAGCAGTGCGGCTGGGTCCAGGCCAAGGCGGCAAGGCTGCTCAAGCTGACATCTCGCCAGATGGGTTACGCGTTGCAGAAACACAAGATCGAGATCAAGCGTTTCTGATGTCGTTTTTGCTACACTTCCTACATCCCTGTACGGATTCAGACAATCGTTAAACCCAGCATTTGAGCGCCTTCCGGGCGATTTTCCGTTTGGCATGTTTGTTGCTCAATACTCGTTAACGGATATTCCGATCTAACGAAAGGAGCGAACATGCTGGGGCAAGTTGAAACGAACGATCTTGGCGAAGTGATGCAGCAGATCGCCGAACACAAGGGATGCGGCACATCGAGCGAAGGCGGAAAGGCGAGCTGCGGCTCTTCCACGGCACCTGAGGACATGGCGCCTGAAGTGTGGGAAAAGGTCAAGAACCATCCCTGCTACAGCGAAGAAGCGCATCATCATTATGCGCGCATGCATGTCGCGGTAGCCCCGGCCTGCAACATTCAGTGCAACTACTGCAACAGGAAATATGATTGCGCCAACGAAAGCAGGCCTGGCGTGGTGAGCGAAAAGCTCACGCCCGAGCAGGCTTCCAAGAAAGTGCTCGCCGTGGCTTCGACCATTCCCCAGATGACCGTTCTGGGCATCGCTGGCCCCGGAGACCCCCTTGCGAACCCCGAGAAGACCTTCAAGACTTTCGAGCTGATCGCGAAGACCGCGCCGGACATCAAGCTCTGCCTGTCCACCAACGGTCTCGCGCTTCCCGACCATGTGGAGACCATCAAGGGTTTCAATGTCGACCATGTCACGATCACCATCAACATGGTCGATCCGGAAGTGGGGCAGCATATCTATCCCTGGATATTCTGGAATCACAAGCGCGTTACCGGAATCGAAGCGGCCAGGATACTGACGGAGCGTCAGATGCAGGGGCTCGAAATGCTGACCGCGGCAGGCATCCTCTGCAAGGTGAATTCGGTCATGATCCCCGGCATCAACGACAAGCATCTCGTCGAAGTCAACAGGGCGGTGAAGTCGCGTGGGGCATTCCTGCACAACATCATGCCGCTGATCTCCGCGCCGGAGCATGGCACCGTGTTCGGCCTCAACGGACAGCGCGGACCGACCGCGCAGGAACTGAAGGCCCTCCAGGACGAATGCGAAGGCGAGATGAACATGATGCGCCATTGCCGTCAGTGCCGCGCAGACGCGGTGGGCCTTTTGGGCGAGGATCGTTCCGCCGAATTCACGACCGAAAAGGTCATGGAAATGGACATCGAGTATGACGCAGAAGGGCGGCGCGCCTATCAGCAGCAGGTGGAAAAGGAACGTCAGGCAACAGTGGCGGCCAAGGAAGCGGAGCTCGCCGATCTGGTCCAGGAGTTCAGCGACGTGAAGATCCTCATCGCCGTCGCCACGAAGGGCCATGGGCGGGTCAATGAACACTTCGGTCATGCACAGGAGTTCCAGATCTACGAACTCAGTACTGAAGGCTCCAAGTTCGTCGGCCACCGTCGTGTCGACCTCTACTGCCAGGGCGGTTATGGCGAAGAGGATGCATTGCCGACCGTCATTCGGGCCATCAACGATTGCGTCGCGGTATTCGTGGCCAAGATCGGCGGTTGCCCCAAGGACGAACTGAAGGCAGCGGGCATCGATCCCGTCGACAAGTATGCCCACGAATTCATCGAGCAGTCGGCGGTGAAGTATTTCAAGGAATACCTGGGCAAAATCAAGTCCGGAGAGATCGTGCACAGCAAGCGCGGTGATGCGGACATACGGCAGGGCGCCTTTATTGCAGCTTGATTCAATTTTATCTGGAGAGAAAACATGGCATACAAGATCATTTCATCCCAATGCACGGCCTGTTCCGCTTGCGAGCCGGAATGCCCGAACGTTGCGATTTACGAGAAGGACGGCACGTTCGTCATCAATCCCAAGAAATGCACGGAATGCATCGGCTATTTCGACGATGCGCAGTGCGTGGCAGTTTGTCCCGTCGACAACACCTGTGTGATCGACAACAGCTATCCGCGCTATCAGGCTGCATAGGGGACCGACATGAATTTGACGATCACGCCAGGGGCGGAAAAATTCATCAGCCGGATGATCCGCTTCAACGGTGGAGAGCATCACGGCTTCAGGCTTTGCGTCACGGCAGGGGGATGCTCCGGCCTTTCTTCAGAATTCACTGTCGAGGCGGAACCGATGAAGGGCGACAGCGTGGTAGTGGCGAGAGGGATCAAGCTTTTCCTCCCGGCAGAGAGCAGGCTGCTTCTTGAAGGGGTGACCATCGATTTCGTCGATACCCCGACGAAGACCGGGCTTTCCTTCATCAACCCGAATGCCGCCCCATGCGGCTGCAGCAGCTCGAGCGTGGCGAGCCTGGATCCGGCATCGATAGCCAGGAACTGACTTGGATGAATTCGCGTGCCTCGGTAAAGGCTTGCCGCTCGAAGCCGAGCATCATCTGAGACTTGCCGGGCTCGCTTACAGCGACGACGAAGCAGCCGAAGCGCATCTCGGACAGGCCTTGCAGGCGGCGCCAAACCACGCCGCAGTGCTGATAGGGTATTACCGCTTCTATTTCTACAAGGGGCGGCTGCAGGATGCGCTGGGCATGGCGATGACATGCCTGGAGAAGGCGGCGGGAGACAACGCGCTGGCCCGGGACTGGAGAAGGGTGAGGCGGAAGGATGCGGATTTCGGAAGCTATGAGGCCGTATTGCCGAGATTCTATCTCTTCACCCTGAAGGCTTATGGCTACCTCAGCATGCGCCTGGGCGACCTGGAGACGGGCAGGGAAGTGGTGATGAAGCTCCTGGAGCTCGATCCGGGAGACAAGATCGGGGCGAAGGTGCTTCTGAACGTTCTTGACAGGGTGGGGCTGGATGAGTGCGACTGAAATCATCGAGGCGAAAAACTGGCGGGGTGCGGATCTGGATTGCAGGGCATGCGCCAATGCCGGGGGGAAATGCAAGCTCATGGAAGCCTGCGTCGAGGACCGGTATGCGAAAAGGATAGACCGCTTTTTCGAATGGAATCCGGAAAAGGCGAAAGACTATCTCGTGCATCCCTATTTCGAGGTGAGGGCGGTTGCGGCCAAGCATGTCGAGGCGGAGTTTCTGCCGAGCCTGATGAAGGACAGGGACGAGACGGTGAGATGGAGCGTGGCGACCAGGCTTCCCTCGGAATATCTGGCCGAGATGCGCATGGATCCGGAAAGGGAAGTGAGGATCAGGGTGGCTGCGCGCATCGAAGAAGCCAGCTTGGGCTCGATGATAGACGACCCCGATTATTACGTCAGGCAGATCGTCGCGAGAAGGATTGCAGTCCCCCTCCTGCCGCTGATGATGAGCGATTCGGACAGGGAAGTGAGAAAAACCGTTGCGAGAAGGATAGACCGGGAATGGCTCGTCAAGCTTCTCGCCGATCCGGATCCTTCCGTCAGGCTCGAAGCGGCGAGGCGCGCCGATGCCGATAAGCTCAAGCTTCTTCTCGACGACGAAGACTGGCGCATCCGATACGAAGTGGCGGGCAGGATAGACGCGAAATACCTGAAGAGGCTGCTTGTCGATCAGGACGAAACCGTGAGGAATCTGGCGGGTTCCCGCCTTTGAGGAGCAAGGAAAATGGCAAAAATCAGCCGTGACAGCGACGTGGTCGAGCTGACCTCCCCGCCCTGGTTCGAATACGGGCAGAAAGTGCGCGTCATCAAGACGATACGGAACGACGGAACCTTCCAGGGGAAAGACATCGGGGAGGTCCTGGTGAAGAAGGGCGACCTGGGCTACGTGACGAGCATAGGCACTTTCCTGCAGCAGTTCTACATCTACGGCGTGGATATCGTCGAACGGGGCTACCGGGTCGGTCTGAGGGGCAAGGAGCTCGAGGTCGTCGGTCCGGAAATCGTTGAGCCTGTTGAAGGGGGAACGCAATGATCGAACCCAGGGTGCCGAAATACCAGTGGGGACAGCCGGTTCTCGCCTGTCTCGATTTGTACAACGACGGCTCGTATCCAGACAGGGAGCCGGATGTGCTTCTGGTGCAGAGCGGAAGCCGCGGGGAAATCGTTCAGGTCGGCAGTCATGAGGAATCCAATACGCCTGTTTATCTGGTTGAATTCCAGGAAGGATTCGTTGTGGGATGCCTTGAGGAGGAAATCTCCCCAGTGTAGCCAGGAGGCCAGCTTGGATAGATGTCCACATCCCAACGAGCTCGATCTCAAGCGGATCGAGCGCAGAATCTCGGAAAGGCAGCGTTACCGGTACGTTTCACCGGAAGTGCATGCCATCGAGAACGGATACGAGATCAGAAGTCCATGCTGCTCGCGCAACATCGACAAGACGGGCGGAACGATAGACATCGCGAGAATGGAATACGGACAGGAATCGAAGCGCTGGAGGCTCTACAGGAAGATGCATGTCGAGGGGCAATGGCTTTTGCATGCCGAATACGAAACGCTTTCGGCACTGTTGAACGAACTGAATCTGGATCCTGAAAGAAGATTCTGGCAATGAGCATCTATCTCGACAACAACGCGACGACGAAAGTGGCTGATGAGTGCGTCGAAGCCATGCTGGAATGCCTGGAAGCGTACGGCAATCCGTCGAGCATGCACGGCTTAGGGCAGGAGGCCAAGAGAAGATTGATCGGTGCACGCTCCGATGTCGCCAGCCTGCTGAAGGCGCAGCCCCAGGAAATGGTGTTCACGAGCTGCGGTACGGAGAGCAACCACATGGCGATTTTCGGGGCGGCCGCCTTGAATCCGGACAAGCGCCATATCGTGACGAGCCAGGTCGAACACCCTTCGACGCTCCTCCTTTTCGACCATCTCGAAAAGCAGGGATACAGGGTGACGAGGCTGGATGTGGATGGCGAAGGTCAGCTCGACATGGAAGCCTTTGAGAAGGCATTGAACGACGACACGGTTCTCGTTTCGCTTATGTGGGCGAACAATGAAACGGGCGTGATTTTCCCGGTGGAGAAGGCTGCAAGCATCGCGAAATCGAAAGGATGCCTTTTTCATGTGGATGCGGTGCAGGCATGCGGGAAGGCGAAGATCGACCTTTCGCAGGTACCGGCGGATTTTCTCTCACTCTCCGGGCACAAGATGCATGCGCCCAAGGGCATCGGCGCGCTTTATGTCAGGAGGGGGATCAGACTTCCCTCCCTTTTCTTCGGGCACCAGGAAAGGGGAAGGCGCGGCGGGACGGAAAATCTTCCGGGAATTGTCGCACTTGGGGCGGCATGCAGGCTCGCGATGGAAGAAGGCCATGAGGCGCGCATCGCCTTCCTTCGGGAAAGGCTCGAAAAGGGAATGCTGGAGGCGATTCCTTTCGCGCGCGTCAACGGAGGCGGAGCCGAAAGGGTATGCAATACCTCGAACATCAGTTTCGGGGAACTCGTGAGCGAAGCGATCCTGGACAGGCTGGACAAGGCAGGACTCCATGCTTCCAGCGGCGCGGCCTGCACGGCAGGCGGGAACGAGCCCTCGCATGTGCTTCTGGCGATGGGGTTGGGGAAAAAGGCGGAATCGTCGATCAGGTTTTCGCTCAGCCGCTATACGACTGAAGATGAAATAGACCGATTGCTCGGCATCCTGCCGGGCATTGTGGAAGAAATGACAAGGAGAATGCAATGAAAGTGATGATCCGCAAGAACGCATCCGGCGAGCTTTCGGCCTATGTGCCGAAGAAGGATCTCGAAGAGCCCATCGTTTCCATGGAAAGGGAAACGATGTGGGGAGGAACGGTGACGCTTGGCAACGGCTGGCTTCTGGAATTGCCCGAAATGGATTCAGACACCAAGCTCCCCATCACCGTGGAAGCGAAGAAGAGCGGAGGATAAAGTGGGGATCGATATCGATCTGATCGGGGATTTCCTCGATAGCTGCAAGGAGAAGGGGAGCATCGTCGCTGAATTCAGGGCGAAGTTTCCCGGAGTTTCCCTGACCCGCTGCGATGCGTCAGACATGGGCGGCGAGGTGCCTGTGGGGTCGAAAGGCGGATTCGACATCTACCTCGTCGACGGAAGGGACCATTGCTGGAAGATCACGGATTCGATCGAAAATGCGACAGGTGTCGTGCTTGCTGAAAGAAAAAAATGATCCCATTGTCCGACCCCGACATCAGCCTTTTCGAACTGGATTTTGTCGCAGCCACGCTCAAGTCGCCGAGATTGAGTCAGGGACCGATGGTCGAGAGCTTCGAGGCAGCTTTCGCTGCCCATGTGGGGCGAAGGCACGCGATTGCCGTGCAGAGCGGAACGATGGGCCTTTTCCTGGGATTGAAGGCATGCGGGATAGGGAATGGGAGCGAAGTGATCGCTTCCCCGTATTCATGGCACCAGATTGCCCATGCCATAGCGAATTGCGGGGCAAAGCCTGTTTTCGCCGACATCGACTACTGGTCGGGAACGCTGGACCCTGCCAAGGCCGAAGCAAAAATTACTGATTCGACAAGAGCGATGCTCGCCGGAAACACCAACGGACATCCCGCGGAATGGGATGCGTTGAGGGAACTGGCGAGGCGTCATGATCTGATATTGATCGAGGATTCGACTGAAGCCATTGGCTCCCGGTACAAGGGGAGAACAGTGGGGGGCTTCGGCGATTTCTCGATATTCGATTTTTCCCAGCCCGGGCCGCTCGTCTGCGGCGAGGGCGGCATGGTGGTGACGGACGATACGGAGCTCGCATCCAGGATCAGGCAATTCAGGAGCAGGCGCATCGACGAGCGCTTTTCCATCGTGGCCGGGGGAAGGACTCCCTGGCAGGGGGGGATGAGCGACCTCACCGCGGCGCTTGGGCTCGCCCAGCTCGAGCGGCTCGACGAGATACTGGAAAGAAGGAAACTCATCGAAGACAACTATTTAGATCATGTCCGCTCCTTCGAGGGCATCAAGGATCCCTATGTCGCGCCGGAAGTGGACGAGGTTCACTGGTTCCTCTATCTCGTCCATCTCGGCACGCGATTTTCGAAGAGCAGCAGGGATGCGATCGTCAACGATCTCCATACCGAGGAGATCGAGGCGACAGCCTATTGCCAGCCCATGCATCTTCAGCCTTTTTACCAGGATATGGGATACAGGAAGGGCAATTTTTTCGTGACGGAGAAGGTGGCGGACAGGGTGCTCGTGCTTCCCTTCCACGGCCATCTCAGCGAAGACCAGATCGGCTTCATCGTGAAGACCGCAAAGGATGCCTCGCTCAATATCGGGGCGGGTTCAGCCATATATTTATAAAACACGCAAAAGGAGCTATGAAATGCCAGTACTTACTCTCATGCCATCGGGCAAAAACATCAATGCTGCGGAAGGAATGAGCATCCTTCAGGCGATCCTCTCGTCGGGCGAGAATCTTGCCCACAAGTGCGAAGGGAAAGCGGAATGCGGTTCCTGCCACATCTTCGTGCTCGAGGGAAGGAAAAGTCTTTCGAAGACACAGCGTCTCGAGAACGAGAAGCTCGACACCATCGTCGGCGTCGGATCGAAGTCGCGCCTCGCCTGCCAGGCCCTGCTGGGAGCCGAAAACGTGACCGTCGAAATTTTGAGTTTCGTCTGAGGAGATCGTCATGGAAAACGTCATGATCCACGTCCGTTTCAACAACGACGGCAGCGTGATGGAAATCGGCGAGCGCCCTTCGGCTGCATCTGCCCAGGCATGGTTCAATCATTTGAGCCGCAGCACCCATGACTGCTACGAAGCCCTGTCCGGCGGGCGGGGTATTTTCAGGGTCGCCCGCGAGAAAGTCGACGAGCTGAAGAAGGAACTTCAATCATGATCGGGAGAATCAGGGAAGGTCTCGAAGCGGGGGAGATCATCCCCTATCTCGGCCCCGGGGTGCTCGACCTCGTTCCGAGCTGCCCCGTCCCCGGTTCACCCGAAGCGCTCGCCGAACTGCTGACGGGAAAGGTTTCCGTTCCTCACAAGATCCGGAAGAACCTCACCGCGGCCGCCCAGTTCATCGAGAATTTCAAGCACAGGAAGACCCTCACCGGGATCCTCTCGGAAGCCTTCAGGCCCAACGTGCAGCCCACGCCGCTTCACCGGTATCTTGCGGATCTTCCGAAAGAGCCCGTGCTGATCGTGGATGTCTGGTACGACAATGCCATGCAGTGGGCGCTCGAATCGAAGACGGACTGGGGGCAGGTCCAGGGGGTCAGCCAGTCCGAGCATTTCGGCACCTGGGTGCATTATTACCGACCCGAAGGACCGCAGGCCGACGACTTCGAGGCCGAAACCTGGGGAACCGTGCTTTACAAGCCATTGGGCTCGATCTCACCGGAGCAGAACTTCCTCGTTTCCGACACGGATTTCGTCGAGGTGCTGACCGAGATCGACATCCAGACCCCGATTCCGGAAGTGGTGAAGCAGCTGAGGGCGGGAAGAAGCTTCCTTTTCCTGGGATGCCGCTTCAGGAATCAGCTCGAGCGCACCTTCGCCAGACAGATCATGAAGCGCTCATCCAGCAGGCACTGGGCCGTATTGCCGGGCGAATTGACAAGGAACGAGGAAAAGTTCCTCAGGGAGCAGAACATCGAGAGGCTGGATATCCCGTTTGCCGAATTCGTGGACGGGCTGGTTTGCGAAAAGCTCGCGGCCTGATCGACATGAGCGGTTTTTTCATGGATTGGGACGGCAATTTGCGCAGCGTCGAGGACCCTGGCGGCGGCTATGTCTGCGATGTCGACACGGTCGCGCGCTATGTGGCCGTGATGAAAGGCAGCATCCTGGCGCACGAAGCGACGCTTTACAAAACCCTGGCTGACGTCGAAAAGGCCGGGATCAGGGCCGCCGTGGTCCCGGGATCCCATCCCTGGGGCAGCGCCCGCGACGGGTTTTAATCCCCAGGGATCTGCGCCTGGCCAGCATATTCGGCACTTCGGTTCTATTCTGGATGGGATTGCAGGACGAATACGAATTGCGCGAAGCGCAAAGCGCGATCAAGGATCAACTGGAAAAAATGACGCCGATTGCGGCATGATTTTCCTGATCTGGCAATAGATAATCAAAAGCGGGGCTGTTGAAGAAACCGGGGTTAAGTCGGTGTTTCAGCCCGCCGGCCACGGATGGATGGCTATGCTGCCTTGTGTCGGGCTACATACTCGCGCAACACTTCGTCCATGCGGGTTTGCCAGCCCGCGCCGGTAGCGCGGAAATAGGCAAGCACCTCGGGGCTGTACCGCACTGCGACTTGCTCCTTGGTTGGCTGTCTGTTTGGCCCGCGGGTACGGCGTGCAGCAACCGCTTGCCTTAGCTCGTCTGCCGAATGAGTGACAAAAGCATTATTCCAATCGTCCGGTTTAGTGGCCGGAGCGTCATCTACAGAAACGTGTCCACGCTTCGCATTCATGTTTTTCCGCCTTTCGCGCCGAAATAATATGGGGCCATTCGTCGCCTCCCGGCGTCCAGACAACGAGCAGCGTTTCACCCGCGCCAGCCAATGCTCTGAAAGCGCAATTCGCCATAGGCTTCGCGCGCATCCGCATATCATGGCATGCCCTTCGCCTGGAGGGGCCGATTTCGGGGTCTCGCCTTTCAAGGAAGGTCAGGCGGCTTTGGGCAGCAGATCCTTGAGGTTTTCCAATGGCCAGTAGCCATCGGCCTTGGCATCGAGTATCGTGATTTCGGCGATTCCATGTGCGGCGTAACCCACATTGACGTTCCATCCGTGCGAGACATCCTTGACTATCGGTTCCTTGGAGAACTCGATATGCAGGATGTCGTCCTGGTCGTCGTATTCGATTCTCATCCTTTTTCCTCCAGTTCCCAGTTAATCATGACGGTCTTGACGATTAAGGCTGCCTTCTCGACTACAGCTGCGCATATCAGGTTATCAGCCCTGTTTGAATACCCACAGGTCCACGTCGCTTCTGTGCTTGATTTCTCCTGCCTCAATCACATGCGTAAGCGCGGCATCGTCGATACCCCTGCGCTCCATACTCTTGCGGGCATGGTGAGTAATCCAGACATCCTTGCCGAATCGTCGGCTAAAAAAATCGGCCACTTTCACCCCCTTAGCTTCATGATATCAAATCGTCGTATTTCCTGGCAGATAGCTTGTCCCGCAGCCGGTAGGACGAACTCCGCCTTGTAAAGTCAAGAGAAGCTGGAGGCGACCTTTCGCGC
>JAJZVB010000134.1 GCA_021845885.1 Pseudomonadota bacterium
GAATTCGGGAAGGGAATAGAAAAGCGGGTCCGGTATGCCGGGATGGAAAGGAATGATCGAATCGATCCCTCCGGGCTGAAGATAGACATGGACAGAATGCTTTTCCGAAAATGCCCTGATGATCGCTTCGTCCTGAACCGAGAGCCGATCGAGTATCCTGAAAACCAGAACGTCCGAACCTTCTCCCGAGGCGACCTCGATCTGGGGTAGCCTCGCCCTGATCGAAAGGCGGCCTATCATTTCCTTCAGGTGCGGAATCAGCCCGGAGATTCTTCCGGGAAGGACTTCGCAACTGTCCATGTCAGTCACGTAGCGGGTGCGCTTCTCGTTGAAGCCGACGAGCAGCTTCCCTTTCTTTTCCACATATTTGACTGAGAGCCTCGCCCGGCGCCTGTAATGCCAGTAAGGGCCATGGATCGCGGGCAGGATGCATCCCGGCCTGACCCGCCCGATATGCCATAGCGCATCTTCCAGGATCCGCTGCTTCGCCGCCACCTGGGCGGATGCGTCGAAGTGCTGCATGCTGCAGCCGCCGCATAGGCCGAAATAGCCGCATTCCGGTTTGACCCTGTAAGGGCTTTCCCTGATGATCTTCGAGATGTTCGCGTATTCGACCCTGGGCTTTTTCTTGTAGGTGGAATAGACGATTTCCTCGCCGGGGAGCGCCCCTTCGACGAAAACGGCCTTGCCCTCGACATGGGCAATTCCCCTTCCTTCATGGTCTATCGATTCGATACTCGTCATATTTTTTCCTGCATGTCTTCGGGATTTTCCCGATTTCCCAGTGCTCAAGCGCCCATTTCCAGAAGGAAGGAATGTCCGAATCGAGGAGATCCTCCGGGGGATCCTGCCCGAGGAATTCGAGCGCCCTGAAAAGAACGGGAATTCCAGGCTTCACGGGTTCGGCGAGATTCTGTTTCGAGAGCTTCTCCCCTGAGTCGTTCACGGCCAAAGGGAGATGGGCGTAATCGGGCGTGTAAAATCCAAGAAGGCGCTGAAGGTAGATCTGCCTCGGGGTCGAATCGAGCAGGTCCGCTCCCCTCACCACCTGCGTGATGCCCTGTTCCCGGTCGTCCACGACGACGGCGAGCTGATAGGAAAAAAAGCCGTCGGCGCGAAAAAGAACGAAATCGCCGACCTCTTTTTCCAGGTTCTGCGAGAATTCCCCCTGGATGGCGTCACGGAAGGAGATCGTCTCGTCCCTCACCCTGACCCTCACCGACCGGGCTTCCCCCTTGAACCCGTTCCTGCATTTTCCGCTGTAAAGGCCTTCCATGTCCCGCCTCGAGCAGGAGCATGGGAAAGTCACGCCTTGAAGGCTCGCCAATGCTTCCCTGTAGAGCGCCTTTCTTTCGCTCTGGTAGACGATCTCCCCGTCCCATTCCATGCCGAGCGCCTCGATCGTTCTGATGATTCCGGAAGTCGCGCCGGGCTCGGTGCGGGCTTCGTCCAGGTCTTCCATCCTGAGCAGCCATTTTGCCTTGGATGATTTCGAGATGAGATAGCTTCCCGCCGCGGCGACGATCGAGCCGAAATGCAGCAATCCCGTCGGGGAGGGCGCGAACCGCCCGACTTCTTGCAACCCCGTCTCCTCTGTCCTATAAAGAAATCCGGAAGCTTTCAAATGGAGGGGCCATGCTGAACATTGAAAGAATGCTGACGGACGATCCGGAAGGGCGTCTTGCCGTGCTTCCCGAATGGTCCGGGAAAATCGCGGAGGAAATTGCCGGAAGCGAGGGGATTGCCATGACCGGAGAGCACTGGGAAGTGGTCAATCTGCTGAGGAACCATTACAGGCTGCACGGGCACGACATGAGCGGAACGAGGCTGCTGAACGCGCTGGAAGAGCCTTTCGGCGCGCGCGGCGGAAAGAGGCGCCTCTACGAGCTCTTTCCTCGTGGGCCCGTCAGCCAGGGAAGCAGGATCGCAGGGGTTCCTCCTCCCCCTTACAGCGCCGACCCCTCCTTCGGCAGCGTGGCATGAACCGCTCATGATCCCTCCATGGGAACGAATTTCGCGAGGAAAATGCCGAGTTCGTAAAGCAGCCAGAGGGGGACGGCGAGCATGGTCTGGGAGACGACATCGGGCGGGGTGAACACCGCGCCGAGGACGAATGCGCCCACGATCATGTAGGGCCGCCATTCCTTGAGCTTCTTCACTTCGATGAAACCCATCCTGACCAGGATGATGACGATGACCGGGACTTCGAAAGTGACGCCGAAAGCGAGGAACAGGGTCAGGACGAAATCGAGGTATTTGCCGATGTCGGTCATCATGGAAACGCCTTCCGGCGTCACTTTGGAAATGAAGCCGAAAACGACGGGAAAGACCAGGAAATAGGCGAAAGCCATGCCGCTGAAGAAAAGGAAGGTGCTCCCCACGATGAGCGGGGCGACCAGCTTCTTTTCGTGAGCATAGAGCCCCGGGGCGATGAAGGCCCAGAGCTGGTAAAGGGTGTGCGGAAGAGTGACCAGGAAGGCGGCCATGATCGCGATTTTCATCGGCACGAGGAAGGGGGTGGTGACTTCGGTCGCGATCATGCTCCCCCCTTTGGGCAGATGGGCAAGCAGCGGGTGGGCGAGCACGGTATAGAGATCCCTCGCCCAGGGAGCGAGGCAGAGGAATACGACGACGATCGCTGCGAATATCCTGAGGAGGCGCGTCCTGAGTTCGATCAGGTGGGAGATGAGGCTTTCCTGGGTGCTCATTTTTCTCCGAAATCGATCTTGAGCTGCCTCGGATCCGCTTCTTCCTGAACGGGCGGTTGGTCTGAAGATTCCTTCACGTGCTCAATTTCGACATGCAGGGTGTCCTCGGCTTCCCTGAATTTCTTCTCGTATTCGAAAGCCTTCGTTTTCAGGGCGGCCTCGAGCTTCATCGCCGATTCCCTGGCCTCTTCCTGCATTTTCTTGATTTCCTCGAGATTGGCTTCGCGCTGCAGTTCGACCTTGATGTCGTTCACATAGCGCTGCGCCCGCCCGACCATGAGCCCGAAGGCCCGGGCCACCCTGGGAAGGCGTTCAGGGCCGATGACGACGAGCGCCACGATGCCGATGAGGAAAAGCTCAGAAAAGCTGATGTCGAACATGGAATCAGGATTTCGTCTTTTCCTTCACTTCCCCTTCTATGGTGTGGTTCCCGGACGCGGAATCGATCTTCTTCTGCTCTTCGTCGACTCCGGCCATGCCTTCCTTGAAGCCTTTCACTGCGCCGCCGAGATCGCTGCCGATATTCCTCAGTTTCTTCGTGCCGAATATCAGGAGAATGACGAGAAGAACGATAAGCCAGTGCCAGATGCTGAATGAACCCATTTTAAAACTCCCTGTTAAATCCGGACAAGCATGGGGGGGAGCCTGTCCTTGCCGCCTATGACATGCATGTGCAGATGCATCACTTCCTGCCCCCCCACCCTTCCGGTGTTGATGATGGTGCGGAATCCTTCGGAAAGCCCTTCATTTTTCGCAAGTTTCGGCGCAAGCACCATCATTTTCCCCAGAACCGCCTGATGGGCGTCTTCTGCCTGCGCGAGAGACTCGATATGCAGCTTCGGGATGAGCATGAAATGCACGGGGGCGACGGGATGGATGTCGTGCAGGGCGATGAGGTCGTCGTCCTCGTACAGCTTCTTCCCGGGGATTTCCCCCCTGATGATCCGGCAGAATATGCAGTTCATTGCCTGCTGGCCTTTTCCTCGTTTCCAGAAATGCCTTCCCGCCTTTCCAGTTCGGCATAGACGTCCTCGGGCCTCAAACCGTGCCAGGCGAGCATGACGAGACTGTGGAACCAGAGATCCGCGGTTTCCTTCACGATATGCAGTTTATCACCGTCCTTGGATGCGAGCAGCGTTTCTCCCGCTTCTTCGGCTATTTTCTTCAATATCGCATCCTGGCCCTTGGCGAAAAGGGAAGCGACATAGGACGATTTCGGATCTCCGCCCTTCCTGGACGAGATCGTGTCGGCCAGCCGCTCCATGATGCTCATGCGCTTCTCCCGTAGATTTCATCGGGCGACTTGATCACTTCGTCCGTGACGACCCAGTGGCTGTTCTCGAGCTTCTGGTAGAAGCAGCTCTCCCTTCCCGTATGACAGGCGATCCCGCCAGCCTGTTCGACCTGCAGGAGGATCACGTCCCCGTCGCAATCCAGTCTCATTTCGACGATTTTCTGGGTGTGCCCGGATTCCTCGCCCTTGCGCCAGAGTTTTTTCCTGGATCTCGACCAGTAGACCGCGACGCCCGATTTCGCGCTCATTTCGAGGGATTCCCTGTTCATCCAGGCGACCATGAGCACACGCCCTGTTGCGGCATCCTGAGCGATGACAGGAACGAGCCCTTCGTTCGACCAATTGATCTTGTTCAGCCAGTTCTCGTTCAAAGCCTCACCTCGATGTGCCGGTCAGCCATGTATTCCTTGGCCTGCCTCACGGTATATTCGCCGTAATGGAAAATGCTCGCCGCGAGCACCGCATCGGCATGCCCCTTCAATATCCCTTCGGCGAGATGCTCGAGGTTGCCCACGCCGCCGCTTGCGATCAGGGGGATGTCGAGCGCATCGGAAACCGAACGGGTGAGTTCGAGGTCGAATCCGTTTTTCGTTCCGTCCCTGTCCATGCTGGTGAGCAATATCTCGCCCGCCCCCAGTTCCTGCATCCTCACCGCCCATTCTATCGCATCC
>JAJZVB010000017.1 GCA_021845885.1 Pseudomonadota bacterium
TTCGCCAAGCAGACCGGAAACGAGTTGCTTTCCCAGAGCGAGGAAGGCGGGGAATACGTCTTCTTCATGAGGAAGAAGTAATGTTGGCCAGGTTCGATAAAGGGGAAATTTTATGACAAAGAAAATGGCAATCATCGCCACCAAGGGTACGCTGGACATGGCCTATCCGCCTTTCATCCTGGCTTCCACGGCAGCCGCCCTCGGCTACGATGTCCAGGTGTTCTTCACCTTTTACGGATTGCAGCTCCTGAAGAAGGATCTTTCCGACGTCAAGATCAGTCCGCTGGGCAATCCGGCCATGCCCATGCCGATTCCCATGCCCGTACTGGTGCAGGTTCTGCCCGGAATGGAATCGATGGCCACGATGATGATGAAGGACAAGCTGAAGAAGAAAGGGGTGGCTTCACTGGAAGAGCTGCGCAGCCTTTGCCAGGAAGCCGACGTCAAGTTCATCGCCTGCCAGATGACTGTCGATCTTTTCGAATTCGAGAAGAGTGATTTCATCGAGGGCATAGAATTCGGCGGGGCGGCGACATTCTTGGAATTTGCGGGGGAAACCGATATCTGCCTGTTCGTTTGAGCGGTAATTCTTATTACTACATAGAGAGAGAGGGGCACCATGGAAAAGAGGAAATTGCTGGTTTCGATGATGATCGCAGGCGGGCTCGCTGCGCCCGCAGCTCATGCCACGAATGGCTATTTTTCAGACGGCTACGGCATCAAATCCGAAGGGATGGGCGGCGTGGGCATTGCTTTCCCGCAGGATGCCATCGCTGCGGCAACCAATCCCGCTGGGATGGTGATCGTCGGCGACAGGATCGATTTCGGCATCGACTTGTTCCGTCCGGACAGGAGCGCGCAAATCGTGGGCAATGGGGGAGGGCTCAACCAGAGTCTGGATGGCAACGGCAAATCGAATTTCCTGATTCCCAGTTTCGGCTACAACAGGATGATGAGCCCGAATTACTCTCTCGGCGTTTCCGTTTACGGCAATGGCGGGATGAATACCACCTATACTACGCCGGTCAATGCATTCGGAACGACTAACGCCGGCGTGGACATGAGTCAGCTGATCGTCGCTCCGACCTGGTCGATGAAGCTCGATCAAAACAATGCAATCGGGGTTTCGCTGAATCTCGCCTATCAAAGCTTTGCGGCGAGCGGTGCACAAAATTTCAATAATACATTTTATACGAGTTCGCCGGGTTCGGTGACGGACCTGGGGCATGACCATTCGACCGGCTACGGGCTACGCCTGGGATGGATAGGGCAGGTCTCCGATGCGGTTTCTCTTGGTGCGACCTACCAGACCAAGACCAGAATGAGCAAGTTCAATACCTATCAGGGTTTCTTCGCCAACCAGGGCGAATTCGATATTCCCGCCAATTATGGAGTGGGCATCGCCGTCAAGACCACTCCTGCGCTCACCATCGCAGCGGATGTAGAGAGAATCCTGTATAGCGGGGTCAGTTCCGTGGCCAATCCGCTGCTTCCGGCTTTGGGTAATCCGGCTACCTTGCTGGGTTCTGCGGGCGGTTCCGGCTTCGGCTGGACCAACCAGACTGTCTACAAGCTGGGTGCGAGCTACAAGTATCAGCCCAACCTCGTGTTGCGGGCGGGATTCAATTACGGCAAATCGCCTATTCCGAGCAGCCAGACCTTTTTCAACATTTTCGCGCCTGCTACTGTCGAAGATCACCTGACCTTGGGCGCGACCTGGACTTTGGCCGACAAATCGGAAATCAGCGTTGCCTACATGCATGCTTTCACCAAGACGATCAATGGTTCAGGATCAATCCCGAACAATTGTCCCGGTCTGCAATGTTTCGGCGGCGGGGAAGCGAACCTGACCATGCACGAGGATTCACTCGGCATTTCCTACGGCTGGTGATTTCGGCCAAAAGCCCGCCGCCCTTTCAGGCGGCGGGCTTTATTTGATCCGGTCGTAATAGCGGGCGCGGAAAAGCAGCCTCGAGTTGCCAAGAAAGCCCGACCTGTCGTGAAGCACGTTGTTGCAGATGAGCCCCATGCCGGGTTCCAGCCTGGTTTTGAAGATATAGGGGGAGGGGGAGGAAAGGATAGCCTCGAGCGCCGCCGCCGCGGCGAGCGTCACGGCATCCTGCTTCCAGGCTATGGATCGGGTCCTCGCCGTGTAGCGCATGTGAAGGAATCCTTCCTGATCATGCGAGAATACGGGGCCGGTTTCGGCTTTCCTCGCCACGCCTTGTTCGTCGATTCTTTCGGGAATCGTCATGGCGTCGGCTGCTGAGAGCGCTTCTATGAACGCCGGGTTTTGATCCCTCAGCAGGCAATAAAGGATCTCGTGGTCCATCAGCCTGTTTTCCCCGCCGTCTGATGCGCTTTGCGCGCAGTGCAGCAGCATCGCGCGGATTTTCCTTTCGGGGGGATTGTAGTAGCCGTCGGTATGCCATTTGATCGGCCTGTTGGTGTAGGGAATGTATCCCTTTCCGCTTTCCGAGATTTCTATCCTCGAAACGCCGTCTTCTCCGGCAAGCCAGTTGGCATCCAGATTCTCCAGTCCGAACTGAAGGGAGAATTTCTTCAGGTCCGGGTGGGGATGACTGCTGACATAGATCGCCATGTTGGCTTTGCCTGTTCGTTCGAGGATCGCTTCAATCTCGATGGGACTCAGGCTTTCGGGATCCTTTACCTCGACGATCAGCTCTTCGATTGAAGCGGGGTGGGAAGCGAGTTTCCTTTCGCGCCAGCGAAAATAGGCTTCATCATGCATCATTTCAGTCAGGCCCGATGCCCGAGCCCAGCCTGGGCTCGGAAGGCTCTGTGTCGAGCAGCCCCTTCATGGCCCGCTGTACCGTGGAAACCGCATCGGGCGCCTCGATCGCCATGATCCTGTCGACGATCCAGCTCCTGTCCGAATCGGCGCAATGCTCGAGGAGGCAATGGCCGAGATAGCGGATGAAGGCGAAATCCGGACCGTCCTCGCCGTAGCCGCATTCGGCGTAAACGTCCGAGCGTTCGTTGAAACGCTCCACGAATTCGCTCCTGCATGTCGAATGGGAAAGTCCGAGCAGGTCGCCCCTGTTTTCGGCATAATTTCCCGCGACCCTCAAGGCGAGCTCAGTGGTGAAAGCGGTCCTGGCTTCGTTTTCCATTTTTTCAAAAGCGATCCTGTCCGCGATCTGGATGAGGAAGATCAGGAATTCGCCCAGATAGTCGAAATAGCTCGGCCCGGCCTCGATGTCGTAGTCGGCATTCCTGAGGTCCTTGAGCGCATTCTGCGCAATTTTCCAGAGGATGAAGGCCGCAGCGCCCGCAATTTCCTCGGGGGACTTATCCCGCTCGGCCTTGAACCAGCGGTTCTTGACCCGCATCATCCCTTCCGTATATAGAAGTCGTATTCGCCCGGAGCGATTTCGACCGATTCGAGGATGGTCATGCCCGTTGCTTTTGCCCAGCCTTCGATATCCGAGCGAATGCCGGGGCAATTGCTGGTGAGCTTGAGGATTTCCCCTGACTGCATGCCATTCAAGAGCTTCTTCGCTTCGACGATGGGGCCGGGGCAGAGCACACCTCGGATGTCGAGCAGCACGTTGGCCTTGAATTCGTGGCCTTTGCCTTTGAGTATGTAATAGCCCGTTCCGCCGTCCGGCAGCTTTTCCGTCTTCAGCACCTGGTTGTTCGTCTGCTTTGCCCAAGAGAAAAGGTCGTCCTGGGTGCCGGGGCAGTCGGATATCAGGAGAAGGATTTGCCCGGACTCCAGGTCGTCCACCATCCTTTTTGCGCCCAGAAGCGGGCCCGGGCAGGTGAGTCCTTTCACGTTCAATACGACATTGGCATCATGTTTGTTCATTTCAATTTTCCTTCAGTATCCCCCTTTCCCGTAAGGCTGGGGCAGGCCGGCGATTTTCGCCCCCTGCTTTGCAGGCCCCATGGGAAAGAGATCGTAAAGCGTCTTGCTGTCGGCGTCAGACCAGAATTCCTGAATGCCCTTCAGCATGTTTCTGAAATTCGGAGTATGGCCATGTTCCCGATATTCGTCGCGCATATAGTCGACGATCTTCCAGTGCTCAGGCGTCAGCGCGATGCCTTCGGCTGCGGCAATGACTTCCACGGCTTCAGCGCTGTAATCCGGCTCCAGCAGATAGCCATCGTTGTCGGTTTCGACTTCCACCTCATTGATCCGATACGCCATTTCTTGCCTCCAATCAACAAAGAAATCATTCCAGTCCGGATATCGTCTTGTGCGGGACGAACTGGCCGCAGCCGAAATGACGATATTTGCCCAGCCCAAAATGCTGCAGCCTGATCGATCCGGCAGGCTTGAGATCGTGAACGACGAGGCTGTAGCCGGAAAGCCTTTCGTTTCCGCAGGGCATGATTTGATGCCTGCCGCAGATCAATTTTCCGGTTATGCCCATTTCATCCAGTTTTCCGGCGACATCCCCGAGAAAATCCGTTTCTTCCCTGTCGCTTTCGACGAAATGCGCATGCAGCGTGGGATAGGCTTCGATAGGCCTTTTTCCGCCTTTTCCTGTCCTGATGGAACAGCCCCCGATGTCGAGCGTCTTTCCCGACAATTCAAGCGCCTCGGCGGAAAAATCCATGGGGATGCGCAAGGCCAGTTTGGCGCGCCTGGGCAGCAGGAGACCCTGGCCGCTTGCCGATCCTTTCAGCGGGAGCATGCCCGCATGAGGCCATTCTTCAAGCCGGGGCAGAATGCGAACGATCTCTTTCCACAGCGCAAAGACATAGCCTTCGGGCAAAAAATCGCCTTCCAGATCGAAAAGGATGTCGGTCATTTCACTTTCCATCGACACCATCCGCCCAGCGCCGCATGGCCTCGCTCCACTTTCTCGCGGTAAGGGGATCGATGTCGAAAATCGTGAAGCGCTTGCCTTCCTTGATGCGTATGCGCAGAAGGCTCATGCCGCCTTCAGCGTAATCGATTTGCTGCAGTTCGATTTCCTGGCCGCCCAGCGGAACCCTGAATTTTTCGACCTCACTGATGCTTGTCATGATGATAAAAACATGGAAATTTGCTATATCAATATTAAGCCATATTGAGCGCGACGCAAGGGTCGAGCGTCTATAGCCAATGAGGGGGGGATGAAACATAACCCGGAAGGGTAGTTTACATGTCACTATCAGCCTTGTCTAATATACAACAGGCGGAGCGTCTAGAGTACAGGCGGCCAAGATCGCCGACGGTTCGAAAGGACTTTCCTTATAACTTTCATGTGCAGGAGGATTCATGGCTAAGAAACTGTATGATACGCCGAATCTCGACGAACTCGAGAAAGGTCCGTGGCCCAGTTTCGTTACGGGTCTCAAGCGTCTGGCTCAGGACAAGGACATGGCGGTTGACCTTCTGGGTCAGCTCGAAACATCGTACCAGACCAAGAAGGGATACTGGAAGGGCGGTACGGTGGGTGTGTTCGGCTACGGCGGCGGCATCATTCCCCGCTTCACCGAGCTCAAGGACGAAAAGGGCGAGCCCGTTTACAAGGATGCAGCCGAATTTCATACGCTCAGGGTACAGCCTCCTGCAGGGATGCATTACAACACCGATGTGCTCAGGAAGATGGCCGACATCTGGGAAAAACACGGCTCCGGACTGATCGCCTTCCACGGTCAGTCCGGCGACATCATGTTCCAGGGCGCAACGACGGAAAATGTTCAGAGCGCTTTCGACGAAATCAATGAACTGGGTTTCGACCTCGGCGGCGCTGGCCCTGCGGTGCGCACCTCGATGTCCTGCGTGGGTGCTGCGCGCTGTGAGCAGTCCTGCTATGACGAGGCGAAGGCGCACCGCACCGTGCTCAACACTTTCGTCGACGACATCCACAGGCCCTCGCTCCCCTACAAGTTCAAGTTCAAGTTTTCCGGCTGCCCCAACGACTGCATGAATTCGATCCAGCGCGCCGACATGGCCGTCATCGGCACTTGGCGCGACAACATCAGGACGGACGAGGAGTTGGCGAGGAAATGGTTCGCCAGGCATGGCATGAACGAGCTCGTGAACGACGTCGTGGCGCGCTGCCCGACCAAGGCCTTCCAGCTGAAGGAAATCAAGGATGTCAGGAAGGGAGATCACCTCTCCAGCGTGGCCGTGAATGACACCCATGCGGTCGAGATCGACAACCACGATTGCGTGCGCTGCATGCATTGCATCAATGTCATGACCGGTGCGCTTTCCCCGGGAAAGGACAAGGGCGCGACGATACTCGTGGGGGGCAAGCGCACGCTGAAGATAGGCGACCTGATGGGAACGGTCGTGGTGCCCTTCATGAAGCTCGAAACGGACGAGGACATGGAACAGCTCGTCGATCTCGGTCAGCGCGTCATCGATTTCTTCGCCGAAAATGCGCTCGAGCACGAGCGCACGGGCGAGATGATCGAGCGCATCGGGTTGGTGAATTTCCTCGATGCCATGGGGATCGAGGTTGACGCCAACATGGTTGCGAGTCCCAGGATGAATCCCTATGTCAGAACCGACGGATGGGACGAGGAAGTCGCGAAAATCAAAGCCAGGCACGGAGGATAGAAATGGCCCAAACGCAAATGCGCCGTCCCGTCGAGAGCGGCGTCCCGGACAACAAGCAGTTCATGCATCCCGTGCTGCTCAAGAATTACGGCAACTGGAAATACCATGACCGCCCCCGTCCCGGCGTGCTGCACCATGTTTCCCACAGCGGGGACGAGGTGTGGTCCGTCAGGGCGGGCACGCAGCGCCAGATGGACATCCATACCATCAGGAAGCTTTGCGACATCGCGGACAGGTTCGCGGAAGGGCATGTGCGCTTCACCATCCGCTCCAACATCGAGTTCATGGTATCGAGCGAAGCCAAGGTCGCGCCGCTGATCGCGGAACTCGAGGCGAACGGCTTCCCCGTGGGCGGCACGGGCAATTCCGTTTCGATGATCGCCCATACCCAGGGATGGCTGCATTGCGACATTCCGGGAACCGATGCATCCGGGGTGGTGAAATCGCTGATGGACGAACTGATCGGCGAATTCAGGCACGAGGAAATGCCCAACAGGGTCCACCTTTCCACGTCCTGCTGCGAGATCAATTGCGGCGGACAGGCGGACATCGCGATCATCGTCCAGCACACCAAGCCGCCCAAGATCAACCACGATCTCGTCGCCAACGTCTGCGAACGTCCTGCAGTGGTGGCGCGCTGCCCGGTTGCCGCGATCAGGCCGGCGCTCGTCAACGGCAAGCCTTCGCTCGAAGTGGACGAGACGAAATGCGTGTGCTGCGGCGCCTGCTATCCGCCCTGCCCCCCCATGCAGATCAACGATCCCGAATATTCCAAGATCGCGATCTGGGTCGGCGGAAAGAATTCCAATGCGCGGGCCAAGCCGACTTTCATGAAGATGGTGGCTTCCGGTCTGCCCAACAATCCGCCGCGCTGGATCGAAGTCGGGGAAGTGGTGAAGAAGATCCTCTATGTCTACAAGGCCGATGCGAGGCCATGGGAGCGGCTTTCGGACTGGGTCGAGCGTATCGGCTGGCCGCGCTTCTTCGAGAAGACGGAGCTGCCCTTCACCAAATATCTGGTCGACGACTGGCGCGGTTCGCGTGCCAACCTGAATGCTTCGACGCATATCCGATTCTAAAAGGGGAAAGATGAAGTTCGGCATCGTAGTGAACGAGGGGCCCTATCAGCATCAGGCATCCGACTCGGCCTACCTGTTCTGCAAGGCGGCGATCGAGAAAGGGCACGAAGTCTGGCGCGTTTTTTTCTATCACGACGGCGTGAACAATGCCTCGAAGCTGACGGAGCCCCCCCAGGACGACAGGAATATCGTCAACCGCTGGAGCAGGCTTGCGGAGGAGCACGGCGTCGATCTGGTGGTGTGCGTCGCGGCGGCCTTGAGGCGCGGCGTCAGGGAAGAGAATCTCGCCAAGGGCTTCAGGATTTCAGGCCTGGGCCAGCTCGTCGAGGCGGGAATTGAGGCGGACAGATTGGTCACATTCGGCGATTGAGGGCGAGATGAGCGAAGAAAGCATCAAGAAATTCATGTTCGTCAACCGCAAGGCGCCCTACGGCACGATCTACGCGCTCGAAGCGCTCGAAGTCGTGCTGATCACGGCGGCATTCGATCAGGATGTCAGTCTTGCCTTCCTTGACGACGGCGTTTACCAGCTGAAAAAGGGGCAGCAGACGAAGGGCATCGAAACCAAGAATTTCTCCCCGACCTATCGCGCCCTCGAAGGCTACGACATCGAGAAGCTTTATGTCGAGAAGGAATCCATGGAAGCCCGCGGCCTTCTTGAAGAGGATCTGCTGGTCGACGTGACCGTCCTTTCCCGGGAGGAAATGGGCCGTCTGATGGAAGAGCAGGATGTCCTGCTGAGTTTCTAGGAAGGAAAAAATGCTGCACATCATCAACAAGTCCCCGCATTCCGACAATGCGCTGGAATCCTGTCTCGGGGTCGCGAATTCGGGCGACATCCTGCTGATCGAGGATGCCGTCTATGCGGCGACAAAGGGGAATGCCTATGAAGGAAAGATCAGGGAAGCGGTGGGCAAGCTCAAGATTTATGCGCTGCTCCCGGATATCGAGGCGCGAGGGCTTGCCGAGCGCGTCATCGACGGGGTGTCGACAGTCGGCTATGACGGATTCGTCGACCTCGCGATCGCCAACAGAAATTGCCAATCCTGGCTTTGAACCACCATCTACAGAGGAGATTGAAATGTCCCATATCGAAGTCAACGGCAAAACCTACGAAACCGACGAAGAAGGTTATCTCGTCAATCTGGGCGAATGGAACAAGGATGTCGCCGAATACATCGCGCAGACCGAAAACCTGAACATGACCGAGCAGCACTGGGAAGTCGTGGATTTCCTCAGGAAGTATTACGACGAATTCCAGATCGCGCCGGCCGTTCGCGTGCTGACCAAGGCGATAGGCAAGAAGCTCGGGCCTGAAAAGGGCAACAGCCAGTACCTTTACGAGCTTTTCCCCTACGGTCCGGCCAAGCAGGCCTGCAAGGTCGCGGGATTGCCGAAACCCACCGGCTGCGTCTGAGAGAATGAGCCTCTTCTTCGCCGCGCTTTATTATGCCGCGAGCCTGGTATTGGCAGGCGGCCTGATATACAGGATAAGCGATTATCTGAATACGCCCGCGCCCCTCAAGATCCCGACGACGCCGGCGCCGACGACGGGGGGGGGGGTGGTGCTGCGCATGGCGAGGGAAGTGTTTTTCTTCGAGAGCCTTTTCAAGGGCAGCCTGTGGACATGGGGTTTCGGCATGCTTTTCCACGGCGGACTCGCACTGGTGCTGATGCGTCATTTGCGCTATTTCACGCAGCCTGTCTGGTCCTGGGTCGATCTCGTCCAGCCTTTCGGCATCTATGCGGGATTCGTGATGGCGATCGGCCTCACGGGGCTGTGGGGAAGGCGTCTTTTCGTCGACCGGATACGCTACATTTCCACGCCTTCGGACCATCTCATGCTGGCGCTGCTGTTGTCGATCGCAGCCTCGGGGCTTTCCATGAAATTCCTGTTGCATGCCGACATCATCGGGGTGAAGGCCTTCTTTCTCGGGCTGATGCGCTTCGATCCCCAGCCTCTGCCACAGAATCCTTTGCTCTACGTTCATCTCACGCTGGTCGCGACATTGATGATCATTTTCCCCTTCAGCAAGCTGCTGCATGCCCCCGGCGTATTCTTTTCGCCTTCCAGAAACCAAGCCGACAATCCGAGGGAGCATCGTCATCTTTCCTCCTGGGCGGCGAAGCTGGAATCGGAGGGATAAATGGCTGCCAACATTTCCGCCCCCCCTTACCGGGTCATACCGATCATTCCGGCCATCAAGCCGGGGGCCATGGAAGGCTTGAAGCCTTTCGTCGCAAGCGGCAAGATCCAGGAAGCCTTGGGCTTCCCTGGAGAGCTCGTGGAGGACTGGCACGGAAGAGCGATCGCCAGGATGGGCGAATTGCTGAAGAAATACCGCTCGCTCAAGGTCTATCTCGATGCCTGCGTGCATTGCGGCGCCTGTTCGGACAAATGCCATTATTACATCGGCACGCAGGATCCGAAGAACATGCCTGTCGCCCGGCAGGATTTGATGCGTAGCGTCTACAGGCGCTACTTCACCCTTCCCGGCAAGCTTTTTCCCAAGCTGGTGGGCGCTCGGGATCTGACGAAGGAAGTGCTGGACGAATGGTTTTCCTATTACCACCAGTGCTCGGAATGCCGCCGCTGCTCGGTATTCTGCCCTTACGGCATCGATACGGCCGAGATCACCATGGCGGCGCGGGAGATCCTCGATTCGGTCGGATACGGGCAAAAATACTCCAACGAGATCATCGGCAAGGTGCATGTCATAGGCAACAATCTCGGCCTCCCGGGGCCCGCACTGGAAGATACGCTGTCAGGGCTCGAAGAAGACGTGAAGGAGGACACCGGCATAGACGTGCGCTTCCCGGTTGATGTGAAGGGCGCCGAAGTGCTGCTCATCACCCCTTCCGCCGACTTTTTCGCCGAACCCCATATCGACAGCCTGATCGGCTATGCCAAGGTTTTCCATGCCGCGGGCATATCCTGGACGCTTTCCTCCATGTCTTCGGAAGCGGCCAATTTCGGCATATTCATAGGCAATTACGAGCAGATGAGGAAGATCGCCTTGCGCATCCGCCAGGCCGCGCTCGATCTCGGGGTGAAGCGCATCGTGGTGGGAGAATGCGGCCATGCCTGGCGCGTCGCCTACAGCTTCTGGAACACCCTGACCGGCATAGGCGCAGGCGCCGAGGACAGGTTCGCGCTGCAACTGCAGAAGCAGCTGGATGCCCGCTACAGGCAGCCCACGCATATCTGCGAGCTGACCTGGGATCTCATCGAGCGCCAGGCGATCACGCTCGAACCGGAAGCGAACGACCATCTCGTCGTCACCTTCCACGATTCCTGCAACGTGGCGAGGGGTTCGCGCATGGGCGACATGCCCGGCGGGCAGTTCGAAATACCGAGAGCCATCATCAGGGCGGCGGCCAATCATTTCGTGGAAATGAACGAGGGCACCACGAGGGAAAAAACCTACTGCTGCGGAGGCGGTGGAGGGCTCCTGACGGACGACCTGATGGATCTGAGGGTGAAAGGCGCGCTCCCCAGGATGGAAGCCTTGAAGGAAGTCGCGGATCGGGACAAGGTCAATTTCATGGCGACCATCTGCGCCATCTGCAAGACCCAGTTCAGCAAGGTGCTGCCCTATTACGGATTCAACATGCGCATGGTGGGCGGCGTTCATCAGCTCGTGAGCAATGCGATCAGGCTCGGCGAAAAATAGGAATATTACTCAAATATCTATCGGAGGCAGGACATGTCAGAAACCATGGATGACACGAAGCTCACTTTTCGCCGCTACAGGGACGGTGACCACAAGGTTCACTCCTGGCGCGAGCAGATATTCCAGGCGAGCTATACGCACAAGTGCCCGACCTACATCCAGTCGACTCCGCCCTGCCAGGGAAGCTGCCCCGCAGGCGAGGACATCAGGAGCTATCTGCAGATCGTCAGGGGAACGGAGAAGCCGCCTGCGGGCATGAAATGGCAGGAATATGCATGGAGGAGGCTGACGGAAGCCAATCCCTTCCCTTCCGTGATGGGACGGGTCTGCCCCGCGCCCTGCGAGACGGGCTGCAACAGGAACGAGGTCGAGGACCATGTCGGCATCAATTCGGTCGAGCATTTCCTCGGCGAATATGCGATCGCCAACAATCTGAAATACACCAGGCCGGAAATTGCGACCGGAAAGAAAGTGGCCGTCATCGGCGGCGGTCCCGGCGGACTTTCCTGCGCCTACCAGCTTGCGCTCAAGGGGCATGAGGTCACGGTATTCGACGAGCACGAACTTCTCGGCGGCATGATGCGCTACGGCATCCCGGGCTTCAGAACCCCCCGCGAAGTGCTCGATGCGGAAATCCGGCGCATCCTCGATCTGGGCGTCAAGACGAGAATGAACTGCAGGATAGGCCGGGACGTCACGCTCGAAGAGATCAGGGCCGAATTTGACGCGATATTCCTGGGGCTTGGCGCTCAGGCGGGGCGCGCGCTTCCCGTCGCCGATTCGGACGCGCCCAACGTCGTGACCGCTACGGCATTCCTCTCCGCATTCAACGACGGCAGGCTGCGCTATGTCGGCAAGCGCGTGGTGGTGGTGGGCGGAGGCGACACCTCGATAGATGTTGCGACCGTGGCGAGGCGCCTCGGCCATATCGAAAATGCCAAGCCCACGGATCTCGAAAGGGCCATAGCCGGGCAGATGGCGCACGATGTCGCCGAGATTTCCGTCAAGCACGGGGCGGAAGTCACCCTCACTTCGGTTTTCCCCATCGACAAGATGCAGGCCAACAAGCACGAAATCGAGCAGGCGCTGGCCGAGGGCATCGCCATATTGGGCGGGCTCGTTCCCGTAGGCGTCGTCAAGGACGAAAGCGGCCGCGCGATCGCGCTGCGCGTTGCGGAATGCGAAGCCAAGATGAGCGGAGGCAGGCTCGAGATCGCGAAGCGGGAAGGCAGCGAGCGCGATATCGAAGCCGACCTCATCGTTTCGGCGATCGGCCAGGCAGTGGACTTCACGGGGCTCGAGGAATTCAATAACGGCAAGGGCATGGTCAGTGCGGACCGCAATTACCAGGTTCAGGGCAAGTCCGGGGTTTTCGCAGGCGGGGATGTCATCCGCCCGCATCTGCTCACCACGGCCATAGGCCACGGTTCCATCGCCGCCGAAGGCATAGACCGGTACCTCAACGGGGAGGAGCTCGAAAAGCGGCCCAAGATCGACGTCCACACTTTCGACCTGATGAGGAAAATGGTCGAGAAGGGGCTGGGAGTGAACGAAGTGCACGAACCTATCAGGGGAACGGATTCGGCGAATGTCGCCATTCACAATTTCGACAACCGTTCGGGCCGCTATGTCATTCCGCACAGCGACATGTTCCTCGGCCATTTCACTTTCACCGCGAGAAACAGGCGCAAGATCATCACGCTCGACAGGGAGTCCGCGCTGGGCAATTTCCAGGAAAGGATAGAATCGCTTTCCGAAGAGCTGGCCGTGAATGAGGCCAAGCGCTGCATGAGCTGCGGCCTTTGCTTCGAATGCGACAATTGCGTCGTCTACTGCCCGCAGACTGCGGTGTTCAAGGTGAAGAAAAGCCAGTCCACCACGGGGCGTTATGTCGACACGGACTATGACAAGTGCATAGGCTGCCATATTTGCCACGATGTCTGCCCGACGGGCTACATCCAGATGGGATTGGGCGAATAGGCATGAAAAGGCTTCAGGCGGCGCTTCTGGCCATGAGCTTGCTGATATCCGGAACGGTTCTTGCCGACGTTTCGGTTCCCCATCTCGATATCGGCAAGGGCGGTCATTGCGTCAACGACCCGAAGTACATGAAGCTCAACCACGGGGATCTTCTGAAGCGTCAGCGGACCATCACGGTTCATCAGGGCGTGATCGGAAGATATAGCCTGATCAGATGCGTGAACTGCCACGCAAGCAAAGTCAACCACAGCGTGCTCGGCACGAACAGCAATTTCTGCCAGGGCTGCCATGTCTATGCCGCGGTCAAGATCGACTGCTTCGAATGCCATTCCAGCCGTCCTGAAACCGTGAGCGAAACACTCAGAGAGGTGGCGAAATGAGCGGGGACCTGAACAGGCGCGAGTTTCTGAGGAGTTCGGCCATGCTGGCAGGGCTTGCCGTCGCTCCGGGCGTGCTGCTTTACGATCTCGCCCATGGAAAGGATCAGCCTGCATCGAGTTCGGTGAGATGGGGCATGCTGATCGATACCAATCAGTGCGAGGAAGGGTGCGATGACTGCGTCAAGGCCTGCAACAAGGAAAACGGGCTCCCCGGCGGGACAGGGCCTGCCGACGAGCAATGGATAAGGAAGGTCGAGCTGAAGAACATCAAGACAGGGAAGATCACCTCCCTGCCCATGATGTGCCAGCATTGCGCAGAACCCCCTTGCGTCGATGTCTGCCCGACGGGCGCTTCCTTCAAGCGCGCTGACGGCATCGTGCTCGTCGATCGGCATCTCTGCATAGGCTGCCGCTACTGCATGATGGCCTGCCCCTACAAGGCGCGCTCCTTCGTCCACGAGCCCCTGCACGACCAGAAGCCGGAAGTGCCGAGAGGAAAGGGGACGGTCGAGAGCTGCACCTTGTGCGTGCAGCGCATCGACCGCGGAGAGAACACCACCGCCTGCGCGGAAGCCTGTTCGAAGGCGGGGCACAAGGCGATCCTTTTCGGCAACCTGAACGACCCGGACAGCGAGGTTTCGAAAAGAATCAGGGAAGTCGCCTCGACCCGGATCAGGGCGGATCTCGGCCTCGATCCGGGACTTCATTACGAGGGATTGTGATGGATGCATTGCAGAAGGCAAGACGCGAAACCCGGGGTTTCTATCTCCTGACAATGCTCGGCGCATTGATCGTCGCGATGGGACTGGCCTCAGCCCATTACATGGAGGAGCACGGCCATATCGTGACCGGCATGAACAACCAGATCGTCTGGGGCATGCCGCATGTGTTCGCGATTTTCATGATCGTATCGGCTTCGGGCGTGCTCAACGTGGCTTCCATCGGCTCGGTTTTCGGACAGAAACCTTACAAGGCGAGAGCCCCGCTTTCGGGGCTGCTTTCCATTGCCTTGCTTGCAGGGGGGCTCACCGTGCTGATGCTGGATCTGGGCAGGCCTGACCGGGTGATCGTCGCCGCGACGCATTACAATCCGACTTCCGTTTTCGCCTGGAATGTGTTGCTCTATTCAGGACTCTTCGCCTTCGTCGGCATCTATCTCTGGACCCTGATGGAAAAGCGCATGAATGCCTGGTCCAAACCTGCGGGGCTGGTCGTTTTCGTCTGGCGCATCATCCTCACCACCGGAACGGGCATGATTTTCGCCTTCCTGGTCGCGAGGCAGGCCTACGGCACGGCCATTCTGCCGCCCCTGTTCATCGTCATGTCCTTCGCCTGGGGACTCGCCGTTTTTTATATCGTGCAGGCGGCCCTGTACGGCTGGAACGGACTGGAGCTGGATGCTGCGATTTTGAAGCGCATGAAGAACCTGCTCGGTCTCTTCGTGGCGAGCGTCATTTATCTCGTTGCGGCCTACCATCTGACCAACCTCTATTTCGCCAAACAGGCCGAATTCGAGAAATTCATTTTGCTCGAAGGCGGAATCTACCCGCTGCTTTTCTGGGGCGGCTATTTCTTCCTGGGAAGCCTCGTTCCGCTCTTCCTCGTTTATTTCCCTGGAATGGGAGCAAGCCGGCATGTGCTCTTCGCTTCGCTCCTTGTCGTCGCGGGGAGCTTCTGCCTGCTCTACGTGTTCATCATAGGGGGGCAGGCCTTCCCCCTTTCCATTTTTCCCGGCTATGAAGTCATGAGCACATTCGGCGACGGACAGATCGCGAACTATACACCCAGCCTGCCGGAGATCCTGCTGGGGATCGGCGGGCTGGGGGTCGCCTTCCTGATCACGACGGTGGGGGTCCGGGCGCTCAATTTCCTGCCGAAAGACGAATGAAAAGGATACTGGTTTCCGCAGCCCACAAGTCTTCCGGAAAGACCACGGTCAGCATAGGCCTTTGCGCCGCGCTGAAGGAAAAGGGGCTCGCCGTCCAGCCCTTCAAGAAGGGGCCCGATTACATCGATCCCATGTGGCTTTCAGAGGCTGCCGGGCGTGCCTGCCGCAATCTCGATCTTTACCTGATGAATCCCGGGGAAGTCGTTTCGACCTTCCAGCACCATGCACAAGGTGCAGAAATCGGCATCATCGAGGGCAACAAGGGGCTTTACGACGGCCTGGCCCTGGACGGCAGCAACAGCAATGCCGCGCTGGCGAAGCTCCTTGATCTTCCCGTCTTGCTCGTGATCGATGCGAGGGGCATGACCCGCGGCATTGCCCCCCTGATCCTGGGCTATCAGGCCTTCGACAGGGACATATCGATTGCAGGGGCGATTCTCAACAATCTGGGCGGCTCCCGCCACGAATCCAAACTCAGGGCGGTGATCGAACATTATACCGACGTCCCGGTCATCGGCGCCGTGCATCACGAAGAGCGCCTCGAGATCGTCGAGCGCCATCTCGGGCTGATGCCGAGCAACGAATCGGGCGAATCCGGCTTGCGCATCAGGGAAATCGGGAAAGCCATTTCTGAACAGGTCGATCTCGACAGGCTGCTCGGGATTTCCGAAAGGCCGGCTCTCAAGGCCAAGGCCATCCCGGAAATTTCCCCTTTTGCCCTGAGGGACAAGGTGAGGATAGGCATAGCAAGAGACAGGGCTTTCGGTTTTTATTACGTGGACGATATCGAGGCTTTGGAAGCTTCGGGCGCCGAGCTGGTCGAGTTCGATTCGCTCAGGGACGAGCATCTTCCGGAAGTCGATGCGCTTTTCATAGGCGGGGGATTTCCGGAATTATTCGGGGAGGAACTGGAAGCCAATGCTTCGCTCCGCAGCGAGATCAGGATGAAGGCGGCATCCGGCATGCCCATCTATGCCGAATGCGGAGGGCTCATGTATCTTGCGCGCAGCCTCACCCATGAAGGCAAAACCCACCGGATGGTCGGGGCGATACCCGGGGATGTGGTGATGCACAAGAAACCCGTGGGAAGAGGATTCGTGCATCTGGTCGAAAACGCAAACCACCCCTGGCCCTGTCCGGTGGCGAGAGTTTCAGGACAGAAGGCGCACGAATTCCATTATTCGAGCCTGGAAAACCTGCCCAGCGGCGTCAAATTCGCCTATGAAGTGGCGAGGGGGCACGGCATAAACGGATCCCATGACGGCATCGTGGTGGGCAATCTGCTCGCCCAATTCACCCATCAGCGCAGCATAGGCGGATGTTACTGGGCTGCGCGTTTTGTCGCCTTCATTGCGCGTCTGAAAAGAAATTCGGTCGAATGCACCGGGGTCAGGGCGCTCGCATGATTTTCGACGTTTCCCTGCACGATTTCGAGCGCGACGTGATCGAAGCTTCGCATGCCTGCCCGATCATGGTCGATTTCTGGGCGGACTGGTGCCCGCCCTGCAAAACCCTGACCCCCGTCCTTGAAAGGGTGGCGAAGGATCTCCAGGGCTCGGTCCGCCTGGCCAGGATCGAGGTGGACGAAGGCGAAAACATGAAGCTTGCAGGCCGCTACAGGCTCAGAGGCTTTCCCACCGTGGTTCTTTTCAGGAATGGCGAGGAGATCGGGCGCTTTTCCAGTTCAAGACCCGAGCACTGGGTGAGGCATTTCCTGAAGGAAACACTCGAGAATTCAATCATCCCTTGATTTAAATTCCTGCCGGGCGCATACTTGATTATCCATAAATGAAGTAGGGGAATTTGAGCGTATCCCGGTTTTCTTGTAGTGCGCCCAAAAAACCATGCTTCAATTATGGTTGAAAAAGACCGGTTCTCGTCATCCGGTCGCGCAAGCGGCACAACCTGAACAAGAGGAGAAGAAAATGGAAGTTCAATCCTGGTACATCATCTTTTTATGCACGACCTTCGTCATTCCCGGAATCATTCTCCTGGCGGACGACGGCAATTTCGTCAGGAAGAACAAGTAAAAAAAGCGGGCGCCCGAAGCGCCCGAAAGTTGGAGGAGGGTGAAAGCAATCATGCTCTCACCCTCTATGTAGCAATTTCGATGCCAGCGAAGAATCGATTGAATATCAATGGTCTTTGAACCGGCATTGCGGACTGGATGAGCCGGTGTGATGCATGAATCCCGTTTTGTGCACCGGCGTGAAGCATATTATCGGTTTTTTTCGCCTCCAGCCCGCCGGTCGAAAACCGTCTTTTCCCATCAAGCCTGTTTCCTGAGCTTGATTTAATCCGTTTATAGTCGTAGAATATCAAGGTGTTCATAAATAAGGAGGCATTCGCCTTGGACAGTTGCAGTAATACGAACGCCTAGCGAAAGCCCCTTCCTTCAGCTTCAGGTGCTTTCCGCTGGGCATACCAGAGGGAAGGCCGGAGCGTCAAAATCTGTTCCGTCTTCCGTTTTCCGTCAATGTTCGGCCATGTGCTCATGGCCGAAAAGGCGATTAAGGAGACAGAAATGAAACTTCTCAATGCATTGCGCCGCCTCTTCGGGCGTCCCCAGAACGCATGGCTGCTCGTCGCGGCCAGGCTCGAACGCGAAGCGCTCCTGAAATGGCTCGATACCACGGAAGAAGGACTGTTCGACCGCGAAGCCGAAGACCGTCTCGCAATGCTTCCGGCTCGGGGAGCGAATGACCTGCTGAAGGCGAAAGTGCTGCGCCGCGACAGGCGTCAGGCCGTGCCCGGCGAGATCGCGGCGATTTTCAGCGTGAAATTCGCCGCCAACGGGCCCGAGTTGCGCGAAGTCGCCGTCAACGAACTCGTTCCCGGGGATCTCATCGAGCTTTGCGAGGGGGATGTCGTTCCGGTCGATGTCAGGCTGCTTTCCTGCGACGGTTTTCATGTGGATCAGTCCGTCTTCACCGGAATCGACTCGCCCGTCAGAAAATATGCCGGCATCGCCGAAGGCAATGATGTGCTGGATTTTCCCAACATCGCGTTGCGGGGCATGAAGGTGGTGAAAGGAAGGGCGATTGCCGTGGTCGTATCCGGGGGCCCGGTCCGGGTGAAAAGATCGGTCATGTCCAGGGAATTCGGCAATCATTCCGCATACGGTTTCCTGGTGCCCCAGCGCTGAAGAGGGCGGCGCAAGCCGCCCTTTCCCCCTTGATTTGATGAAAAAGCCTTCTATTTATTGCATTGAATGAACGGGGGATGAATCATGCAATTTCTGAACTATTACGAAATCCTGGGAGTCGACCGCAAAGCCACTGCGGACGAAATCAAGAAAGCCTTCAGGAAACTCGCGCGGAAATATCATCCTGACGTTTCGAAGGAAAAGGATGCCGAACAGCGCATGAAGGAGGTCAACGAAGCCTATGCCGTTCTTTCCGACCCCGAAAAACGCGCAGCCTATGATCAATTGGGAAGCGGTTATCAACAGGGGCAGGAATTCAGGCCGCCTCCGGATTGGGATGCAGGCTTCGAGTTCTCCGGGAAAGGGTTCTCATCCGGGGAGTTCAGCGATTTTTTCTCGCAGCTTTTCGGCGGCATCCATGGAAGAGGGGAAGACCACCATGCAAAGATCCTCCTGGATATAGAGGATGCCTTTAACGGGGCGCTCCGGCAGATCAGCCTTCGCGTGCCGAAAATGGACAGCCATGGCCGGGTTTTTCTAGAGAGCCGTACGCTCAACGTCAAAATCCCCAAAGGCGTGAAGGAAGGTCAGATCATTCGCCTTGCAGGCCAGGGTGGGCAGGGCGATCTTCTTCTCGAAGTGCATTTCAGGCCGCATGAACGATATCACGTCGAAGGGCGTGACATCCGCATGACGCTTCCCGTTGCGCCATGGGAGGCGGCGCTTGGAGTAGTGATTCCCGTCGATTTGCCCGAAGGCGTGCTCAAGATACGCATGCCGGCAGGCGCTCAGAGCGGGAAACAGCTCCGCGTGCAGGGAAAGGGCATCCCTGGCAATCCCCCTGGAGATCTGCTGATTGAAATTCAGGTCGTGCTGCCTGCTGCAGATACGCCCAGGGCGCGCGAAATCTACGAGACCATGGCGCGCGAACTAGCTTTCGATCCGCGCAGGAGGGGATGAAATGCAAAAACAGGAAATCCTGGAAGCGATTCTCGTCGAGTGCATGACGATCGAGGAGGCGGCGTCCATTTGCAAGGTGGACGTGGCATGGTTGAGCTGCAGAATAAAGGAAGGCTACTTCATGGGGAAAGGAGAAAGATTTTCTTCAGGAGATCTTCTCAGGGCTAGGAGAATGAGGGATATAGAGCGCAATTTCGATGCTTCTCCCGAACTCGCTGCGCTTTTTGCCGATCTTCTGGAAGAGATCGATCGGCTGAAGATGAGAATCTGAAATTCAGGGAATCCAGTTTTCGGTCTGGAGCGAGGGAATCCTGGAAAATTCTCTCAGGTTATTCGTGACCAGTATCAGTCCTTCGCTTCGTGCGTGGGCTGCCATATGCAGGTCATTTATGCCGATCGGCTGGCTAGATCGTTCGAGCGCCGCCTTGATCGAACCATAGTGTTGAGCCGCCTTTGCCGTGTAGGAAAGGATATCCAGGCGACTGCAAAAATCTTCCACCACGGCCAGATTGCTGGCCGGCTGGCTGCTTTTCTCAACTCCGTGAAGCAATTCAGCCAGGGTGATGGAGGAAATCGCCATTCTTGCCGCATTTGCATTGAATGTTCCAAGGACTTCGATCGGTCTGCGCTTGATGACATAGATGACGATGTTGGTATCAAGAAGATATTTCAGCATCAAAAGGCTTCGCGTTCCTGCTGCTCCTGAGGGCCGCGCTCTTCCATGAAATCTTCGGTAACCATGGCTGGGTTGATGAAAAAGCTGTCCCATGTTTCAGAGAGCGGAGCGATGATCCGTTCATGCCCTCGTGCGCGGATACTGACCTGTTTCACGCCTTCCGGCAAGCGCAATTCAGCCGGCAATCTGACAGCCTGTGAGCGGTTGTTGATGAATACAGTTCCTTTTGCCAAAGCATTCTCCACGAAGGTTATATGGCATCAGTATCTGGCATTTGCCGCGAATTGCAAAGCGGCAAGGAAAACTGATATTTCAAGACCAGGCACGGTTTCGACGGGCGCAAATAAAAAACCCGTCACCTTTTTCAAGATGACGGGTTGAGTCTTGCTTTACTGTTCTGGATGAAATCAGAACGGGAAATAGCGCAAGCTGGTGAAGAGCATGTTGTCTGTCGTGGACATCGAGCCACCTAGAGCGGCTGCGAAGGAGTCGAGCTTCACGTGCGAGTATTGCACGCTGAATGCGGCCCTGCCGAAATCTCCCTTGTAGAAGCTCCACCAGAAGCCGAGCGTGCCTTCGCTGGCATCCTTGATGTAGCCGCCAGCCGAGCACCCTGCAACCGCGCCCCACTGGTTGTTGCCGTAGTTCGGGGTGGAGCAGGCCAGATTGGAGGTCCCGGTCACGCCGTCGCCGAAGCCATAGGTCGTGGCACCGGAAGTGAAGGTCGTCGAGCTGACTTTTTCAATACCGTAGTTGCCATAGATGTCCCACTTCGGATCGGCATGCCAGAGAAACCCGGCAAGCAGCTGGGTCGACTTGACGGGATTGATGCTTCCGTCGGCATTGTAGGTCGCGTCAACAAGCTGGGTCGTTCCATATCTGCCCATGCCCTTGCCGCTCAGACCGGAGAGAGAGAATTCCAGGGTCTTGTCGACGATAGGGATGATCGCGCCGAAACCGATGCCATTGGTCCAGGTGCTTTGCTGATAGGCGGCGGTGGGAGCAGCAGCAGTGCCCGTGCCGTAATTGCTCTGGAAATTCCTCATCACGTCGAAGATTTCAAAGTGACCGAAATCGGTTTCCGCTGCGAATTTGGCGATGACGTCGGGATACTTGTTCATCGACATGGCTGCAGGAGTGATTGTGCCGGCTGCATTCGGGCCGCCTACGGGGTTGAAAAGCGATCCGCCGGGCGGAACGAGACCGAACTGGTTGAAGGTTCCTGCAGGAGCTGCACCGCCGACCCCGACAGTCTGGGAGTTTTCGAAAGAAAGCGCTGCCCAGTATTTCTGATCCCAGTCCTGGACCATGCGGAGCTGCCATTGACGCTGCCATGTAAAGCCAATGTTATACTGTGCGTCTACGGTCAGGGGAATATATTCGTTCCTGGGCGTGATGCCGTGAGTGTTCAAGGTCGCGAGAGACCAGGTTTGGCCAGCCAGCAGGTGGAAGCCCGAGTTCAGCCAGTCGATGTTGGCATAGGCATGCCTTGTCCTGGGGCTGAAGGAATTGCTCTCGTTGGGGTTCGCCGTCGTGCCTGAGGACAAGAAGTCCAGCTCGTAGTAGGCTGAAACGATGGTGTCGGGATCGACTGCGCCGGTGGCGAGCATCGAGACCCTGGACTGCCTTTCCGTTCCGCGGAATTCGGTCTGGTTGTAGGCAGGGTTGACGGCGCCGAACGGGACGGCCTTGAAGGGCGATCCGATGTCCGACTGCAGGCTCTTGCTGCGGTAAGCCGTTTCTGATGCGGCGAATCCACCGAATTGCACGTTCACCTTACCGTAATTGATGCCCTTGCCTGACGGGATTCCCCTGATCTGCGTGCTCGGGTTGGGCACCGAGGACGCCACCTTCTCGACCTTGGCTTGGGTTTCCTGCTGGGCTTCTTCGGTCTTTTGAACGTCCGCCTTGGTTTTGGCGACGTCGTTCTTCATGGCTTCGAGCTTTTGCTCGAGCATCTTGATTTCATTCTGCATCTGCTCGATCTGAGCGTCGTCGGCTGCAAATGCGGGCGCGCTGGCGGCTGTCAGCGCGGACGCGACCAGCATGCTGATCGTGGTCCGGGTGAAAATGTTTTGCTTTCGCATATGGTTACCCCTATTTAGAAAATAACGGAATGTTAAAGGATAGAAGCCTTCGAATATAACTAAATAAGACTCATCTTCTTTAACTTTTGCACTGTAACAAGTAATGTGGATCCGTCACAAGCACAAGTCCGGTATTTAATAGAATGAATGTTACATTTTCGTGAAATAAATTTAATTTGAGTCCAGTATGTTGCATTGATGCAACAATCCTATCGCGGCAATAAAAAAATACATTTTGATAAGAAATTATTTATTGGCTATCATTTTTCTGACAAACCCCAAGGAGCACGATATGAAAAAAACGAGCCTTTTCCTTTTATTGATGGGAATGCTTTCGGCAGCTCAGGCGGATGATCTGTCTGCATGGAAGCTTCCCCCCGTTCCCGTACCCAAGGACAATCCCTTGAATCCGGACAAGGAAAAACTGGGGCACCAGCTTCTTTTCGACAACCGCCTTTCGAAGAACGATTCCATGAACTGTGCAAGCTGCCATCTTCCGGAAACGGGGGGGGGCGGCCCCACGCCGAGGGCTTTCGGCCATGGCGGGGAACTCGGAAGGTGGGCGCCTTCCTGGGTGAATTCGGCATACTCCACTTCGCTTTTCTGGGACGGCAGGGCGGATTCCCTGGAGCAGCAGACAGGCGCCATGCCTGGCCACATGGGGCCGATCACGGCGCCCGGCGAAATGGGCGGGGATATCGATGCCATCGCGACAAGATTGAACGGCATTCCCGGCTACAAGAAGGCATTCGAGAAAGCTTTCGGGGAGGGGGTGACCCCGCAGAATATAGCGAAGGCCATCGCTTCCTATGAAAGAACGCTGATCGCTTCCAGTTCCCCCTTCCAGCGCTACGTCAGCGGCGACAGGAAGGCGATTTCAGCTTCAGCCAAGCGTGGTTTCGACATTTTCCAGGGCAAGGGAAGGTGCACGCTTTGCCATACCCCGCCGCTCATGACGGACAACGGCTTCCACAACATCGGCGTGCCCCAGGTGGGGCCGATGAAGGAAGATCTGGGCCGGTTTGAAGTGACGAAGGATCCTGCAGACAAGGGGAAATTCAAGACCCCTTCGCTCTACAATTCGGCTTCCTTCGCCTTCTTCATGCATGACGGCGCATTTTCATCGCTCCATGAAGTGATCGATCATTACAACAAGGGGGGCAATCCCGGGGAGGCGAACCAGGATCCGCTGATCACCAGGCTGGACCTCAGCGAGAAGGACAAGGCCGATCTGATCGCTTTCCTCAATACCCTGACCGACGAGCGTCTGAACAGGGTACATCAGCCGGCTTTGCCCTGATCTTCCGGGGCGGAATCTCCGCCCCTTCCTCTCTTCATCGAATCCACAGGTCTGCTGGAGCTTCCGCCAAAGCATCCGAGGGATTTTCATTGAAATCCCCAGCAAAAAGCATCGGATTATGTCTGTTTGTATGAGATAATGACGGAAATCGCGAAACGGCTCCGAAAAAACCTTCTTTCAAGGAGCGCGTTGTCTTGGTTGTTTGGTGCCAGAAGAGAACCCGAACAATTGACCGCAACCCGCATAAACGCTTGATCTAGTGTTTATCAAAATCCAGAGATACCGCCAGAAATACCGTCAACCTTCTTTTGTCTCACGCATTTCACAGTACCGAACCCGTAGCTTACTCGTCGGCATTAACATGAAAAACAGGTTAATGTGAACAAATTAAACCAAACAATCAATAAACAAATTCCGCCATGGGCGAGACATTTATTGTGGCATGAAGTGGTATGAGCGCGTCTGTAGTGGTGTGAAGTGGTATGAGCGCGTCTGTATTGGTACGAACGCGTCTGTAGCGGTATGAGCGCGTCTGTAGTGGTGTGAAGTGGTATGAGCGCGTCTGTAGTGGTAAATTTATATATAAAACAGGTGGTTGTAATTTCTGCGGACACGGGTAGAATGAAGAATAGAAACAGAAACAAAAGCCCCTAGGTTTCCCTAGGGGCCGACCCCAAAACCCGCTTTTTCCGGCGCCAACCGGAGAAGCATAAAAGCAAGGAATTGTCTTATGGATACTACCTTAAAACTCGTAACTCTTCAAGAAGCTG
>JAJZVB010000018.1 GCA_021845885.1 Pseudomonadota bacterium
TCCCGAGCATACGACGGACTTCATTTTCGCCGTATTTTCAGAGGAATTCGGCCTGGTCGGGAACATTTTCCTGCTCTTCATGTATCTGCTCGTCATCGCAAGGGGCCTGAGCATCGCGGATGGGGCGCCCACCCTTTTCTCCAGGCTCATGGCGGGCTCGATCACGATGACTTTCTTCACTTACTGCTTCGTCAACATGGGCATGGTGAGCGGCATCCTTCCCGTCGTGGGCGTGCCGCTTCCCCTCGTCAGCTACGGGGGCACGTCGATGGTGACCATGCTGCTGGGATTCGGTATATTAATGAGCATCCATACGCACAAGAAGCTGGTGAAGACATGAAAACGACATTTTTTCTCTGCATCGCCGCCGTCATCCTGGCAGGCTGCGCATCGGCTCCGGTGCAGCGCCCCGCCCCCGTGGTCAAGGCGCCTTCCTCCCAGCCGCACTATTCGAAAGGAGGGGGATACTATCTCGACGACGGCCCGGGCGAGAACCCCCCGTCCGACATCGCCTCCATTCCCGATGCCATACCCAGGAACGAGTCCCTTATCGCGGCCTGCAACAGGCCTTACACCGCCATGGGAAAAACCTATTATCCAGAAACCAGGCTGAAGCCCTACAGGTCGACCGGCGTCGCTTCCTGGTACGGCAGGCGGTACAACGGCCAGAAAACCTCTTCAGGAGAAACCTACGACATGTACGCCATGACCGCAGCGCATCCGACCCTGCCCATCCCGAGCTATGCGAAAGTGACCAATCTTTCCAACGGGAAATGCGTGATCGTCAAAATCAACGACAGGGGGCCTTTCCGATCCGACAGGCTGATCGACCTTTCCTACACGGCCGCCTACAAGCTCGGCCTGCTCAAGAACGGGAGCACAAAAGTGGAAGTGCGAAGCATATTGCCGGGGGAAAGGGGGGAAGAAGACGCTTCGAGCCTCTATCTCCAGCTGGGCGCATTTTCGGATCGGGGCCATGCCCAGCATTTCCTCGATATCCACCGGACCCAGCTGGAAGGCTTTTCTCCTGAAATCGTGGGAGCGGGGGGTCTGTACAGGGTCCATGTCGGCCCCTATGCGAGCAAGACCGAAGCCTCGAATGCGGCAGGAAAAATCGCCCAGCTGATCGACATCACGCCGGTCATCACCGCGCAGTGATCATTTTGAGGTCATGTCGGAATTCTTCATGCTGTCCGAGCTCCACCCGCCTCCCAATGCGCGGATCAGGTTGACGCTCGCCTGAAGCCTTCTTTTCCTGAGATTCAGTTCGTCCAGCTGGGCCTGCTGCGCCGCAGTCTGCGCCGTCACCACCTCGAGATAGTTGACAGCTCCTTCCTTGTAGCGGTTCATCGCGAGGTCGAGCGTGCGCTTCGTATCCGTCACGGCAGCCCTCAGGGCGACGGATTCCCTGGAAAGCTCGTTCAGCAGCGAAAGATTGTCCTCGACTTCCTGGAAGGCCTGCAGCACGGTGGAGCGGTATTGCGCTCCGGCCAGGTTGAATGAAGCCCGGGCTTTATCGACCATGGCCTGCCTGAGGCCGCCATCGAAAATCGTGAGCAGCGCGGAGGGTCCGATCGTCCAGTAAAGATTGGGAGCGGAAATCCACGACGGTTGATACACGCTTTCATATCCTGCACCAGCCCCAAGCATGATGGTCGGAAAGAACGCGGCCCTGGCGATGCCGATCTTGTCGTTGGCCTCGACCATGCGGCGCTCCGCAGCGGCAACGTCTGGCCTTCTCTGAAGCAGGGTGGAAGGCACCCCTATCGGAATTTCGGGCAGATGCATGTCCACGACGACAGGCTTGATGGAAAAGGCAGTCGCCGGTATGCCGACCAGGGTCGCGATGGCATGCTCATAGAGCGCCCTGCTTGCTGCCACGTCGGCAAGCTTGGCCTTGGCGGTATCGAGCTGGGACTTGGCGAGCGAAACATCCAGGGCGGAGTCTATCCCCCCCTTGAACCTGTTCTGGGTGAGGGTCAGCGCCTTGTTGTAGGCGGATACCTGATCCTCAAGAAGACTCGCCTGAGCGTCCAGCGAACGCAATGCGAGATAGTCGTCAGCCAGTTCGGCCCTGAGGCTCAGCCTGACCGATTCCAGATCCAGCGCGGCAGCCTGTTCCCCCGCCTCTCCAGCAGCCACGAGATTATGCACCCGCCCCCAAAGATCCACCTCGTAATTCGCCGCCAGGCCGATATTGTTGTTGCCGTAAACGTTGAGCTGTCCTCCGCCGTTGGATACGGCGGCGCGATGCACGCGGTGCAGCGACTGCTTGTTCCTGGTGTTCAACAGTCCGGCTGTCACGGTCGGGAAGAGAAAGGAGCGGGCCTCGGCGGCATAGGCGGTCGCCTTGTCGAAATGCGCAACCGCTGCGGCAAGATCGGCATTGGCGGCATCAAGCTGCCCGACCAGATTGTCGAGCAACGCATCGTTGTAAAGTTCCCACCAATCTCCACGAGTAAGCCTGTCCGAAGGGACAGCCTTTTTCCACATCCCGTTCGCGCCCTTGTATTCAGCAGGGACTGGCGTTTCCGGCTTCTTGTAGGTCGGCGCCAGCGAGCAGCTGCTCAGCACCAGCATGCACAACAGCGCCGAAGCAAGACGATTCTGGTTCATGACTTGGGCCTTTGATGCGATACCCCGGCTGCGGGCATTTTGATCCTGACCAGATCGCCTTGCAAAATGGAATCCGAAGGGCTGTCGATGACGCGGTCAGAACCGTCTACCCCGGCTGTCACTTCCACTTCTTTTCCCAACTCACGGCCTATTTTGATGCTCTTGAGGACGACCCGGTTGTCCGGCCCCACTGTGGCCACCTGGAGCCCTTCCTTGCGGAAAAGCAGGGTGCTGGAAGGCAGCCTGTAGACACTCGATCTCGATGGCAGAACAAAATGAACTTCGGCATAGGTGCCGGGCAGAATCTCGCCCTTTTCGTTATCCATCTGCAATTCCACCGTCAGGGTCCTGGACGAGACATGGATGCCATTTGCCGTGCTGACCAGCGTTGCGGTATAAGCCGTTATCGGATGTTCAGGGAAATAAAGCTCGGCTTTCATGTTCGGCTTTATGAGCGAAGAATAGCTCTGGGGAACCTCGACATAGATGCGCAATTTGTGAATGTCGGCCACCTGGAACAAGGGCTGGCCGTTGTTGCTGCCCTGATTGATCAACTGGCCGATATCGGTATTGCGTTCCGTCACCACGCCGTCGAAAGGCGCAATAACCTTGTTGAAAGCCTGCTCGGCCAGGAGGCTCTGGAGATTCGCCTTCGCCGCATTCAGGATATCGCTCTTCGATTTGGCATCGGCCACTTTCTCGTCCGTCGCCTGATGGGAAACCGAGTCCGTCGCGAGCAGATCCTGCCATCTTTTTGCAGTGATCCTGGCAATTTCCAGGTTCGACTCCGCCGTGGAGACGTTGGCCTTCGCCCTCATGATTTGCTCGTCAAGTTCAGGCGTTTCGATTATGCCCAATACCTGGCCCTTTTTAACCTTCGCCCCGATATCGGTATACCAGATCTTGAGGTAGCCGTTCACCCTGGCATAAGTGGGCGCCGTATAATTGGCCAATACATTTCCAGGCAGAATGAGCTTTTGTTCGCTCGGTCCATGCTTCGGATTCACCACATCCACATCCGTGATGTTCGCTTCTACGGTCTCCCTGTGCAACTTTTTTTCATGCCCGATTCGGCTCACTATGCCGGCCACGGCAACCGTGACGGCGACGAGAACGAAAACCACACCCACCAAGCGGAGACGCCCGGAAGGAGTATTGTGGGGAGGGATTTCACTCGACATTATGCTTGCTCCTGATTCAATGATCTGTGATTTTGCTTGGAATGCACCAAGCTGAATACGACCGGCACAAAGAACAGCGTCGCACAGGTTGCAAACATGAGCCCCCCTATGACCGCCCTACCCAAAGGCGCGTTCTGCTCACCCCCATCGCCGAGTCCCAGCGCCATCGGTATCATACCGATAATCATGGCGAGCGCCGTCATCAGAACTGGGCGAAAACGCACGAAACCGGCCTCGACTGCTGCGGTGATGGCATTGTCGCCAAAGGACAGCCGCTCCCTGGCGAAGCTGACCACCAGAATGCTGTTCGCCGTCGCGACCCCCATGCACATGATCGACCCGATCAGCGCCGGCACCGAAAGCGTCGTATGCGTCGCAAAAAGCATCCATACGATGCCGGCCAGCGCGGCAGGCAAGGCCGTGATAATGACGAAAGGATCCAGCCAGGACTGGAAATTCACCACGATCAGCAAATAAATCAGCACGATCGCTCCGAGAAGGCCGAAAAGCAGGCCGCTGTAGGCGCTGTTCATGGCCTTGATCTGCCCCCGCATGACGACCACCGAACCTTTGGGAACATCCTTCGCGGTCTCCTTCATGGCATGGCTGATATCGCGCGCCACATCCCCGAGATCCCGCCCCTGGGTCGAGCCGAAAATGTCGATGGTGGGTTGAACGTCGTAATGGGACACGACGGCTTCCCCCTGGGCCATGTAAATTTTGGCGAGCGCTCCAAGAATCTGCGGGCTGGCCCCGGAACTGGAGGTCACGGGAATATTATGCAGGTCGTTCAACGTATCCATCCTGAACTGCGGCGCCTGAACCACCAGAGGATAGGAAACCTTGTTGTCCGGATTCACCCAGAAATTCGGCTGCGTCTGCAGGCTTCCGGACAAACTGACCAGCATGCTGTTGGCCACGTCTTTTTGGCTGAAACCCAACTGGCGAGCCAATGTCCGATCCACGTCGACATGAAGCTCAGGCTGGTTGAACGCTTGCTGGATACGCAAATCCACCAGGCCCGAAACCTTCCTGATATGGCTCATCAGCTCTGCGGCATAGACGCGATTCTGGTCCCGCTTGAACCCGATCACCTGCACGTCGATCGGCGCAGGCAATCCGAAATTGAGAATCTGACTCACGATGTCCGCAGGCAGGAATGCGATGCTGACCCCCGGGAAATCGCTCTTCAGCTTGTTACGCAAAAGCTTCACATAGTTTGCAGTGGGATGGTGACCCTCGTTCAGCGAAATCAGAATATCCGCGTCCCCTGGACCGATGGGAGAGGAATTGCTGTAGGTCAGATTGATCCCGCTGACCGGCAAGCCGATGTTGTCGACGACGTTCCTGACTTCAGCGGGAGGAATCATCCCTCGGATATCCCGCTCCATCAAGTCGCAAAGCCTCGCCGTCTCCTCGATCCTTGTTCCCGTCTGCGCCCGGATGTGCAGCTTGATCTGCCCCGCATCCACGACAGGGAAGAAGTTCTCCCCGAGCCACGGCACCAGGAGGAAAGAAATCACCACAAAACCCATGAACCCAACGATGAAAGTACGTCGGTAGGAGAGCGCCACCAGCAGGAGATTGCGGTATCCCTCCCGGATCGTGGTGAAGCGCTTCTCGAACCCCCTTTGGAAAATCACCAGCGGATTTTTCGTTGGCGGAGGCTCGTCCCCATGATGCGCCGCATGCACTTTCAGCAGGTATTTCGCCAGCGTTGGCACCAGCGTCCTGGAAAGGAAAAACGAAGCGAGCATGGAGAATATCACGGCGTCGGCCAGTGGAACGAACAGGTACTTTGATACTCCCTTCAGGAAAAACATCGGAATGAACACGATGCAGATCGAGAGCAGCGACACGAATGCAGGCACCACGATCTGGTTCGCCCCGTCCATGATGGCCTCCTCGACCTGCTTGCCGTGTTCGAGATGCCAGTTGATGCTCTCGATCGTCACGGTAGCCTCGTCCACCAGAATCCCGACGGCAAGGGCGAGCCCGCCCAGAGTCATGACGTTGATCGTCTGCCCCGTGGCGGAAAGCGCGATAATCGCCGACATGATGGACAAAGGGATCGAGATGGTCACGATGATGGTCGAGCGCCAGCTTCCCAGAAAGAGCAGAATCATCAGCGAAGTCAGTCCGGCCGCGATCACGCCTTCCCGGATCACGCCGGCAATCGCCCCTTTCACGAATATCGACTGGTCCCCCACCAGCCTGACGATCAGGCCTGGCGGCGCCCCGGCCTCGATCCTCGGCAACAGTTTCTTGACATGCTCGATGATGTCCAGGGTCGAAGCTGCGCCGTTTTTCTGGATGGTCGTCAAGACCGAATGCCGGCCGTTCACCCTGACCATATTCTCCTGGGGAGAAAACCCGTCCCAAACATGCGCGACATCCCGGACATAGATCATGGCTCCGTTGACCGCCTTGATGGGAAGATTGTTCAGTTCGTCTAGCACCAGCGGACTGGCATTGAGTATCACGTTGTACTCAAACTTGTCGAGCTTTTCCACCCCCGCCGGCAAGATCAGGTTTTGCTTTCCGATGGCATTGATCACATCGTCCGGGGAAAGCCCTTTCGAGCGCAAGGCCTGATAATCCAGATCGACCTGGACCTGCCTGTTCTTGCCGCCATAGGGCGAAGGGATGGCCGCCCCTTCGACTTCGGCCAGCTGAGGACGAATGAAATTGTTCGAAATGTCGAACAATTGATTGTCGAGAAGCGTCTTGCTTGACAGTGCCAACTGAAGGATCGGAACGGAAGATGCGTTATAGCTCAGGATCAGCGGCGGCGTGATCCCAGGCGGAAGGCGCTTCAGCACCGTCTGTGAAAGCGCGGTCACCTGGCTCACTGCAGCATTGATGTTGACATTCGGCTGGAAGAAAATCTTGACGACCCCCACGCCCAGAAGCGATTGCGACTCGATATGCTCGATGTCGTTGACCGTGGTCGTCAACTGCCTCTCGTAAAAAGTCACAATGCGGCTTGACAAATCATCGGGCGCCATGCCGTTGTATGTCCAGACGGCGCTCACCACAGGCACGTTGATATCAGGAAAAACGTCCGTGCGCATGTTCACGTAGACCAGCGGCCCCAGCATGAATATCAACAAGGCAAGTACGATGAAAGTATAGGGTCGACTCAACGCAACCCGGACGATCCAAATCATTAGCTTATCCAGTCGGAATAATATAGGAGGTGCTTAACCACACCATCAGATAAAGGCCTAAAAATCATCAAATTAATCTGCTAAATCATTGACAGCATCAGCTCCCGAGCTGCCCAGCGACCGTAATAATAACTGATGATGGGCTTGTTTGATCGGATATAAAAATAAATTCACATATTCTAACCTGCATTATTCACAGACAGGCCGTTTTTTGAAGCGGGGGCGAAGCCCGTAAGGGATGTCAGTCGATGAATCGATGCAGCGTGGATGAACGGCAGAATATTGAAACGCGATTTCGGGACTCCGTCTCCCCCAGCTCGAATTCGAAATCGTGCAACCTGACGATGGCCATCACAATGCTGAGGCCCAGACCGAAACCCGGAATAGAGGGATTGTTCGTGCCGCGATAGAACCGGTTGAGCACGGCGGCCCTTTCGCTTGCCTGGATGCCCGGACCGGTGTCGACGATGTCTATCCTCGCGCCGCCCGCCCCGCGGCAAAGCCTTGCAACCACCTTTCCTCCAGAAGGAGTGAACTTGATGGCATTGTCGAGAAGATTGGCGATCGCTTCGAAAAGCAGTTCCCCGTCACCCTGGATCGGCGCGACTTCCTCTATGGAAAGCGAAAGATTGATTGACTTGTCTTCTGCAAGAGGCTCGAAAAATGCTACGGCCTGTTCCAGGATGTCGGACAAACGCACGGTCTTGAAGCCTGCCTGCCTTTGCTTGTTCTCGATTTCCGAAATGCGCAGCAGCGCCCGGAAACGCAAAAGCAGGGAATCCATTTCCGAAATCACCCGCTCGAAAATCGGACCCTGGGCATTGGCCTGCTGCTGGGCGCGGTGGATCAATGCGCGCATCCGCGTCAGGGGCGTGCGCAGATCATGGGCGATGTTGTCGCAAACGCTCTTGACTTCGGACATCAGCCTCTCGATCTCGTCGAGCGTCTTGTTGACGATGGCAGTCAGCATGTCGAGTTCGTCCCGCCTCCTGGAAATCGGCAACCTCTGCTTGATGTCGCCGCGCATGATCAGCTCGCATACGCGCTGAATCTGCTCGATCCGGCTCAAGGGGCCGAAACTCAGGGCGAAACCGAAGGCGAGCCCCATAACCACGGTCAGCGACCCTCCCCAGAAAAACGCGCCCTGCATGATTTCCCGGAATTCAGAAAGCTGCTGGGCGTCATGCCCGAGCAGGAGCAGGTTGCCCGAGGAAAGACGGATCAATTCCGCCCTGGCGATTCTCGACGGGAAAAGCGAAGTCGAGGAGGACAGGCTGATTTGGTAGATGCGTCCGTTGCCGGGCAGATCCGGCGGAATAAGGGCGATGTTCCCTGCAACATAATGCCCGTCACGCGTGAAAAGCCCGTAGAGATAAATATGCCGCTGATCGCGCCTGATGCTTTCCTCTATCCTTCTGGGCAGGGAGTCCGCACTGGCCATGACGAAATCCTGCTTTTCCAGCTCCAGAACCTGGTCCACCCGGCGCGTCATTTCCCTCGCCGTCTTCCAGTACACGAATCCGAGGAGCATGATCACGCAGGCCGTGATGAAGATGCTGTATATGAGAGTCAGACGGAACGTGGTCGTCCGGGAAAGCTTAGCAACGTTCACTGAGTATGTATCCGGAACCCCGAACGGTATGGATGAGCGGAGGAAGGCCGGGGCCGTCGACTTTGCGGCGAAGGCGCCCTATATGCACGTCGATGATGTTGGTCCCGGGATCGAAATGATAACCCCATACCGACTCGAAAAGCATGGTCCTGGTGAGAATCTGTTCCGAATTCCTCATCATGTATTCAAGCAGGCGGAATTCCATGGGCAAAAGGTCGATCTTCGCCTTGCGGCGGAACACCGTCCGCGCCACGAGATCGAGCTCGAGATCCAGAATGTGCAGCACGGTCTGGGGAGACTGCCTGCTTTTCCTTCTCAGGAGCACCTCGACCCTTGCCGCCATCTCGTCGGGAGCGAAAGGCTTGATCAAATAATCGTCCCCTCCCGCGCGCAGGCCGTGAATCCGCTCGTCCACATCGCTCAACGCGCTGATCATCAGGACGGGGGTATCGATGTTTTCCCGCCTCATGGCGGTCACGATGGCCAATCCGTCCACGGAGGGAAGCATCCTGTCGAGCGTGACGAGATCGTAATTGCCGTCCAGCGCCTTCACCAGGCCGGCCTTCCCGTTGTCGACCCATTCGACGCTGTAGCCGTGGCTCTCGAGTTCCGACATGATTTCCCGGGCGGTCGTCTCGTCGTCCTCTATCGTCAGAATCCTAGTCATCGCGAAATCACCTGAAATGCAGCCCGGAAAGGGCCGGTTTGACTAGAAGCTGTGCTTGAGGGCCAGCCCGAATATGCTCGAGCCCACCCCCAGCCCGAAAGGATTGGTAGCGAAATTGTAGATATTGTTCGTCCTGGTGTAAAGCGCATAAACCTCGGTTTGCTTCGAAAGCGCCTGGCCATAACCCAGCGAAAGCTGATTCGCCGTTCCCTGATTGACGTTGTCGGCCTGGGAAAAGGAAAAGCGGATATGCCCGCTTGACCCAACATCTTGGACAAGAGAAAGATACCAGTCGTTCATTTGCACACCGCCCTTTGCGAGGGTATCGAATGAACCGGATTCGGAAGGGGAAAAATTGTACCTCGACTGACCGTAGCCCAGGCCGAAGCGCGTCCCGGTGGAAAATCCATAGGCTGCACCCATATGGACATCGGAGTGCGCCAGCCCGAAAGGATTGCCTCCCCACCCGGATTCGCTTCCGACGAAAGCCGAAGCCTTCCCGAACTTGTACTCCAGAGAAAACGAAAGGTCGTTCGCAACCGCTCCGTTCCCCAAAAGCCTGGCGGCGTCGCGATCGGAGGCATACTTTATCCCCGCATTGAGCCCTTCGAAATTCGGCGTCCAGTACTGCAATACCCTGCCCCTCAAGCGGGAAGACAGGTCATCCTGCCCCTTCAGCCCGAAATAGGCGCTGTCTTCGCTTTCGAAAGCGCCGTCGGGCACAGTGACGCCGGTATCGCCAGTGATTCTCACGGCATCGGCAAAAGCCGGCCCTGGCACCATCACGGCCACGAAGAATGCGAAAGCTGTACTTTTCTTTTCCATAATCTGCAAAAAGCGACTTTTACCCCAGTTTAGCCCAATCCTGCCAGAAACCAGCCCGCAAGCCAAACATTTCTCAATGACTGTCTCTTTCGTGCAACATCCTGTATTGCTTGACGATATGCTGCTGCCGCCTGCTGATGGGAAGCTTTTCCGGGCTTCCTTCCAGAATCACTTTCCACCCCCCTTCCTCCTGGGGATCCTTTTCGAAGCCCGCTATGCATTTCCTTGCGACCAGCGCATTGCGATGGATGCGGACGAAATCCTCCCTGAATTCCTCTTCCAGGCTGGAAAGCGACTCCTCGAGGAGGAATACCCTTTCTTTCGTTTGCAATGCCACATATTTGAGTTCGGCCTTCATGTAAATGATTTCCGAAACCGGAACCAGATATATCCTTCCTCTTTCCTGGACGGAAAGATGGGTCCTCGGCGCCGAAGACATCGCCTTCAGCATGTCGAGCGGAATCGGCCTCATCGTATTCGCCCTGGATAGCGCATTGAAAAGGCGGCCCAGGCGAACGGGTTTGAGCAGATAATCGACGGCATGAACTTCGAAGGCCTCCAGGGCATGGTCATGGTAGGCCGTGGTGAAAATGACCGCGGGGGAATTGGGAAGCTTCATCAGGTGCTGGGCGAGCTCGATCCCGTCCATGTCTGGCATCCTGATGTCGAGCAGTACGACGTCGACTTCTCTGGATTCCATGATTTTCAGGGCCTCCAGCCCGCTTGAAGCCTCCCCGACGATTTCGAGGGGCAATTTGGAAGCGCAGTCTGCGAGAAGATCCTTCGCTCTCTGCCTGGCCGGCATTTCGTCGTCGACGACGAGCACTCTCAGGACATCATCGAACATGCCGGCTCATTTCCTGGATATAGGGAAAAGTGATGTGGACCTGAAAAATATTGCCGATTAGTTCGGCTTTCAGCCCCGCTTCGGCATCGAAATGCAGGCTGAGCCTTTCCCTGATGTTTTCCAGCGCCATCTTGTTCCCTTCATGGCGCCCTGCCGTGCCGGGAGAATACGGGTTGCGCAGCACTGCATGGATTTCGCTCCGCCTTCTGTAAATGTGGATGCTGATGATTCCCGGCGAAGAGGAAGGCTCGATCCCGTGATAAACCGCATTTTCCAGGAGGGGCTGCAATACCAGGGGGGGGATCATGGCATCGCCGGGCATCTTGTCGATATGCCATTCCACCTGAAGCCGCTCGCCCAGTCTCAGTTTTTCCAGGTCGAGATATTCCCGGCAAAGTTCGACTTCTTTTGAGAGCGTGGTCAGTTTCCTGTTGTCGGCCATCAATACCCTGAAAAGATCGGCCAGATCCTCGAGGGCTGTTTCCGCCCGCACGGGATCGGAACGGATCAGGCTCAGCACCGCATTGATGGTATTGAACAAAAAATGGGGGCGGATTCTCGCCTGGAGCGCCTGAAGCCTGGCTTCCGTCAGGGCCGGGGAAAGCGCCCGGCTTCTCAGGCTGAAATACCAGAGCAGAAAGGCGAGCGTCAGCAGGCTGAACACCCCGTAGCGGAAAAGGCTCCCGTAGACCAGAAAGGCGACCAGACCGTGCATGGCAAAGGCGAGAAGCGCTTCGACAAGCACCAGAAGCGTTGCCGCCATGAAGTAGGAAAAGCTGCGGAGCCAGTCGTTGAGCAAGGCGAAAACGAGCAGGCTTGCCAGGAGAAGTGGCTGGCTCACCGCGGAAATCTCTGCCCATTCCCGCATCAGCCCTTCCCATGAAGAGCCCGATTTCACGAATGCAGCGAGGAGGCAGAGCAGGTTGACGATCAGCAGAATGCGCAGCAGTATCCCCGTATTGCGGAAATTCGGCAGCATCAGGTTTTGATTTATACTATTGGGATTCATTTACTTATTCTGAACAAGGCGGGAATAGTATGCAAGATCTGCAAAATGGGGGAGGCAAGGCCTGGTCAGGCCGGTTCAAAGAACCGGTCGCCGAACTGGTTCAGAAATACACGGCTTCGATCTTTTTCGACAAGAGGCTCGCCGAGTTCGACATACAGGGCTCGCTCGCCCATGCCAGAATGCTGTGTTCCTGCGATATATTGAGCAATGACGACCTTGAATCCATAGAAAAAGGGCTCCAGACCATCCTGGAGGAAATCAGGGAAGGAAAATTCGAATGGTCTGTGGAACTGGAAGACGTCCACCTCAACATCGAAAAAAGACTGACCACTCTCGTGGGCGATGCCGGCAAGCGGCTTCATACCGCGAGATCCAGGAACGACCAGGTTGCAACCGACATCAGGCTTTTCCTGAGACATGAAATTGACGGCATCGACGAACTGATCCAGGCGCTTCAGAAAGCCATTCTCGATCTCGCCGAAAAGCATGTCGACACCGTGATGCCCGGCTTCACCCACCTCCAGGTTGCCCAGCCCGTCAGTTTCGGCCATCACCTCATGGCCTATTTCGAAATGCTCGATCGCGACAGGGATCGCCTGAAGGATTGCAGGAGGCGCCTCAATAGGCTCCCTCTGGGTTCCGCCGCGCTCGCCGGAACGAGCTACCCCATAGACAGGGCCTATGTTGCCGAAATGCTGGGTTTCGAAGGGGTATGCGAAAACTCGCTCGACGCGGTCTCCGACCGCGATTTCGCCATGGAATTCTGCGCCTTCAGCGCTATCCTCATGACCCATCTTTCGCGCTTCTCCGAAGAACTGATTTTATGGATGAATCCTGGCTTCGGCTTCATCGACATCGCCGATCGCTTCTGCACCGGATCCTCCATCATGCCGCAGAAAAAGAATCCCGACGTTCCCGAACTCGTCAGGGGGAAAACAGGGAGGGTCAACGGCCATCTCGTCGCGCTTCTGACCCTGATGAAATCCCAGCCGCTGGCCTACAACAAGGACAACCAGGAGGACAAGGAGCCGCTTTTCGATACCATCGACACGGTCACGGCCACGCTCGGAATCTATGCGGAAATGATCCCCGGCATCAAGGTCAACAAGAGCGCCATGCGGGAAGCGGCGAAAAAAGGTTATGCGACTGCGACCGATCTTGCGGATTATCTCGTGAAGAAGGGACTGCCTTTCCGCGACGCCCACGAGGCGGTCGCCAGGGCTGTCCGCCTTTGCGACGAGAAGGGATGCGATATCGGGGCGGTTTCCCTGCCTGAATTGAGGCAGTTTTCTCAGCTGATCGACGAGGATGTGTACAAAGTGCTCACCCTCGAGGGCTCCCTGGAGAGCCGCGACCATGTCGGAGGCACTGCGCCAAGGCAGGTGAAGTTGGCCATCGAAAGGGCGAGGAAAAAACTTGCCTGATCTCTGGCAACAAATCGCATCACGCATTTCGGAAGCGACAGGATCCGCCTTTCGTCCTGTCAGGAAAAGCCCGTTGAGCGGAGGCTGCATTTCCGAATCCTGGCTGCTCGAAGGAAAGCGCAGCCGCTATTTCGTCAAGACGGGAAATTTTTCATTCGAAGCCGAGGCAGCCGGGCTTGCCGAAATCGGGAAGGCGATGAGAACCCCGAATCCGGTTTGCCTGGGAGAAAGCGCAGGAACCTGCTGGCTCGTCCTTGAATATGTCGAAATGGGCGGGAAAACGAGGTTCGATCTTCTCGGATCGGGTCTCGCAAAAATGCACCGCCTCTCGTCCGCAGAATTCGGCTGGGAAATCGACAACCGCATCGGCTCGACCCCGCAGAACAATGCCAAATCGAAAAACTGGATCGAATTCTGGAGAACCGTGCGGCTCGCTTTCCAGTTCGATCTCGCAAAAAGAAAAGGGCATGATTTCGGAAAAAGGGCAGAAAGGCTGATGGGAAACCTGGATGCCTATTTTTCCGACTACAGCCCGATTCCTTCGCTATTGCACGGAGACCTTTGGCGGGGAAACGCGGGATTCGATCTTTCCGGGAATCCGGTCCTTTACGACCCCGCCGTCTATTACGGCGACAGGGAAACCGACCTTGCGATGACCGAACTCTTCGGCGGATTTCCGAAGGATTTCTATTCGGCCTACGACGAAGCTTTCCCCCTCGATCCGGGCTACGCAAGGAGGAGGCCCCTCTACAACCTTTATCACGTGCTGAACCACTGCAACATGTTCGGCGGAAGCTATCTCCGGCAGGCCGAATCGATGCTGGAAGCGCTTCTTCACGAAACCTGAATCACTTCAGCATTTCCTGCAATTCGCCGGACTGGAAAAGCTCGATCATGATGTCCGATCCGCCGACGAATTCGCCGTCGATGTAAAGCTGCGGTATGGTCGGCCAGTTGGCGTATTCCTTGATCCCCTGGCGTATATCCGGGTTCGAGAGCACGTCGACGCTGAAGAAATCCTGAACGCCGCAGCGCCTCAATATGTTCACTGCGTTGGCTGAAAAGCCGCATTGCGGAAACTGCGGCGTTCCTTTCATGTAGAGCACGATGTGGTTGCCCTTGACCTGATCCCTGATTGTGTCTTGAATGTCCATGTTTGGCTCCGTCAAATCCGACAAAAATAGTTTGGTAAAAAAGTGTACCCGCCGTTCATCTTGAGGTCAATCTTCCGCCGCTGACCCGCTCGATCCCTGAAAGATCCTTCCAGGAATATACTTCATGGAACGATTTCGAAAGCAGCTTCCTGCAGATCTCCCCCTGGTCGTAGCCGTGCTCGAAGAGCAGCCAGCCTCCAGGCTCGAGATGGGCAGGCGCCTCTTCGATGATTTTTCTTATGGCGTCGAGCCCGTCCTTGCCGCTCGTCAACGCGAGCGCAGGCTCGTGCTTCAAATCCTCGAGATGCCTGTCTTCTTCGGGAATATAGGGGGGATTGGACAGGATGAGATCGTATTTCTCCCCGCAAAGCGCATCGAACCAGTCGCTCTCGACGAACCTGATGTTTTCAATCCCTTTGCCGTTCATTTTCGCAACGGAAAGCGCCCTGGAGGATTTTTCAGCGGCAGTGACCAAGGCATTCTTCCTTTGCCTTGCAACCGAAATTGCGATGATTCCGCTCCCCGTCCCCAGGTCGAGCACCCTGAAATTTCCGTTTTCTGGGATGCGGTCGAGGGCCAGATCGACGAGCAGTTCCGTTTCCGGCCTGGGAATGAGCACGTCCCCCGACACCCTGAAATCCATTCCGTAGAATTCGCGGAAGCCGACAATGTAGGCTACGGGCTCCCCCTTCAGCCTTCTTTCGAGCAAGACCTCAAATCCGGAAAGCTTTTCGGGTTCGATCATGTCTTTCGAATGGGCGATGAGCCATGCATTCGAGGCATTCAGAATGCTGCGCAGCAGAGCCTGAACCTCGATGCGGGCTTCGGCCTGCTGCAAGCCCAGGAGCCGGACGATCTTATTTTGAGCTTGAGCCTGCAGGCTCGAAATGGAACAGGTCATCGGATGCGCTCAGATGTCATCGTACAGGCCTTCCTCGCTTCTCGCCATCTGCTCTGCAGCTTCCTTCTCCAGCCTCGTGCGGCGATCGTGAACTTTCTTCCGCCTTTCTTCGGCTGCTTCGTTCCTCACGGCGATGCTCTCCTCGCCGAAAAAAACCTGCCGGAGGAAACGGAAGCCGAATTGCAGGAGATTTTCGTCTTCATTGAAGGATTGCCTTTCCTCATCCGGAATGATGTAGAGGGCATTGAAAGATGCGCTCGAAACGAAATCCCTGAAGCGGTCGATGTCGTAGCAGGTCATGAAGAAGAGCTGTAGGCTGCGCTTCGAAGGCTTTCCGATCGCAGGTCCCGAGGATTTCTTCTTCAATACGAGCTGGCGCCATCCGCGCGCTGCTTCGTCGTATTCGGGGATGCCCTGCTCATTCCTGTATTCGTCTATCGATATCTCCCTGGGTTCGAAATGCCCGAGGCAATGCCCCTCCTTCACCAGGGCATAGGAAGTGGTGTCGACATATTCGTCCTGTTTCCTCATCGAAAGGAGCGCGATCGGATAATAGCGGCAGGCTGTCGGCCTGTCGGAATAGACGCTGCACCCTTCCTCTCTCATGAAGCGGCATGCCGTACCATTTTCGACGGGCTTCAGTTTGACCCCGGCCATGCCGTCCTTCTCCATTTCGTAGGGATAGGTATAGGCTTCGAGAAACTGCGACGAGGTGATCCCCAGCTTTTCCTTGAGCCTCAGGATGTCGTAGGGCGTGAGCGCGATGTCGATGTTGCTGCAGCAGGCGTTCCAGCAGGAAATCCCCTTCCTGCACTCGAATCGGATGATTTTCCTGCCGTCGAGCATTTCCGGAACGACGGGGCTTTCCTGAAATTCCATGACCATCCTCCAAAAAAAACGGGCGCCGAGGCGCCCGGATAGATTGTTTCAATAAAATTCAGTGGGCTGCCGGCTTGAACAGTTTCGACTTGTCGACGAGGTCGACATGCTTGCGTTTGAAGCAGGTCCATTTCCCGGCCTTCTTGTCGTAGACCGAATTCACGAAGCAGTGCCAGTTCTCCTCGTCGACGAAATTCTTGTCCGTCCTGTAATAGAATCCGGGATAGCGGGATTCCTCGCGGAACTGAATATGCTTCATGTGCGCTTCCGCCGTCAAGATGCGGTGGTAATTTTCCCATGCCCTCAAAAGCTCGTGGAGATCCTTCGCGCGCATCTTCTGCGCATCCTCCTTCAGCATCTCGAGCTTCTCTTCGGCCACGGCCAGCATCTTGTCGTTGGTATTGTAATACGTCGCGACCCCCGCGACATACTCATCCATGATCTTCTGCAGGCGGAACTGCAGCATCTTGGGCGTGATGTAATGGGGGTTGATGTCTATCGCCGTGGTGTAGTCCTTGTGCTCGAGGAAGTTCCTGACGGGCTTGTATATGGTTTCGGCGATCTGCTCCGCGGTTTCGTCGAATTCCGGCTTCCAGCCCTTGCTGTCGAGCGCGAATTTGACCATGGCCTTGGCCGCGAGGCGCCCTTCCGCATGGGATCCGGAGGAGAACTTGTGGCCGGATGCGCCCACCCCGTCCCCTGCCGTGAAAAGCCCCTTGACCGTGGTCATGGAACGGTAGCCCCAGTTCCATCCCTTGGGAAGATGATCGGGAATGCCCTGATATTCCTCGTCCGTCGGCGCGCCGAGGTCGGTCGGCCCGGAAACCCATATGCCGCAGCAGCCCGAATGCGAACCGAGCAGATAGGGCTCGGTGGGCATCAACTCGGACATCTTCTTCTCGGGCTCGATGTTCTCCCCAACCCAGATACCGCACTGGCCCACGCACATGTCCAGGAAGTCTTCCCAGGCTTCGGCCTCGAGATGCTTCACTTCCTTCGGGGACAAGGTTTCCTTGAGCTTCGCGAGCGCCGTGACGGTATCCATGTAAATGGGGCCGTGGCCGTCTTTCATCTCCTTCAGCATCAGGTGGTTCCTGAGGCATGATGCGGGAACGGCCGCCTGCCCGTAGGGCGGATAGTCGTTCAGCATCTCCTTGTTCTTGGCCATGTAATCCTCGCCGTAGGCATTGATCGCCTTCGCCTTGAAGAGCAGGAACCATGCGCCGACCGGGCCGTAGCCGTCCTTGAAGCGGCAGGGAACGAAGCGGTTCTCCATCATGGTGAGCTCGGCGCCGGCTTCCGCAGCCATGGCGTAGGTGGAACCCGCATTCCATACGGGGTACCAGGCGCGTCCCGTGCCTTCCCCTACGGAGCGGGGGCGGAACAGGTTGACGCATCCCCCTGCAGCGAGCAGGACGGCCTTCGCCCTGTAGATATAGATGGTGTTTTCCCTGACCGAGAATCCGGCCGCTCCGGCTATCCTGTTGGGATCGTTCTTGTCATTGATGAGATGGACGATGAAGACGCGCTCCTGGATGCGATCGAGCCCGAGCGCCTTCTTTGCAGCCTCCGCGACGATCCACTTGTAGGATTCGCCGTTGATCATGATCTGCCATTTCCCCGATCGGACGGGCTTTCCGCCGTCCTTGAGCAGGGGAAGCCCTTCCCTTATGGCGTCCGCCCCGTCGTGCCTCACGCCTTCGGCATCGGTCTTCCATATGGGAAGACCCCATTCCTCGAAGAGATGAACGGAATCGTCGACGTTCCTTCCCAAGTCGTAGGCGAGGTCGTCCCTGGTGATGCCCATCAGGTCGTTCGAAACCATGCGCGCATAATCCGCCGGGTCCTGTTCCGTGCCGATGTAGGTGTTGATCGCGGAAAGCCCCTGTGCGACGGCGCCCGAACGGTCCATTGCGGCCTTGTCGACGAGCTTGATCTTGAGATCGATTCCGCTCTCGGCCTTCGCGGCTTCGGCCCAGCGTATGATTTCGTAGGCTGCGCCGCAGCACGCCATCCCCCCCCCGATCAGGAGGATGTCGAGCTCTTCCTCGACGATTTTCGGGTTTTCGAAAGTTCCTTCAGACATTTTCCATCTCCCTCATTTGCGGATCAGTTCTTCAGGACGCCCCCCCCTGTAGCCCCCCATCACCGACTTCGTGAAGAGGCCGGGCGCATCCAGATCGGAAAGTTTCGGCATGGGCTTGCTCCCGTAGGGATCGATCGATCCTTCCGCCGTGGTCCTGATCGGGAACTTGAAGCGCTTGATGTTTCCGTTCCTGAATTTGATGGTCCACATGATGGAATCCGATCCCCTCAAAGGCTGGACGGAACCGCCCAAAGGCACAATGTCCGCATAATGGCGGGCCTCTATGGCATTCTGCGGGCAGATCTTGACGCAGGAATAGCATTCCCAGCATTGCTCCGGCTCCTGATTGTAGGCCTTCATGGCATGTCCCGTTTCGGAACCGTCCTTGTCCAGCTTCATCAGGTCGTGGGGGCAGATGTACATGCAGGCCGTCTTGTCCTGCCCCTTGCAGCCATCGCATTTGTCGGTACGTACAAAAGTTGGCATTTCGAAAAACTCCTTTAGTTTGAATGACGGTCAGCGGGCGGAATGGCCGCTCAGCTTCACTTCCACCTTCTCGTGCTCGGCGAGCCCGGAATAATAGGCGCGCAGCACTTCCAGCACTTCAGGCCTGCTGAATTCGGCAGGCACCTCGCTTCCCTCCGAAAGCATCTTCCTCAGCTTCGTGCCGGAGAGCAGGAGACGGTCGGCATCGCCGTGCGGGCAGGTCCGGGCGGAAGCCATGCCTCCGCAGCGGTAGCACCAGAATGTCCAGTCTATTTTGAGCGGCTGGATCTCGAGCGACCCTTTCGATATCTTGTCGAAAATGTGATGCGCATCGAAAGGGCCGTAGTAGCTTCCCACGCCCGCATGATCCCGCCCCACGATGAGATGGGAGCAGCCGTAGTTCTGGCGGAAGAGCGCATGCAAAAGCGCCTCCCTGGGGCCGGCATAGCGCATGTCCAGCGGATAGCCCGCCTGGGCGATGGTTTTTTCGACGAAATAGTGCTCGGCGAGCACTGAAATGGCCTTAGTCCTGACATCGGCAGGAATGTCTCCCGGCTTCAATTGGCCCAGCAGGGAATGGATCAGCACGCCGTCGCTCACCTCTATCGCCACCTTGGCGAGATATTCGTGGGAGCGGTGCATGGGATTCCTGGTCTGGAAGGCCGCCACCCTGCTCCAGCCCATCGATTCGAAGAAGGCCCTGGTTTCTTTCGGGGACATGAAAAGGGAGCCGTATTTTTCGGGGAAACCGCCCTGGGAGAGCACCTTCACGGGCCCGGCGAGATTCACCTGCCCCTGCTCCATGACCATCCTGACGCCGGGATGCTCGATGTCCGTGGTGCCGAAAACAGTCGCGCACTCGTGCGCCTTGTCGATTTCGTATTTTTCCGTGACGGTGAGGATGGCGAGAATGTCGTCGTCTTCGGGATCGGCAAGCGCGATGTCCGAGCCCGTCCTGATCAAATGCGCCTTTTCCCTGTCGACGGAAAGGGTGATCGGTATGGGCCAGAAAAGCCCGCTCGCCGTTTTCATGCCGTCGCATACGTTTTCCCAGTCGGCGTGCGTCATGAAGCCTTCGAGCGGCGTGAAGCCGCCGATGCCGAGCATGATGAGGTCGCCCTTCTCGCGAGAACTCACCCTGACTTTCGTCAGGTCTTCCGCCCTTGCCCTTTCCTCGTCGAGAAATTCCCCTTCAATCAGAAGGGGTTTGAGCGCGCCCCCGCCATGCGGATTGACCAATGCCATCCCGACCTCCAAGCTCCGTTGCGTTTCATATCATGCTGGCACATCGGATGAAGGACGGCGATACCCCATAATGGTTACGGCTATCCCCCCCTTTCCGGTTATAGATGCAGCCGATATGCTCTTCAAGCCTTTCCGAATACCGGATGGAGCTCAAATTCGACCGGACGCCGCCAGATTTTCCGCATGCCCTCGCTGCACGCTTCCCGGTAATAGGCCATTGCGGCTTCCCTGAATGCCTCGAAATCGAGGGGGCCGTCGTAATTGGTGGGATGGGCGATTTCGAGGGGAGCGCTATCGCAGGGAGAGCCGGCCGGCTGCAATATCCTGACCGAAAGCCCTCTGTTCAGAAGGCCGTTTTCCTCGAGATCGAAATTGGCGATCGAGACGATGTGTCCGTCACCGCTCCATTCGTAATCCTGGACGTTCCAGAAGAGTTCCTTGAAAATCACCCTGATCATTTCCCCTCCGTCATCGACCGAAGATCAAGGATTTCATCGAGTTTTTCAGGCGGAATCAGGTTCGCTGCAACCTCTCTGATGCTCGATCCTTCGCTTTTCGCCCTTTTCACGAGCTTTGACGCTTCATCATAGCCTATGAACGGAGAAAGTCTCGTCGCCACCATGAGGGAAAGCCCGGCCAGTTTTTCGCACCTTTCCCTATCCACTTCGAGCCCTTCGAGAAGCTTCTCGCGAAGGATCCGGGAGGATTCGGAAAGGAGCCTGGAAGATTCCAGAACGGCATCGCCCATGAGGGGCATCGCGACATTGAGTTCGAGTATCGACCCGACTCCCCCGAAATCAGCAATGGAAACGGCGAGATCGTTGGCCACGATCCTGACGGCCATCTGGATCACGGCTTCCGGAATGACCGGATTCACCTTGCCCGGCATGATCGACGATCCGGGCTGGAGTTCGGGTAAAACGAGTTCCCCGAATCCGCAATTCGGCCCGCTCCCCATTAACCTGATGTCGTTGGCAATTTTGGAGAGGCTGACGGCCACCGTCCTGATCGATGCGGAATAATGGAGCAACGCATTCCTGGAACCCTGCGCCTCGAAATGATTTTCCGCCTCGAAAAAAGGCATGCCCGTCGATTTCGAAAGCGCTTCCGCCACCCTGCTTCCGAATTCCGGATGGGTGTTGATCCCCGTGCCCACTGCGCTTCCGCCTATTGCAAGATATTGCAGTCCTTGCAGGGCGGCTTCGATTCTTTGAATGCCCAAGCCAACCTGCTTCGCATATCCGGAAAAGACCTGTCCCATCCTGACGGGCGTGGCATCCATCAAATGGGTTCTTCCGGGCTTCACGGCGTCGTCCCATTTTCCGGCCTTTTCCATGAGGGCCATCTCAAGCCGATCCAGCTCGGGGAGGAGTCTTGACCTTGCCTGGAAAAAGGCTGCGACATGGAGCGCCGAAGGAAAGACGTCGTTGCTCGACTGCCCGAGATTCACATGGTCGTTCGGATGGACCGGATGCCTGGATCCTCTGGGAAACCCCGCCATCTCGTTCGCCCTGCTCGAAATCACCTCGTTGGCATTCATGTTCGCGCTCGTTCCTGAGCCGGTCTGGAAAACATCCAGAACGAAATGCCCGTCAAGCGTCCCCGCTGCGACTTCCATTGAAGCGGCGACGATGTTTTCGGCAAGCCCGGTGTCGAGCTTGCCGAGATCCCTGTTGACTGCCGCACAGCAGGCCTTGATCGATCCGATGGCATGGATTATTTCGAGGGGAACGGGGCGTCCACTCCGGGGGAAGTTATGCCTCGCGCGCTCCGTATCAGCGCCCCAGTAGGCCCATTCCGGGATTGAACTCGTGGCACTGGATTCATCATTCATTCAATGCCCTGCGAAAAACAGGAATGCGATGAAGACGAATGTCAGAATCATCAGGATGAAAGCCCAGATGCTGCGCAGCATATCGGTCAATATTTCCATTTTTCCCTCCTTTTCAGGGGTTGATACTCCAATAATAGGAACTTTTCGCAATAACTCAATTCCAGCCTATAAAATGCAGGGATTTGCGTGTAACATGCTCGCCTATAGAAGGCCACTCTTCCCGCAATGCCAGAAATCGTTCTGATCAAGACCTCCTCGATGGGGGACGTCATACACAATCTCCCAGTCGCCACCGACATCCTCGAACATTACCCGAATGCCGGGCTCGACTGGGTGGTCGAGGAAGCTTTCGCTTCCATTCCGGCCATGCACCCGGGCGTCCGGAAAATCATTCCCGTCGCCTTGAGGCGCTGGAGGAAGTCGCCTTTTTCCAAAAAAACGAGGGCGGAATTCTGCGAATTCAGGGAAAATCTGGGCGAAAAAAAATACGACCTGATCGTCGACACGCAAGGCCTTTTCAAGAGCGCGGCGATTGCGAGGCTCGCATGCGGCATGCGCTGCGGCTACGACAGGCATAGCGCCCGGGAGCCGCTGGCCGCTTTCCTTTACGACCAGGCCAGGCCCGTGGAAAGGGCCCTCCATGCCGTGACGAGAAACAGGATGCTCGCCGCTTCCTGCCTGGGCTATGCGCTCGATAATCCACTCGATTACGGCATCCGGATGGAAGCCGAAAATCGGGGTTATGCCGTTCTCCTTCATGCCACGAGCAGGGCCGAGAAGCTCTGGGACGAATCGAACTGGATGGAATTGGGGAACCGCCTGGAAATGAAATGCTTTTTGCCCTGGGGAAGTCCCGCTGAAAGGGCGCGCAGCATGCGGATTTCCTCCGGGATCCCGGGATCGGAAGTGACTCCGAGGCTTTCCCTGGATGAGGCGGCGCGCCTGATCGCCGGCGCCAGCGTCGTGTTCGGGGTGGACACCGGACTTTCCCATCTCGCCGCCGCCCTTTCGGTTCCCGTGATCGGCATTTATTGTTCCACCGATCCCGGCCTCACGGGCATACTGAGCGCAGGCTCCGGTATCAACATCGGCGGAAGGAAACGACCGCCTTCTGTCGAGGAGGCGATACTTGCCTGGGGGAATCTTTGAGACGCCTCTACACCCTCGTCCTCTATGTCCTTTTTCCTTTGGTTTTCATGAGGCTGCTGCTCAGGGCAAGAAAACAGCGCGCTTATCTTGGTCATTTGGGGGAAAGATTCGGCTTCTACGACATCGAACCCGGGGAAAACACGCTCTGGCTGCATGCGGTTTCCGTGGGTGAAACCCGGGCGGCCGCTCCGCTCGTGGACAAGCTGATCGAGACTTATCCGGAATGCCGCATCCTGATCACGCACATGACGCCGACGGGGCGGGAAACGGGGAAGAAGCTTTACGGGGAGAAGGCCACGGTATGCTACCTGCCCTACGACTATCCCTTTGCAGTCAGGCGCTTCCTGAAGCATTTCAGGCCGCGTGCAGGCCTGCTCATGGAAACGGAGCTCTGGTTCAACCTGATCCATCACTGCAGAACAAGCGCTGTCCCCCTTTTCCTCGTCAATGCCAGGCTCTCGCAAAAATCCCTGGAAGGCTACCTGAAAATCAAGCGGCTGTCCGGGAATGCGCTGAAGGAACTGGAGGGTATCGCGGCGCAAACCGCGGAAGATGCGGCGAGGCTGGAAAAACTGGGTGCGCAAGGGGTTTCCGTCTGCGGCAACCTGAAATTCGACGTTTTCCCTCCCGAAAACATTCAGGATTTCAGGCCCTATTTCGAAGGGAGACGGAGCTTCCTCGCGGCGAGCACGAGAGAGGGGGAGGAAGCGCTGATCCTGGACGCCTTCGAAAACCTGGAGGGCTTTCTTCTCGTCATCGTCCCCCGCCATCCGCAGCGATTTTCCGAGGTGGAGAACCTTCTCAAATCAAGAAAAATCAGTTATGTGAAAAGGAGCGAAAACAGGAAAATCGCTCCGGACACGAAGGTCTTTTTGGGAGACAGCATGGGGGAATTGCATGCCTATTACGCTGCCTGCGACTGCGCCTACATAGGCGGCTCGCTTCTTCCTTACGGCGGGCAGAACCTGATCGAGGCGGCTTCACTGGGAAAGCCCGTATTGTTCGGCCCGCATACCTACAATTTCGAAGAAGCCTGCAATCTCGCGCTGGAAGGGGGCGCCGCAGTCAGGGTTGAAAATGCGTCCGAACTCGCCGTGGAAGTCGCAAAGCTTCTCGAAAACCCGGAGAAAATGGGGAAGATGGGCGAGGCGGGCATGGCCTTCGCGGAAAAGAACAGGGGAGCCGTCCGCAAGATCATGAGCCTGGTTTCGCCCGCCCTCGAAATTCGAGGCCTATAATGATTTCCGAAGGTCATGAAAAGGGGCGGGGCCATGGGGAAAATTTTCGGCTTTCTTGTGCTGCTTTTCCTGCTTCCGGGAACGGCCTTTTCCCAGGAT
>JAJZVB010000135.1 GCA_021845885.1 Pseudomonadota bacterium
GTTCGGGATCACGCTGCACACCGCCATGGATGGGCTTTCCATGCCCAAGCTGGACGATCCCCCCAGGGTTCCGGTGGTGCCTGAGCGTCCGAAAGCTTCGCCGGACTGGTCGAAAACGGGCAAGGACATCGCAGACCAGACCAACTGGCATGTCGGCGGAATTGCCGGAAGCGGTCATGATCTGACGGTGACCATAGACGACGCGAACGAAACCTACTGGCGCGACTATCTCGATCGCGCGATTGCAGTGTTGCACCGGGATGCCCCTGATTCGGTCGACCGATTCAAATTCGTCTATCGTGAAAACGGCATGCCGATCGCCGAGCATGTCGTGGACAGGCAGGCCTGGACGGAGGAGAAGACCCAGGCAATCGCGCCGAGCGAGGAACAGCAATCGGTGACGGCGGAGCCGCCTTCGGATCCGCCCGAGACGCAATTGCAGCTCTATGAAAACGATCCCCAGGTATTCGAATCGCATCTCGGCCTCAACTTCAATTACAATCTCGGCGGCCCGAACGGGTTCATTCTTTACGAAATCGCGCCCGACGAGCGGGCCAAGCTGAGGCTGGGCAAGGACACCTGGCTGCAGGGGGACGTCCAGTACGACGTGCTCAACAACTTCAACAAGTTCACCTACGACGCCCCGAGCAATCTTCCCAGGGTGCGCACCTATTTGCGCGAATACATGACCACCTCCAGGCTCAACATGCCCAACCTGCAGCTGACGCATGTGGGAAGGCTGGGGGACAGCCAGTATTACAGCGTATACGGGGGCTACCTGGAATCGATGTTCGCAGGCGTCGGCGGCGAATGGCTCTACCGTCCTTTCGCAAGCAAGACCGCCTTCGGGGTGGATTTGAACGAGGTGAAGCAGCGCGGATTCGCTCAGGACTTCAGCCTGCGCAATTACAGCGTGCTGACCGGACACGGAACCCTCTACTGGGACACGGGCTGGCAGGATGTCCTCGCCATGCTGAGCGCAGGGCGTTATCTCGCGGGCGACATCGGGGTGACAGTCGACCTTTCCAGGGTGTTCAAAAACGGCGTCAGGGTCGGCGCATTTTTCACCAAGACCAACGTTTCATCGCAGCAGTTCGGCGAGGGGAGCTTCGACAAGGGAATCTATCTCACCATCCCCTTCGATGCCTTCATGACGAAGTCGAGCGACACCGTCGGCAACTTCCTCTGGAAGCCCCTGACCCGCGACGGGGGAGCGATGCTCGACAGGGCCGTTGCGCTTTACGACCTGACGAGCGTCAGGGGCGACAGAACCCTGATCTTCGAACCCGCGCCCCAGCCCTATTATGCATCGAACCCCGAAGACGGCCAGGATGAATGGCAGCCCCAGGAAATCAGGCAGGTGTCCTATCCGCAGGTCATTCCCAAGCCCACGGCAATCCAGTGGACTTCAGATCGGCCGGATTATGAGCAGAAGCTGAAAGGGGATCTTTATGCCCAGGGATTCCGCAACATCAGGGTTTCCTTTGATGGATCCTATCGCCTTTCCGTGAGCCTCTCCAGCGAAAATATCCGACCGGACAGCCGTGCGGTCGGGCGCGCCGCGAGAATCATCCTGCGGCATGTCCCCTTGGGGACACGGGAAATCCTCGTTTCTTTCGCGGAGCATTCGGATCCCGTCGTGACTTACGATTTCTTCGATCTTTCGAGGCTCAAGCGCTATTTCGACGGCGAAATCGGCGAATCGGACCTGAAGAATTTTGTCGACGTGAAATATCTCGATCCCACCGTGCGGGAGACCGATCCGCTCGCCGCCCTGGGCGACATGAAACCCCAGAAGGAGCTCAAGCTGTCGGAACTGGTCACGCCCGATTTGCGCCCGATTTCCAGGGTCGAGAGGGATGTCGTGGGCGCTGCCAGAATCGCTGCCCAGACCGACTGGGTCGAGACCGCCGCGATCGGGGCGGGACTCGTGCTCGGCAGTTCCCTGCTCGACAAGGGGGCGAACAGCTTCGCCCTGAAGCATGCTTCGAACAGCCTGCTCAGGAATTTCGATTCATTCGGCAACGCGCTGCCCTGGGTGGAGAGCGCAGGTGCTGCGCTGACCGCGCTGGGGAGCTCCGACCCTGAACTGTCCAGGACAGGCTATGCCTCGTCCGAAGCGATAGTCACTTCCTATGTCCTGGTGCTCGGGGTCAAATATGCAGTGGGGCGCGCAAGGCCCTGGACGGGTCATACCAACGGCAATTTCTCCCCGTTCGCCGGTTCGGCATCCAAAGGTCAGGACAGCTTCCCCTCCGGCCACGCCATCGTCTCCTTTGCCGCGCTCACGCCTTTTGCCATGGAGTACCATATGCCATGGCTTTATGGCCTCGGCGTCATCACCGACCTTTCCCGAGTGGGAAGCCGCAATCACTGGGTTTCCGACACGGTTGCGGGAAGCTTCCTGGGCTACGGGATAGGCAAGCTCTTCTGGGAATCTTCGAGGCAGCAGGGGGGGCCCCATGTGTTTCTCATGCCCTACGGGGCCGGCCTTTCCTGGGACATGCCGTGAGGGCCTGGCTCTTTTTCATGGGCCTGCTCGCTGCCGGCTGCTCCTCGTGGCCATGGGACAGGCACGACAGGACCGTTGAGGCGCTTGAAAGGGCCAGGGTTCAGGACAGGGTGCGCTATTTGGCGCAGGCCGCAGTGGGAAGACCCGGAGCCTATGTCTGCAGGGAGCTGAGCGAAGGCATTGCGGAGACCGACTGGATCCGGGGTACGGTTATGCAGGCCGATGGGGAAAGGATCAGGGTGAAAATCAGCGATCCAGGACGCTATCCGCACCAGGTGAATGGCACCGAAATTGCCGAAGGGGCCCTTTTATGGGATGACGACACGGCCTGGATCCCATGCGTGAAATGAAGGGAAAAGGCTTTCTTTTCCGCCTGAATTGCGCCCTGAAAGGGATCCTTTTCGCATTGAAGAATGAATCCAGCTTCCGCATCCAGATGGTCGCAGCGATTGCTGCGCTCGCTTCGCTGATTCTTCTGCGTCCTGCCCTTTTCTGGTCCGCGCTTGTCGTGGTCATGATCGGCCTCGTTCTTGCAGCGGAACTCTTCAATACCGCCCTGGAGCATGCCCTGGACGGTCTCCATCCCGAAAAGGCGGAATTCGTGCGTCTGGCCAAGGATTGCGCCGCTGCAAGCGTTCTGGTTCTGAGCGCGGCGTCTCTCGCCGTGTTCGTCATGATGATCGCATCGGCCTGACCTGCCCCTGGGAGAGCCTGATCCTGAGCTTCAAATCGGTTGCCGAATCGGCATTCCTCAATGCCTCGCTCAGGCTGATTTTTCCTTCCGAATAAAGTCTGAAAAGCGATTGATCGAATGTGCACACGCCAGGATCCGAGCTTTTCCCCATCACCGCCTTGATTTCTTCCAGGTTCCCCCTTCTGATCAGCTCGGAAACATACGGGGTGTTGAGCATGATCTCGACTGCCGGAACCCTTTTTCCTTCCGTGGAACCGACCAGCCTTTGCGAGATCACCGCTTTCAGGTTCAGCGAAAGATCCAGTAGAAGCTGGCTTCTGGCGCCTTCCGGGAAGAAATTGAGGATGCGGTCGATCGCCTGGTTGGCATTGTTCGAATGCAACGTGGAAAGGCAGAGATGGCCGGTTTCCGCGTAGGCGATGGCGTGCTGCATGGTCTGGCGGTCGAGTATTTCCCCGATCATGATCAGGTCGGGCGCTTCGCGCATTGCATTTCTCAGGGCGGCATCGAATGAATCCGTGTCTATCCCGACTTCCCTCTGGTCGACCACCGATTTCTTGTGCCTGTGCAGGAATTCGATGGGATCTTCTATGCACAGGATATGCCCGGCCTCGGATTCGTTGCGGTAATTGATCATGGCGGCGAGCGTCGTCGATTTTCCCGAACCGCTTGCGCCCGCCACGAGAATCAGCCCGCGCCTCAGCATCGCCAGATCCTCGAGAAAGGGCGGCAAACCGAGGGACTGGATGGAAGGAATGTCGCTCCGGATGAATCTCACCACCATGGCGACTTCCGTTCTCTGGAAATAGACATTGATCCTGAACCGGCCCATTTCGCTGATCGATATGGCAAGATTCATTTCCTTCGTCGCCTCGAATTCCTTGATCTGCATGTCGTTCATGAGGGAATAGGCCATTTCCCTCGTCGACCCGGGAAGAAGCTGGATCGCATCGACCGGGCTTGTCGTTCCGCCGATTTTCATGTGGACAGGCGTGCCTACGCTGAAGAACAGGTCGGATGCCTCTTTTTCAGCCATGAGTTTCAAATAGTCCAGCGTTTCCATGTTCACTCCGGATAAGCAGGGTGGACTGCGCAGGGTCATTGAAGCTGATTTCGCTCGAAATCCTCACCGAACCTCCGTTTTCAATATAGTTTGGCGAAGTCAAATAGCCAATCGAGGGGGATTTATTGTGAATGGCTCGGAATCTTGGTAAAATGATGGGCTTGACGCATCTTGTGGCGGGGTGGCAGAGTGGTCATGCAGCGGCCTGCAAAGCCGTGGACGCCGGTTCGATTCCGACCCCCGCCTCCAATAAAATCAATAAGTTGAATTGATTTTATTGATTCTGATTGATCTGTTTGGGTGAATTCATTCACCCAAATTTCACCCAATAA
>JAJZVB010000019.1 GCA_021845885.1 Pseudomonadota bacterium
GCAACAATCTTGGGGAATTATAACCCAGCTTTGTCAGCCACCGTTTGCCGCGGTAGAATGGTTGCATAGACTAAAGGAATATTCATGACCCGGCACCCCGCTTTCGAATGGCTCAGATCCCAGAAGATCGATTCGCTCAATCTCACGGTCGAGGAATACCGGCACAGGAAAACCGGCGCGCAGCATTTCCATCTGAACGCCGACAATCCCGAAAATGTATTTTTCGTCGCCTTGCGCACCGTGCCGAAGGATTCGACGGGCGTCGCGCATATTCTCGAGCATACCGCGCTGTGCGGCAGCGAGCGCTATCCTGTGCGGGATCCCTTCTTCATGATGATCAGGCGTTCGCTCAATACGTTCATGAATGCCTTCACTTCCAGCGACTGGACTGCCTACCCTTTCGCGAGCAAGAACAGGAAGGATTTCAGGAATCTCATGGAAGTCTATCTCGATGCCGTGTTCTTCTCCCGCCTGGACGAACTCGATTTCGCCCAGGAAGGGCATCGCATCGAATTCGAGAAGCCCGAAGATCCCCTGAGCGATCTTGTCTACAAGGGCGTCGTCTACAACGAAATGAAGGGGGCGATGAGCTCTCCCGTGAACGCGCTCTGGCACACGCTTTGCAAATATCTTTTCCCGACTTCCACCTACCATTACAACAGCGGCGGCGATCCGGAATCGATACCCGATCTCACCTTTGATGCGCTCAGGCATTTCTACAAAACCCATTACCATCCTTCCAATGCGGTGTTCATGACCTACGGCGACATCCCGGCCTTCGAGCACCACAGGGTCATGGATGAAGAGGCGCTTTGCCGCTTCGAAAGACTGGATGCGCATATCGCGGTGGAAGACGAAAAGCGCTATTGCGCGCAGGTGACGGTCGAAGAATGCTATGCCTGCGACGAAACGACCGGCAAGACGCATGTCGTCCTGGCCTGGCTTTTGGACAAAAGCACCGACCTCAAGGCCCTCCTCAAGGCGCACCTGCTTTCCAGCGTGCTCCTCGAAAACGGATCATCTCCCTTGAGGCACGCCCTTGAAACCACAGAGCTCGGCTCCGCACCCTCGCCGTTGTGCGGGCTCGATGATTCAAACCGCGAGATCAGTTTCATCTGCGGCCTGGAGGGATCGGAACCGGAAAACGCTCAAGGGACAGAGGAACTCGTTCTTTCCGTCCTGCAAGAAGTCGCCGAGAAAGGCGTGCCGTTCGAAAGCGTGGAGGCGGCGCTGCACCAGATCGAACTTTCCCAGCGAGAAATTAGCGGCGACGGCCACCCTTACGGGCTCCAGTTGATCCTGAACGCCCTTCCTCCCGCAATACACCGGGGGGATCCGGTTTGCGCCCTCAACATCGATCCCGTTCTGGAAGAACTCAGAAGCGAAATCAGGGATCCCGATTTCATCAAGAAGCTCGTTCTCGAATCCCTGCTCGACAACCAGCACAGGGTGAGATTGACGCTGAAGCCGGACGCGAAATTGAGTGAAAAGCGCAACCTTGCCGAGAAGGCCAGACTGGCAGCGATCAAGGAAAGCCTTTCCGAATCGGAAAAAGCCGCCGTGATCGAGCAATCCAGGGCGCTCGCGGAGCGCCAGACCCGGCAGGATGACCCGGAGATTTTGCCCAAGGTCGGTCTTGAAGACATTCCGGAAAAGATTGCGATCCCGCAAGGCATGGAAGAAAAAGCCGGAAACCTTCGCGCCACCTTTTTCGACCAGGGAACCAACGGCCTCGTCTACGAGCAGATCGTGGCCGACCTCCCGGATCTCGACGAAACGTTGTTCAGCCTCCTGCCCTATTACACCGCCTGCCTGACCGAAATCGGCAGCGGGGAAAGGAATTACCTGGAAACCCAGGCCCTCCAGTCCGCCGTCACGGGCGGGATTCACGCCTATACCTCGATCAGGGGGAAAATCGACGACGAACAGGATGTCAGGGGTTACTTCGTCCTTTCGGGCAAAGCGCTTTCGCGCAACCACGACAGGCTTTCCGCGCTGATGAAGGAGACGCTGGAATCGGCCCGGTTCGACGAAACTGACCGCATCCGGGAAATCATCGCCCAGGAGCGGGCAAGCCGGGAGCAGAGCGTCACGGGGCAGGGGCACAGCCTCGCCATGGCGGCCGCGGCGAGCGGAATGAGCCCTTCCGCAATGGCCATGCACAGGCTGAACGGGCTTTGGGGCATCAAATCTCTCAAGGTTCTCGACGACAGCCTCGATGAATCGGGCAGAATCGAGGAAATCGCTTCCACTTTCGTCAAGATCCACGAATCCGTATTGAAGGCGCCGAGGCAGCTTCTGGTGGTGGGAGAGGCGGAAAAAAGGCGGCATCTGAAGGAAGACCTGGATGCGAAGTGGAAGGAGGGCGGATCTCAAGGCAGCCATAGGGCCTTCTCCCCCCCTTCTGCGCGCTTCCAGGTGAAAGCGCTTTGGGTCGCCAATACCCAGGTCAATTTCTGCGCAAAAGCCTACCCCACCGTGCCCAGCGAACATCCCCACGCGGCAGCACTGGCCGTTCTCGGGGGGTTCCTGAGGAACGGATTCCTCCACAGGGCGATCAGGGAACAAGGCGGCGCCTATGGCGGCGGTGCGGGGCAGGATTCGGACAATGCAGCCTTCCGTTTCTATTCCTACCGCGACCCCAGGCTCGCCGACACGCTTTCGGATTTCGACCGGTCGGTGCAATGGCTGCTTTCCGAAAAACACGAATGGCGCCAGGTCGAGGAAGCGATACTCGGCGTCATCAGCAGCCTGGACAAACCCGGCTCACCCGCGGGGGAAGCCAAACAGGCCTTCCACAATGCGCTTTTCGGCAGGACGGCCGAGCAGCGTCAGCGCTTCAGGGAGCGGGTGCTGAAGGTGAGGCTGGAGGATCTGATCGAAGCAGGCAGGACCTATCTCGGCCCCGAGCAGGCGAGCGTCGCGGTCATCACCAGCCAGGCCACGCTCGATTCGGTGGGCGACCTGGGCATGGAAGTATTCAGGCTTTGAGCGCCCATGCTTCGAGCGCGTCGAGAATTGCAGGATTTCTTCCTGCAAGCCTCAGGGCTTTTATCCTTTCAAGATAGGCCTGCACGTCGCGCCTGCTCTCGCAGAATGCTTCCCATTTTCCCTTCTCCGAAGGGGAAAGCGTTTCCGGATAATTCCTCGCCCGGTAGCGGAAAAGCATTTCAGGAATTCTGGGATCGTCGTATTCCAATTCCAGCCCTTTCAGTTTTTCGGGAGGGGAAGCGCGCAGGATTTCCATCTTGACCCGATCGGCATTCGAAAAAAATCCGCCGCTGTAGAGGGAAAGATCAGGATCTGTCTGCAATGGCCGCTCGATTCCGGAAAAGACTTCAGTCATTTTCTCTCCCAGCCCGCGGGCGGACCCGAGCATTTCGGCATGCTCATGGCTTTTGCCGACGTCTATCGAGAGCCTTTGAGCGATTTCCGGGGTGAGCAGCTTTTCCGTTGCGACAACCGGGCACTTGTTGACATGGATGGTCTTGAGGGGGATCCTTTCGGCATCCAACTGGTCTTTCGGCGTGAAAAGCCTGCGCCTGATCTCTGCCGCATCCAGATTCAGAAGATCCGAAGGATCGGATCTCAGGTCGAACACGACCACCTCGTTCCTGTTGACAGGATGCCTGGCGACCGGCAAGACGAGTGCAGTGCAGCCGTATTCGGAAGGATACATCGATGAGACATGCACGAGGGGAACACGCAGGGCGAGAAGCCCTGCAACGAGCCGCTTGTCCCGGTATTGGTAAACATAGTCGTAGAGTTTGGGCTGTTTTTCTTTTGCGAGCCTCGCCAAGGAAATCGTCGCCCTCACGTCAGACAGCGCATCGTGGGCTGCTTCGTGGACAATGCCGTTCGCCCCGGTCAGATCCTCCAGCCTGAAGCTGGGTTTTCCGTCAGGGCCTTCCGGCCATTGTATCCCTTCCGGTCTGAAAGCCCGCATCAGCCGCATCATGTCGATGATGTCCCATCTCGAGCAGCCGTTTTGCCATTCCCTCGCATAGGGATCGAAGAAATTCCTGTAAAGCAAATGCCGGGTGAATTCGTCGTCGAAGCGCACGCTGTTGTAACCCACGCCGCATGTCCCGGGAAAGGCGAGTTCCCGTTCTATTTTTCCGGCGAATTCAGCCTCGTTGAGACCATCCCCGAGCGCCTTTTGCGGCGTGATGCCCGTCACGAGGCAGGATTCGGGCTGGGGCAGGGTATCGGGAACGGGTTTGCAGTAAATGACGAGCGGGTCGCCGACGATGTTCAGTTCCTCGTCCGTGCGGATTCCTGCGAATTGTGCAGGCCGGTCCCTTGCCGGGTCTGTGCCGAATGTTTCGTAGTCGTGCCAGTAAAGCGACATCAACTGAGGTCGAACATGTTCTTCACCGTGTCATGCCCCATTTTCTTGTGGAAGACGGCCACAGCGAGATGCCCGCCCCAGTAGGCCCAGACGAAATTGGCGATGAAGCCATGAATATGATGGAAAATTTCAGCCCATTCATTCTTCGATCCGTCCTCGGGCAGAATAAAGAAGAGGATGCCTCCGGTCAACGCCATGGCCGTTGCGGCAAGAAACCCGAGTCCGTGCACGAATCCGGGCAACCCTCCCCTGCCCCCTCCCTCGGGAAGCCTCATGCTCTTGAGTTCACGCAGATCGCTCATCACGGAGGCCAGCCCGTCCTTTCCCCATGGGAAAAGGGTTCTGATGTTGCTGTTGTCGCGCGCGGAAATGCTCCATATCCAGTGAGCGACCACGACGGCGAGGGCGGTCATGCCGACCCATTCGTGGGTTTCGAAGGAAAGCGACTCGATCGCGCTCCTGGTCCGCCCTGCTTCAGGGGCTTCCATCACAAGGCTCAACAGGAGCTGGAACGTCACGGTCGTTGCAAGTCCAAAATGAAGAAACCGGGTCGGTCTCGCCCAAACTGTCGATGCCTTCATTCGCACTTTCTCCCCTTGCTGTCGAAGTTCGGATTATAGCCTTCATTATTTAATCCGGACTTAAAATTGCTGTCACAATTTGATTTTATCATTGGGCTGGACTAATCTTTAGATCGTCCATAATCGATAAACGGAGACGCATGATGGAAAAAGCGGAAGTGACGACCGAAAAGCCTAAACGCAGGACTGCTGCGAAAACCGCTGAAGTCGTCGAAGCAGCGCCTAAGAAAACGGCCTCGAAGGCGAAGAAAGACCCCCAGATCAGCCCTGAAATCCGCCACAGCATGATCGCCGATGCAGCCTATTACCGCGCCGAGAAGTTCGGCTCCGAAGGAAGCGCGGACGATCTCGCGCACTGGCTCGCTGCGGAAGCCGAAATCGAAGCCATGCTCAGACAGGGCGGGCTTTCAAGCTAGGGAGCCGAGCAGGCGCTTCAGGCCGTTTTCGTCCTTGAGTTCGATCAGCTTCTTCTGCACCGCGATCAGCCCCTCATCCTGGAACTTGGAAAAGATCCGGCTCACGGTCTCGAGCTTCAGACCGAGATAGCTGCCGATTTCCTCGCGGGTCATCCTCAGCTGAAAACTCGCTGCCGAATAGCCCCTCGCCGAAAAACGTTGGGAAAGGTTGAGCAGGAAGGCGGCCAGCCTCTCTTCCGCGCGCATCTTGCCGAGCATCAGCATGACTTCGTGATCGAAGGCGATCTCGCGGCTCATGACCTTGTGCAGGTTATGCCGCAATACGGGCATCGTCATGCTGAGTTCGGATAGCCTTTCGAAAGGAATCTCGCAGATTTCGCTATACTCCAGGGCAACTGCGTCGCAGCCATGCATGTCCGTGCTGATCGCATCCAGCCCCATGATGTCCCCCATCATGTGGAATCCCGTGACATGCTCCCTGCCGTCTTCATGCAATATGGAAGTTTTGAAAAAACCGCCCCTTATGGCATAGATCGAAGCGAAAGGCATGCCGGTACGGTAAAGATATTCCCCGCGCTTCACGTGCCGCTTGCTCCCGGTCAGGACATCGAGCTGCTGCAGTTCCGCCGGGCCGAAGCCGATGGGCAAGCAAAGCTCCCGCAGGCTGCAAAGGGAGCAGACCACCTTGAGCTGATTCAGGATATTGCCTTCTTTCAAGATCGATTCCTTCGTTTGATGGTCAAATGGGACATGGATTATGATTTAGATCAAATCGTTTCATTATACAATTATCCATAATGACAAGTTTTCCTACAGGAGCAAACATGCATTCCGGCGAAGCATTCCCGCCACTCGAAGTGGATATCGACCTGATCAGGCGGCTGGATCGGAACGGCCCGCGCTACACTTCCTACCCGACGGCGGACCGATTCGTCAATGCCTTCACCCCCGAAGATTACAGTTCATGGGTCAAGAAACGCGACAAAACCCAGCCGCTTTCGATTTATGTTCATCTGCCTTTCTGCAACACGGTTTGCTATTACTGCGCCTGCAACAAGGTGATCACCAAGGACAGATCCAAGGCAGCCGAGTATCTCGGCTACCTGTACAGGGAAATCGAAATGCAGGGCGAACTCTTCGGCGGCGATTCCCCCATAGAACAATTGCACTGGGGAGGCGGCACGCCGACTTTCCTTTCGGACGAAGAAATGGGCAGTCTGATGGGCAAGATTGGAAAGCATTTCAGGCTGGTCGAAGACGGGGAATATTCGATCGAGATCGATCCGCGCAAGGTGAACGATAAAACCATCTCCACCCTTGCTGCGATCGGATTCAACAGGATCAGCCTGGGCGTCCAGGATTTCGACCCGAAGGTTCAGCTTGCCGTCAACAGGATACAGGCCGAAGAAGAAACCCTGCGTGTCATCCATGCGGCCAGACGCGAAGGGTTCAAGTCCGTCAGCATAGACCTCATTTACGGGCTCCCCAAACAGAATCTCCAGGGATTCATGAATACGCTGGAAAAGGTGATCGAAGCGGAACCCGACAGGCTTTCGATTTACAATTACGCGCACCTTCCCCTGGTATTCAAGCCACAAAGGCGGATCAACGAGAAGGATCTGCCCTCCCCCGGCGAGAAGCTCGAAATACTGAATCAAACCATTCGCAAGCTCACCTCGGCGGGCTTCGTCTACATCGGCATGGACCATTTTGCCAAACCTTCGGATGAACTCGCGATCGCCCAGAAAAAGGGAAAACTGCATCGCAATTTCCAGGGTTATTCCACCCATGCGGATTGCGATCTCGTCGCCCTCGGCGTGAGCGCCATAGGCAAGATCGGGCCGACCTATGCCCAGAATTTCAGGTCGCTCGAAGACTATTACGAACGCATCGACAGGAAAGAATTGCCCGTCATGCGCGGTCTTGTTCTGACGCGCGACGATCTGGCAAGACGCGACATCATCCAGGCGCTGATGTGCCACTTCGCACTGGCCAAAACGGATCTTGAATCGAAATTCTCCATCCGTTTCGACGAATACTTCGAAAACGAATTGAATGGGCTCAGGGAATACGAAAAGGAAGGGCTCGTCGCACTCGAAAAGGATTTCATCAGGGTGAGCCCCAAGGGGCGCCTGCTGATCCGCAACATCTGCATGGTTTTCGACAAATACCTCGCCTCGGACGAAAATCAGGTCAAGTATTCCAAGGTCATCTAGCCGAATGAGCATCCAGTGGTACCCCGGGCACATGAACAAGGCAAGGCGGGAAATCGTCGACGCCATGCCGGAGATCGATGTCGTCATCGAGGTGCTGGATGCGAGGCTCCCCAGGTCGAGCGAGAATCCCCTCATCCATTCGATCAGGGATAAAAAGCCCTGCCTCAGGATATTGAACAAGTGCGATCTCGCCGATCCCGAGGTGACCGCATTGTGGGTTTCGAGCCTGGAAAAGGAAAAGGGCATGGCTGCAGTCGCGCTTTCGATGACGCAGCCTTCAGCGGCAAAAATGGTTCCCGGTCTTTGCAAGAAACTCGCCCCCCATCGTGGCACGGTACTCAAGCCTTTGCGCGCCATGATCCTGGGCATACCCAATGTCGGCAAATCGACCCTGATCAACCAGCTCGCTGCAAAAAAAACCGCCAAGGTTGCGGACGAGCCCGCAGTGACGAAGGCGCAGCAGAAAATAGAGCTCAAGAAAGACTTCCTGCTCGTCGATACCCCGGGCATCACCTGGCCGAAATTCGAAACGGAGGACTGCGGCTACCATCTTGCTGCAACTGGCGCAATCGGGAAAAACGCCATGGATGCCGTCGAGGTTGCGAAATATGCCGCAGGCTATCTCATCATGAACTACCCTGATCTGCTCAAGGCGCGCTACCGGATTGAATCCCTGCCAGGCGAAGGACTGGAACTCCTTGAGGAAATCGGACGTCGCCGCGGCTGCCTGAAATCCGGCGGATCCGTCGACCTGGATAAGGCGGCGAAACTCTTCCTGCAGGAGTTCAGAGCCGGGAAAATAGGCCGAATCAGCCTCGAAAAACCATAAAGCGAATCGACATGTCCAATCCCAAGACCATTTATCTGAAGGACTATTCCCCTCCCCCTTTCCTCGTCGACCAGGTCGATCTTCGCATCGACATCCACGACAACCATACCCGGGTCCATTCGAGGATGCTGGTATCGAGGAATGCATCGAACCCGCAAAGCGTTCTGCAGCTTTGCGGGCTGGAACTCGAGCTTGAGGAAATCGCGCTCAACGGCAAATCGCTCGCGCCCGGGGATTATTTCCTGGACGAGGAAGGCTTGACGATACACGAGGTTCCGGACGAATTCACCCTGGAAATCGTCAACGCCATTCATCCGGAATCGAACACCTCACTGATGGGGTTTTACCGCTCCAACGGCAACTATCTGACGCAATGCGAAGCGGAGGGATTCAGGAAAATCACCTATTTCCCGGACCGCCCCGACATCATGTCGCGCTATACAACGACGATCATCGCGTCGAAACACCAATGCCCGATACTGCTCTCCAATGGAAACCTTGTCGGCGAGGGCAGTTACGACAAGCACAGGCATTGGGCCAAGTGGGTCGACCCCTACCGCAAGCCTTCCTATCTTTTCGCCCTTGTTGCGGGGAATCTCGAGAAATTCGAGGGCGAATTCGTCACCCTGAAAAAGCGCCGGGTGCTGCTGCAGATTTATACCGAGCCTGGCAATCTCCACAAATGCAGCCACGCCATGATTTCCCTCAAGCGGGCGATGGAATGGGACGAAAAGCATTTCGGCCTTTCCTACGATCTCGACCGGTACATGATCGTCGCGGTATCGGACTTCAACATGGGGGCCATGGAGAACAAGGGCCTCAACATCTTCAATGCGAAGTATGTGCTCGCCACCGAGGAAACAGCCACGGATTCCGATTTCGAAGCGATTGAAAGCGTGATCGGGCACGAATATTTCCACAACTGGACGGGAAACCGGGTCACCTGCAGGGACTGGTTCCAGCTCTCCCTCAAGGAAGGATTGACGGTATTCAGGGACCAGGAATTCTCGTCCGACATGAATTCCAGGGCGGTCAAGCGCATACGCGACGTTCGCAACCTCAGGGCCTTCCAGTTCGCCGAGGACGCAGGCCCCATGGCGCATCCGGTGCGGCCTGAATCCTATATCGAGATCAGCAACTTCTATACGGCAACGGTTTATTCGAAGGGAGCCGAGGTGGTCAGGATGATCAGGCTGATTCTCGGCAAAGCGGGATTCCGGGCGGGGATAGACGAATATTTCAGGCGCCACGACGGATGCGCGGTCACGACGGAAGATTTCGTGAAAGCCATGGAAGCCGCGAGCGGCATCGACCTTTCCCAGTTCAGGTTATGGTATACGCAGGCAGGCACGCCGAAAATCGAAGTCGAATCCTGCTATGACGGCGCGAAAGGCACCTATACCCTGAAATTCACCCAGTCCTGCCCGCCCACCCCGGGGCAGGCGGAAAAAGCGCCTTTCCACATCCCCGTGGAAATCGGCCTTTTGAACAGGAATGGCGAAGCATTCGAACTTCAGCTCGACAATGAAGCCACAAAAGGCACATCTTGCCGCCTCCTTGAAATCAGGAAAAAGGAAGAATCCTTCACCTTCACGGGAATAGACCATCCTCCCGTTCCCTCCCTATTGCGCGGATTTTCAGCGCCGGTCAGGCTCGAATTCCCCTATTCGGACGACGACCTCGCCTTTCTCATGATGCACGACACGGATTCATTCAGCCGCTGGGATGCGGGACAGCGGCTCGTGATGAAATCGCTTGTCGGTCTTTCGAAGAAATCGGAAAGCATTCTGGATGGGCGCATCATCGAGGCCATGAGAAAAATCCTGAACGATTCCGCCGATCCCTCCTTCAGGAGCCTCATGCTCACGCTGCCCACGGAATCGGAAATTGCAGAAGAAATCGAATCGTTCGACCCCGAAGCGATCCATCGCGGCAGGCAATCGGCAAGGATTGCGCTTGCAGAAGCCTTGAAGGAACATTTTCTCGGCACCTACCGCATCCCGGCCAAAGATGCGGGAATGCGATCCCTCAGGAATCTCTGCCTGGGTTTCTTGATGGCAAGCCCGGACCAGGAAATCATTGCCGTCTGCCACGAACAGTTCGCGAAATCGGGAAATATGACGGATAGCCTCGCCGCGCTGCAGGCCCTGTCGGGGCAGGACTGTCCTGAAAGAAGCTTTTCACTCCATGCATTTTACGAGCGCTGGAAAAAGGACGCCCTGGTCCTCGACAAATGGTTCACGATCCAGGCGACTTCGAGCCTGCCGGGAACGCTGAAAACGGTGAAGCAGCTCGTTTCACACAAGGTTTTCGACGCCAAGAACCCGAACCGGGTGAGAGCGCTTATCGGCGCCTTCGCCCACGCCAACCCGCTTCATTTCCACACCCCTGAAGGCTACGAATTCGTTCAGGAATGGGTGCTGACCCTGGACAAGCTGAATCCCCAGGTTGCGGCAAAGCTCGTCACTGCATTTTCCCGGTGGAGGAAGATCGAACCTTCGAGAAGCGGAATGATGAAATCGAGCCTGGAAAAGCTGCTCGATGCGCCGGGGCTTTCGAAGGATACTTACGAGATCGTGTCCAAAAGCCTTTCATGAAATCCATACCAGGCGCGCTTTTTCCCCGCCTTCTCCGCAGACGATCGCATTCTGGCCGAATTTCCGCCCGATATCGATCGCCTCATTCTCGCCGATTCCCGTGACGATCAGGCTCATTTCCGGTGGCCAATCCCCCTCAAGGGGGATGCCGGTTCCAGGATGATGCGGATAACCCAGACTGTCGAGCATTCCGATCAGCCTCGCCTGCCTGACCGCATTGTCTTCGCTCAAGACCGATCCGGGATTGCACGCGGAAATGAAGGCCCAGGGCCTGCCTTCAAGCAGCCTGTCGAGCCTGTCATGATGCTTTCCTATGCGGATGTCGACGGGCTCTCCCGAAACGATAGCCCGGTACAGGGTATTCAGGTAGGCTTTCTTCAAGGCTTTCTTGCGACGAGATCGACGAGGGCGGAGCGCCCGCTGTGCCCTTCCCCCTCGTCGACGAAGGCTTCGCGGGACTCGATATGAAGTATTTCGAAGTCCGAAAAGGATTCCCTGAGAATCATTTCGGTATAGAGGTTTTCAAGCTGCGAAGGCCCGCCGGTTTTGTATTCCAGCTGTTTGGGCGTGTAGCCTTCCAGAATCAGCAACCCGCCCTTCTTCAATGCCGCTTTGATGTCCTGGAACATCTTCTCCCGCGCTTCCTTCCCTGCAAACTGGATGAAGATCGCCACGATGACGTCGAACCGCTCCATTCCCCAATCCCAGGTGGTGAGATCGGCGAGTTCGAACCGGATCGGAAGATCCCCTGCAAGCCTTTTCGCCTTTTCCTGCGCGATAGGCGAAAAATCCACGGACAAGACGTCGAGGCCCTGCGCGGCCAGCCACGCGCCATTTCTCCCTTCGCCGTCCGCAACGGCGAGCACATGCTGCCCGGGATGAAAGCGGAATCGTTGCGAAACCAGAAAGGCGTTGGGCTCGGTGCCGAAAAGATAATGCTCGCCGCCGTAGCGGGTATCCCAGAATTCTCGCATGTGTCCTCCAAAATTCATATTATGCCTGTTCCCATGTAAAATTCGGCCATGGGATCCATCAAAATTTTACCCGATCTCCTGGTCAGCCAGATCGCCGCTGGAGAAGTGGTCGAGCGTCCTGCGTCCGCGCTCAAGGAGCTGCTCGAAAACAGCCTCGACTCCGGCGCGACGTCCATTTCGGTGCACCTGCAGGAAGGCGGAACGAAGCTGATCAGGGTTGCCGACAACGGCAAGGGGATCGCCAGGGAAGATTTGGCGCTGGCGCTCAGGCGGCACGCCACCTCCAAAATCTCGACGCTTGAGGAACTGCACAGCATACGGAGCCTGGGCTTCAGGGGAGAAGCGCTCGCCAGCATCGCTGCCGTATCGAAACTCGAACTCTTCAGCCGAATGGCGAGCGAAGATCACGGCTGGAAAATCGGCTCGAACAGCCCCGACCCCGTTCCTTCTTCCCGAGCAACAGGAACGACCGTCGAAGTTTCCGACCTCTATTTCAACACGCCTGCAAGGCGCAAGTTCCTGAAGTCCGCAGCGACGGAATTTTCCCATTGCCTGGACGTGTTCAGGCGTATCGCCCTGTCTAGTCCAGGCACGGCATTCAGCCTTCAGCACAACGGGAAAGCCCTGCAGCAGTATTCCGCCTCGACGCTCGAGGGAAGGATTTCGGAGATCCTCGGGAACGAATTCGCTGAAGCCGCATTTTCAGTGGAAGAATCCTCCTCAGGGCTTTCCATCAGGGGCATGGCGGCGAGGCCCGTCTATTCCTCGTCGACCCGGGATGCGCAGTTTTTCTTCGTCAACGGACGCTTCGTCAGGGACAAGCTGCTCAATCATGCGCTGAAACAGGCCTATCAGGATGTGCTGCATCATCAGCGGCACCCTGCATTCGCGCTTTTCCTCACCATTTCGCCCGGGGAAATCGACGTCAATGTCCACCCCGCCAAAACCGAGATCCGTTTCAGGGAATCCCGCGCAGTCCATCAGTTCGTCTTCCATGCCCTGGAAAAGGGGCTTTCCCCTCCCGTCGCTTTGAGGCCTGCAACGACAAGGGAAATTCCAGTCGCCTATCCCGTGCAGAAGAAGATGGACCTGGGGGTCGCCTTTTACGAAAAGCTCTTCGAGCAGCACTTTGAAGAAAAACCGGCCGCAGCCGAAGATTTTCCGCTCGGTTTCGCAATAGGCCAGCTCAGCGGCGTCTATATCCTGGCCCAGAACAGCCAGGGACTCGTCGTGGTCGACATGCATGCCGCCCACGAGCGCGTCGTTTACGAAAAGCTGAAAACCTCTTCAGGCCAGTTTCCGATGCAGCCGCTTCTCGTGCCCGCAACGTTTTCCTCGACGCCCCTGGAGTCCGAAACGGCACAGGAAAACCGCGATCTCCTGCTCGAACTCGGCTTCGACATTTCCCCCCTTTCTCCCACCACGATCGTCGTCAGGGCCGTTCCAGCGCTGCTCAAGAATGCCGACGCCATGCCGCTCGCCCGCGCGGTACTGAAGGAAATCATGGAATACGGTGCAACGAGGGCCGTCGCGGAAAAAAGGAATGAACTGCTCGCAACAATGGCCTGCCATGGGGCAGTGAGAGCGAAGCGGATGCTCACTCTCCATGAAATGGATGCGCTTTTGAGGGAAATGGAGCAAACGGAGCGCTCCGGCCAGTGCAATCATGGACGCCCGACCTGGTTCCAGATGACGCTTTCAGAGCTCGACAAGCTCTTCATGCGGGGAAAATGAAGCCGATTTTCCTCATGGGCCCCACTGCAAGCGGCAAAACCGCTGCGGCCATCGAGCTCGCCGGACGCTTCCCTGTCGAGATCATCAGCGTGGATTCGGCCCTGGTTTTCCGGCATATGGATATCGGCACGGCCAAACCGGACCGGGAAATCCGCTCGACCGTCCGTCATCACCTGATCGACATCATCGAGCCTGTGGAACGCTATTCGGCGGGGAAATTCCAGGAAGACGCAAAAAGGCTCATTTCGGAAATCATGGAAAGAGGGAAAATCCCGCTCCTCGTCGGGGGGACGATGCTCTATTTCAAGGCGCTCTCGGAAGGACTGGACGAGCTTCCCCGGGCCGATCCGACCGTGAGGGCGCAGATCGACGACATGGCAAGAAAGGGGGGATGGCCCGGGGTGCACAAGGCGCTTGCGGAAATCGACCCGGAAACGGCGGCAAGGCTCGAGCCCACCGATGCGCAGAGAATACAGCGGGCGCTCGAAATCTGGATGATCGCAGGAATCCCCATGTCCAGACTGATTGCGCAGAAGAAACAGGAACCCCGTCCGGATTTCATCCGCATCGCGCTGGTGCCTTCTGAAAGATCGGTATTGCACAAGCGGATCGAAAGTCGCTTCCTGGCCATGCTGGAGCACGGCTTGATCGAGGAAACGGAATGGCTCAGGCAAACCTTCGAAAGCCTCGATCCTTCCATGCCCGCCATGCGCACCGTGGGATACCGCCAGGCTTGGCAATATCTCGACGGGGAATTCGGCAGGAAGGAATTGATCGAGAAAGGCATAGCCGCAACCAGGCAGCTCGCGAAAAGGCAATTGACCTGGCTGAGAAGCATGGAAGGCGTACAGCATTTCGACTGCCTGGACGAGCATGTCGGGCATCACGCGAATATTTTTCTAAGCCGCACTCTCGGCGGATAAAAAGGTTGCATTTTCACCCGGCACCCATTACCATTTAATAGGGGGAAAAGCATTACATGCTTTATTAGAAAGGCATTATTTATCAATGGGAAGTTGATCGACATGCAGGTCGCCGAAAGAAGGAAAAATCCTCGCTCTCCCTTGCACTCGAGAGGGTTCGCGATGCTTGACGGCATCAGGGTCAACCTGAAAACCCACGATGTCTCACTGGGCGGATCCCTTGTCGAACTGGAGAATCCCCCTCCCATCGAGGAGGGATTGAGTATCGATGTTCGCCTCGAGATCGGCTTCGACGTCAAGGCCAGGATATGCAGGATCTCGAAATCGGAAAACGGCAACCTGATGATCGGCCTGATTTTCGACAAGCTCGATTTTTCCGCGAATTCAGCCTATCAGCTGCATTGATCCCTAGACAGGATTTCGGCCTGCGCCGAGCCTTGGCCGAAAGTGATGCAAACTGCCTCCCCGACCGATAGCCGGGAGGCCTCGCTCACGATCTCCCCCTTGCTGTTCTGAACCATGCTGTAACCCCTGGCCAGGACGGATCCCGGATTGAGATGCTCGAGATGGGCAGCGCATTTCAGCAACGCAGCCCTTGTTTCCCGAAGCCGCCCCGAAATCGAGGCACCCAATCTCGTTCCCGACTCTTCCACCCTTTTCGCTCTCGACGAAAAATCGGGCTTTGAAAGCCGCTGCTCCAGATGCCTGAACTGCCAAAGGTGCTGCTCCAGCCTTCGCGACCAGGCCGCATCGAGCCTCGCTGAAAGATGGCGCAATTGCGAAAGCTGGTTGCCCATTTTTTCCCTGGGATGGACAATCCGCCTGCCGAGATGATCGACATGCTGCATGCTTGACCCGAGCATATGCTGCATCATTCTCCCCAATCTCGCGTGCGCGATGGAAAGCCTTCTCCCCAGCTCTTCCCGGTCGGGGCTCGCGAGTTCCGCAGCGCCTGTCGGCGTGGGCGCCCTGAGATCGGCGACGAAATCGGCGATGGTGAAATCCGTTTCATGTCCCACGCCGCAAAGAATGGGAATGCGGCAGCTTGCCATCGCGCAGGCGACGATTTCCGTGTTGAACGCCGAAATGTCTTCCATGCTCCCGCCCCCCCTTGCCAGAATCAGCACGTCGCAGGCGCGGTGCCAGGCCGCCTTTCCCAAAGCTGCCGCGATCTGTTCTGCCGCGCCCTCGCCCTGGACCGCTGCAGGATAGATCACGACGGGGATCGAAGGCATGCGCCTTTTCAGCGTCTTAAGGATGTCATGAAGGGCGGCGGCCCGAGGCGAAGTGACGATGCCGATTTTTTTCGGGAAAAGAGGAATTTTTTGCTTGCGTTGAGAATCGAAAAACCCTTCCTTGCTCAGCTTTTCCTTGAGCCTGACGAAGGCCTCGAATGCGGCACCCTGCCCCGACTTTCTCAATGCCTCGACGCCCAGCTGGAAATCGCCTCTCGCTTCGTAAAGCGTCGCCAGCGCCCTCGCTTCGACCTGCATGCCATCAACAGGCATCCAGTCCAGGAACTGGTTCTTCTGACGGAACATGACGCAGCGCACTTGAGCCGATTCGTCCTTCAGCGAGAAATACCAATGGCCTGAAGAAGCCCTCGTGAAATTCGAAATCTCCCCGGCCACCCACATCAAAGGGAAGCCCTGCTCTATCCATTGCCTGACGGAACGGTTGAGCTCGCTGACTGACATGATCGCGTTCATCCTCGTCATTTTATCTCAACATCGTTAACAAAATCGTATTGATTCTTCAAAATCAATACAGCATTCATCATTATTTTTTTATCTATTTGTTTATTATAAAAAAAATGACTGCTCAAAATTTGAACCGCACTGATAAAAACCTTACAGGGGGGTTACTTAAGTCCGAAAAAACTGAGTTACGAACAAAGTTATCCACAGAAAATGTGGACAGATGAAAATTCTTTTAATATTCGAAGGTTATCTTCCATCTTGCCGAAACCCGCTTTGCAGGCTAAAGTATCGGCCTATTCTTGGAGGAATTCGTGCTTACCATCATTGAAGCCGCCGGCTGGCCGATCTGGCTGATTCTCGTTGCATCCCTCTTGTCGGTGATGATCATCGTCTACTGCCTGATCTCGCTTAGGCAGGGCGCCATCGCCCCCAAGACGCTTCTGCCGAAAATCGTTCAGGAATTCAGGAAAAACGGGGTCACGCCCGACCTGATATCGAAGCTCTCCGCAAAGGACGCCCCGCTGCTGGGCCATGTGCTGGCTGCAGGGCTGAAGAACGCGAGAAACCCGAGGGAAGTGATGAAGGAAGCCATCGAGGAGGCGGGAAGAATTGCCGTTCACGACATGGAGCGTTTCCTCACCACATTGGGCACGATTGCCTCGATCAGCCCTCTCCTCGGACTGTTCGGCACGATGATCGGCATGATCGAGCTTTTCGGATCGCAATCGGCAAGCGGAGCCAATCCGACCATGCTCGCTCACGGCATTTCCGTTGCGCTCTACAATACCGCCTTCGGCCTGGCGGTTGCCATTCCAAGCATGATTTTCTATCGCCATTTCCGGGGAAAAATCGAATCGCTCGTGGTTGAAATGGAACAGGAAGCGACCAAGCTGATCGAAATCGTTCACGGCGAACGTCAGGGCTGACATGGACTTCCGGCGCGGCAAATACCGGGAAGAGCCCGAGATCAATCTGGTGCCCCTGATCGACGTCCTCCTCGTCATCCTGATTTTCCTGATGGTCACGACCACCTATTCCAGGTTCGGCGAGCTCAAGATCACCCTTCCCGAAGCTTCCGCTGATAAGCCGCTCAAGGCACCGAATCCCGTCAATGTCACGGTCGATGCACAGGGGCATTACATGGTGAATGACACCCCCGTCTCTTCCGGTGCGATCGATGCATTGAGCCTCGCCCTGAGAAAGGCTGCAGGCGACCAGAAGGATCCGGTCATCGTCATCAATGCCGATGCGAAATCGACGCATCAGTCCGTCGTCAATGTCATGGAAGCGGCCAGGATTGCCGGTTACACCCATATCACCTTCACGACGCAAACCCAGTGATGCTCCAACAAGGGTGCTGGCTTTCCCCGTGCCGCTTCCTGCTCCTGCCTTTCAGCCTGGTTTTCGGACTGCTCTCACTGATCAGGCGATCCCTCTACAGACAAGGCTTCCTTGAATCAATAAAACTGCCCGTGCCTGTCGTGATCGTCGGCAACATCACCGCAGGCGGAAGCGGAAAAACGCCGCTCGCCGTGGCGCTCGCCGAAAATCTTTCATCGAGGGGATTTCATCCCGGCATCATCAGCCGCGGCTACGGCGGCAATGCGCAAAATCCGGTTTGCGTGGAAACGTCGAGCGATCCGGAACTCGTCGGCGACGAGCCGATATTGCTGAGGAAATCCGGATTCCCCGTATGGGTGGGAAGAAAAAGGGCTGAGGCTGCGCAAAAGCTTCTGGAAGCGAATCCGGAATGCGATATCCTGATAGCCGACGACGGCCTCCAGCATTACGCGCTGCAAAGGGATTTCGAAATTGCCGTGATCGATTCCGGGAAAGGATTCGGAAACGGCTTTCTGCTTCCTGCAGGCCCTTTGCGCGAACCCTTGAGCCGGTTGGAAAAAGTCGACGCCGTCGTGTTCAACGGCAAAGGCATGGACCTGGATCTCACCGTCCCGGAATACCCCATGACGCTTTCCGGAAATGTCTTCATCAGCCTCGATCATCCGAAAATTTCGGCGAAATCCAAAGAATTTTCAGGAAAAAGAATTCATGCGATGGCTGGCATAGGCAACCCCGAGCGCTTCTTTTCCCATCTTTCAGCGCTCGGATTGTCATTCATTCCCCATGCCTTTCCGGACCATCATCCCTACACGCAAAAGGATCTCGGGTTCGAAGCCTGCGACATCATTCTCATGACGGAAAAAGATGCTATAAAATGTAGGGGATTCGCTCCGGGAAAATGCTGGTATTTGCCTGTCAGGGCAGAAGTCGATACCGCCCTCGTCGAACTGATTGTCAAAACCTTGGGAAAAAAGGATGGATCCTAAACTGCTCGACATTCTCGTCTGCCCCCTTTGCAAGGGCCCGCTCGTTTACAAGAAGGCAATCCAGGAACTGGTCTGCAAACCGGACAGGATCGCCTTCCCCGTCAGGGACGGCATCCCCGTGATGCTGGAAGAGGAGGCGCGTAAGCTCCCCCCTGAAGAAGAAGTCTGAATGGCCGATTTCGTTGCCGTCATCCCGGCGAGATTCGCCTCATCCAGGCTGCCCGGCAAACCGCTTGCCGAAATCGAAGGCATCCCGATGGTGGTGCATGTCGCCAGGCGCGCCAGGGAAAGCGGGGCAAGGGAAGTATGGGTCGCAACCGATCACGAGGCCATCCTATCCACCGTCGAGCAGCATGGGTTCAGGGCACACATGACTTCCCCCGATCACGCATCGGGCACGGACAGGATAGCCGAAGTCGCTGCAGCATGGCCTCCCGACACCCTCGTCGTCAACGTCCAGGGAGACGAGCCGTTGATCGATCCCGGGCTGATTTCAGGGGTGGCCTCGAAACTCGACGAAGACCGGGAAATCCATGCGGCGACAGCCTGCTGCCCGCTTCGCGACTGGACCGAAATGCGCAATCCGAATATCGTCAAGGTCGTCCTGGACAGGAAAGGGCACGCGCTTTATTTCAGCCGCGCAGAAATCCCTTTCGCCCGGGATGCCGAAAAAAGCGGCGCGCTTCCTGAAGGATTCCCGGCCTTCAGGCATATCGGCATCTATGCCTATCGCGCGGGCTTCCTGAGGACCTATGCCTCCCTTCCGCCCGCTTCGATCGAAAGATTCGAGGCCCTGGAACAATTGCGCCTGCTCTGGAACGGATACAAAATAGGGCTGATCCAGTCCGATACCCCGCATGCCGGCGTCGACACGCACGACGATCTGACAAAAATCAGGAGTTTTTTCATGGAGGAAAAAAAATGAGAATGATATTGCTGGGACCGCCCGGCGCGGGGAAGGGGACGCAGGCGAACCTGATCAAGGAGAAATTCGGCATCCCGCAGATTTCGACGGGCGACATGCTGAGGGCGGCCGTCTCGGCCGGAACGCCCCTGGGACTGGAAGCAAAGAAGATCATCGATTCGGGCAAGCTCGTCTCGGATGACATTTGCATCGGCCTCGTGAAGGACAGGATAGCCCAACCCGACTGCAGCGACGGATTCCTTCTGGACGGGTTTCCCCGAACCATTCCCCAGGCCGAGGCGATGAAGGAAGCCGGAATCGATGTCGATTACGTGGTCGAGATCGACGTGCCGGACGAGGAAATCGTGAAGCGCATGAGCGGCCGGCACGTCCACCTCCCCTCGGGTAGAACCTATCATGTGTTGTACAATCCGCCCCGCTCGGAAGGACTGGACGACGTGACGGGAGAAGCCCTGATCCAGCGCGAAGACGACAGGGAGGAAACGGTCAAGAAAAGACTGGAAGTCTATCATTCCCAAACCAGACCGCTCGTCGACTATTATTCCGGCTGGGCTGCAAAAGCCGACGCGAGAGCCCCGCAATACGTCAAGATCCCCGGGATAGGCAGCGTCGACGAAATCAGGAACGCGATTTTCAAGGCTCTGGGCGTTGCGGGCTGATATCGAAAAAATGGCTATTTGCCCCGAAACGGACTATACATGCTAGAGGAGGCCTCCGATAAGAATCCCGCTTTGGCGCCAGAAAATTCATTCTTGATCTGCAAGGGGAGAACATGACCGTCAAAAACGCTTTCTACGCCCAGTCCGGAGGCGTCACTTCAGTCATCAACGCGTCGGCCTGCGGCGTCATCGAAACGGCGCGCAGCCATCCCGAAAAAATAGGCAAGGTCTATGCGGGGCGAAACGGCATCATCGGGGCGCTCCAGGAAGACCTGATCGACACCTCGCTCGAATCCGCGGCTTCCATATCCGCCCTGAAACATACGCCTTCAGGCGCATTCGGCTCATGCCGCTACAAGCTCAAGGGGCTCGATACCCACAGGGCCCAGTACGAGCGCCTGATCGAAGTGTTCATGGCCCATGACATAGGCTATTTTTTCTACAACGGGGGGGGGGATTCCGCAGACACCTGCCTCAAGGTTTCCCAGCTTTCCTCCACGCTGGGTTACCCGATCACGGCAGCCCATGTCCCGAAAACCGTCGACAACGACCTGCCCATCACCGATTGCTGCCCGGGATTCGGATCGGTGGCGAAATACATCGCCATTTCCGTGAAGGAAGCGAGCTTCGACGTGGCTTCCATGGCGAAGACTTCGACCAGGCTTTTCGTGATCGAGGTCATGGGCCGGCACGCGGGATGGATCGCGGCCGCGGGGGGGCTGGCCAGCACGCCCGATTGCGAACTGCCCATCGTGATCCTCTTTCCGGAGATCCCTTTCAATGAGGAAAAATTCCTCTCCAAGGTCGACGAAAAGGTGAAGCATCACGGCTATTGCTCCGTCGTGGTCTCCGAAGGGGTTCAGGACAGCCAAGGCCAATTCCTCTCCGACCAGGGATTGAAGGATGCCTTCGGGCATGCCCAACTGGGCGGCGTCGCCCCGATCATCGCCAATCTCTGCCGCGAAAGGCTGGGCCACAAGTATCATTGGGCGGTTGCGGATTACCTGCAGCGCGCGGCCCGCCATATCGCATCGAAAACCGACGTCGACCAGGCCTATGCGGTGGGATGCGCCGCAGTGGATCTCGCCCTTTCCGGCAGGAATTCGGTCATGCCGACCATCATGAGGAAATCGGACGATCCCTATTCCTGGGGAATCGGCGTCGCCGAGCTCAAGGATGTCGCGAACGTGGAAAAGAAGATGCCCGCGAATTTCATCTCGGAAGACGGATTCGGCATCACCGAGGCCTGCAGGCGGTATCTCCAGCCGCTGATCGGGGGAGAAGACTATCCGCCATATAGGAATGGGCTTCCTGACTATGTGAGGCTCAGGAATGTCGCCGTCGCGAAAAAGCTCGATGGGGAATTCCAGATCTGAAAAATAGGAGGTAACGATGTCCGCCGGCCTGATTTTTGCGCTTTCATGCGCCGCTGCAGCGATCCTGTACGGCCTTTTCTCCAGCAAGTGGATCCTCGCGCAGCCTGCAGGCTCCGACAGGATGAAGGCGATCGCCATGGCCATCGAGGAAGGGGCATCGGCCTATCTGAAGCGCCAATATGCCACCATTTCCCTGGTCGGAACGGTCCTTTTCCTGGTGATAGGCATGGCCATAGGCTGGGCTACGGCAGCAGGCTTCGCCATAGGGGCGCTGCTTTCGGGCGCGGCGGGATTCATCGGCATGAACGTCTCGGTCAGGGCCAACGTGAGGACCGCCCAGGCCGCAAGCCATGGGCTCAATGCCGCGCTCGATGTCGCATTCAGGGGGGGCAGCATCACGGGACTGCTCGTCGTCGGCATGGGGCTGCTCGGCGTGGCGGGCTATTACGCCCTGCTTTCGAATGGCGGGGCCGAAACCGGGAGTCAGGTGATCGATCCGCTCATCGGCCTCGGTTTCGGCGGTTCATTGATTTCCATCTTCGCCAGGCTCGGTGGGGGCATCTTCACCAAGGGGGCGGATGTGGGGGCCGATCTGGTCGGCAAGGTGGAAGCCGGCATCCCCGAGGACGATCCCAGGAATCCCGCCGTGATCGCGGACAATGTCGGCGACAACGTGGGGGACTGCGCGGGGATGGCCGCGGATCTTTTCGAAACCTATGCCGTGACGCTGATCGCCACCATGCTCTTGGGCGGCATGCTGACCCGGGACGCCGGGCTGGAAGCGCAGCAGGGCGCAGTCGTCTATCCTCTGGCGCTTGGCGGCTTCTCGATACTCGCCTCGATCGCAGGGACCTTCTTCGTCAAGGCGAGACCAGGTGGAAGAATCATGAACGCGCTCTACCGCGGCCTCATCGTTTCAGGAGTGCTCGCGCTGCTCGCCTTCTATCCCATCACCGGCTGGCTGATGGGAGGAGGCATATCCTCAGACGGCAGGCTAATCTCCCCGGTCGAGATTTACCTGAGCTCGCTCGTCGGCCTCTTTCTCACTGGCGCACTGGTGTTCATCACTGAATATTACACTGCAACGGAATATTCGCCGGTTCGACATATCGCGCAGGCTTCGACCACAGGGCACGGCACCAACGTGATCGCGGGCCTCGGGGTTTCCATGAAAGCGACCGCCCTTCCCGTGCTTGCAGTCTGCGCTTCCATCGAGGCCGCCTATTTTCTCGCCGGGCTCTACGGCATCGCCATCGCGGCCACCTCGATGCTTTCCATGACCGGCATCATCGTGGCAATCGACGCCTACGGGCCCATTACCGACAATGCGGGAGGCATAGCGGAAATGGCCGAGCTCCCTGAGGAAATCAGGGCCATCACGGATCCGCTGGATGCGGTCGGCAACACCACCAAGGCGGTGACCAAGGGTTATGCCATCGGTTCCGCGGGACTTGCTGCGCTCGTTCTTTTCGCGGACTACACCCATGCGCTTGCGGCAAACGGCAAGCACATCGCCTTCGACCTTTCCGACCACAACGTGATCATCGGCCTTTTCCTCGGCGGCATGGTCCCCTACCTGTTCGGCGCGATGGCCATGGAGGCAGTGGGAAGGGCTGCAGGATCCGTGGTAGTGGAAGTCAGAAGGCAATTCAGGGAAATTCCGGGCATCATGGAGGGCCGTGCCAAACCCGACTATTCGAAGGCGGTTGACATGCTGACCCGAGCCGCCATCCGCGAAATGATCGTTCCCTCCCTTCTGCCTGTGGCCATTCCCGTGGTGGTGGGGCTCCTTCTGGGCCCGATCGCCCTGGGCGGCGTGCTCGTCGGGGCCATCATCACCGGCATTTTCGTCGCGATCTCCATGACGGCGGGGGGAGGCGCATGGGACAACGCCAAGAAATACATCGAACAGGGCAATTTCGGCGGCAAGGGATCCGACGCCCACAAGGCCGCAGTCACCGGCGATACGGTGGGCGACCCCTACAAGGACACGGCGGGACCGGCCATCAACCCGCTCATCAAGATCATCAACATCGTGGCGCTCCTCATCGTGCCGCTGCTTTGACTTCTGATATCATGAAGCCTTTTCTGAAGAGGGATCATGATCCATTCAGTCGGCGGCAAAAGGCCCGAACTGCCTGAAAACTATTTCGTCGCTGAAAATGCGACGGTGGCAGGCCAGGTCTTTCTGGGAAATCATGTCAGCATCTGGTTCGGCGCAGTGGTCAGGGGGGACGTCGACGCCATCAGGATAGGGGAAGGCACCAACATCCAGGACTGCGCCGTGCTGCATGTCGACAGGGGCAGCCCGCTCAATATCGGGAAAGGGGTGACTGTGGGGCATGCCTGCGTGCTGCACGGCTGCACCGTCGGGGACGACACCCTGATCGGCATCAAGAGCGTGATTCTGAACGGGGCGAAAATAGGCAGCAACTGCCTGATCGGCGCGAACACGCTGATCACGGAAAACAAGATCATCCCG
>JAJZVB010000020.1 GCA_021845885.1 Pseudomonadota bacterium
GAAATTTCTGCACCCACAATGAATCTTCACGCTTCTTTTCCTACCGGCGTGACGGGAATACCGGAAGGATGGGATCGTTCATCTGGCTCGAAGAAGCGTGACGCATCGGTTATAATCGAAAATTTCCCGTAAAACAGAATGTTGTCCATGTCAGTTCTTTCCTGGATCATGACGACGAGCACTGTGGGCGGCCTTGCCAGCCTGGCGCTTGCCGGATCCTTCGCCCTCAGCCTGCGCGCGTCCTGGGTGCCGATGCTCGTCAGCTACGCGGTTGGCGCGCTGCTGGGCGCTGCCTTCCTCGAAATCCTGCCTGAAGCCTTCAGGCTGACGAAAAACCCGGGAGTGATGACGGCAACCATCCTGTTCGGGATACTGCTGTTCTTCATTCTGGAAAAACTCGTGTTGTGGCGCCATTGCCATGCCGAGGACTGCGAAGCGCACGAGTCCCACGATCACGGCAGAAGCGGGCTCATGATCATGATCGGGAACACCTTCCACAATTTCGTCGACGGCATTCTGATAGCAGCAGCCTTTCTGAGCGACATCCATCTCGGCATCGTCACCGCGATCGCCATCATCGCCCACGAAATTCCGCAGGAAATGGGGGACTTCATGATCCTGCTGCATTCCGGCTATTCGAGAAGACAGGCCATCCTGTTCAACCTGACCTCCAGCGGCGCGACCCTCGTGGGCGGTGTGCTCGCCTATGCCGTGCTGCAGTCCATGCAGGGCCTGATTCCTTCCCTGCTTGCGCTCGCCGCATCCTCCATGATCTATGTTTCGGTGGCCGACCTGATCCCGGGACTGCACAAGCGCACCGAAATTCGTGCCACAGTCCAGCAGGTTGTGCTGATCTCCCTCGGCATAGGCTCGATCCTGGTTGCCGGCCTGCTTGCCGAATAATTGATTTCTCCCTGACTCATGGAATATGGTAATGCGACCACACCGAACGGGAACATCATGACAAAACGGATACTGTTCCTTCTGCCTGTCCTCCTCGCAGGTTGCAGCGCCGATGAAGCGAAGCACATTTCCTACGATACTCTGCAGAATGTCGGCCAGATGCGATGCCAGAAAAATCCGACTGCGGACTGTCCAAAACAAGAAGGCTACGACGATTACCAGAAGCTGCGCAAAGCGACGGAATCCCGATAAAGCCGTGTAATTATTTCACCCCGACCGGGGTTTCATGTTAAATTCCGGTCGAGTAAATCCCGTTCATTTCACATGTCCGCTCCGAAAATAGGCTTCGTTTCCCTCGGCTGCCCCAAGGCGCTTGTCGATTCCGAACATATCCTCTCGCGCCTGAGGTCGGAAGGCTATGCCATCTCGCCCGACTATCAGGGCTCCGACATGATCGTCGTCAACACCTGCGGCTTCATCGACAGCGCAGTGGAAGAATCGCTGGAAGCGATCGGCGAAGCTTTGAACGAGAACGGGAAGGTGATCGTCACCGGCTGCCTCGGCGCAAGAGGCGACATGGTGAAGGAAGCGCACCCGGCAGTACTTGCCGTCACCGGCCCGCATGCCCTCGAAGAAGTCATGCAGGCGGTCCACCACTATCTGCCCAAACCGCACGATCCTTTCGTCGATCTCGTCCCGCCCCAGGGCATCAGGCTCACCCCGAAGCATTATGCCTATCTCAAGATTTCCGAAGGCTGCAACCACCGCTGCACCTTCTGCATCATCCCGAGCCTCAGGGGGGACCTTGTCAGCCGCCCCATAGGGGAAGTGATGCAGGAAGCGGAAGCGCTGGTCAAGGCCGGAGTGAAGGAACTTCTCGTCATCTCCCAGGACACCAGCGCATACGGGGTCGATATCAAGTACAGGACCGGCTTTTTCGAAGGCCGCCCGGTCAAGACCAGAATGACGGAGCTTGCCCGTGAACTGGGCAGCCTCGGCGTCTGGGTCAGGCTGCATTACGTCTATCCCTACCCGCATGTCGACGAAGTGATTCCGTTGATGGCGGAAGGCAAAATCCTGCCCTATCTCGACGTGCCGCTCCAGCACGCGAGCTCCAGGATACTGAGGCTCATGAAACGTCCCGGGAACAGCGAAAACAACCTCGAACGCATCCGGGCGTGGCGGAAAATCCGCCCCGATATCGCCATCCGCAGCACCTTCATCGCGGGGTTCCCCGGAGAGACGGAAGCCGAATTCGAGGAGCTTCTCGACTTCCTGAAAGAAGCCGAACTCGACCGCGTGGGATGCTTTCCCTATTCTCCTGTGGAAGGCGCCGCGGCGAATTCCCTGCCAGACCCAGTTCCGGAAGAAGTCAAGATCGAGCGCGTTGAGCGCCTGATGGCGGCTCAATCAGCCATCAGCGAAAAAAAACTGCAATCGAAAATCGGCAGAACCCTGCAGGTTCTGGTCGAATCAGTCGACGAAAAGGGTGCTGTGGGCAGGAGCATGTTCGATGCGCCCGAGATAGACGGTCTGGTTCATATATCCGATGCTTCGAATCTGAAAGCAGGCGAATTCACAACCGTCCGAATCGATGATTCGGACGAGCACGATCTTTGGGGAGAAACGGCATGAAAGCTTTCATCCTGTTGCTGCTTGCCTGCTTTGCTTCGGCTGCATCGGCAAAACATCTTCCGCCCCGGTCGAAGATTGCGCATTATTTCGAATCGGCAAGCCCGGAAGAAAAATTCGCCTTCCTGCTCGCCATGCCCAAGGGAGGAGAACTCGATGCGGAAATGCCGGGATCGGTCTATGCAGAATCGATGATAGCCTGGGCGGCCAAAAAAGGCCTGTGCATGGAAGAAGACATGAGCCTTTCCATGCCGCCTTGCGGAGAGGGCAAACTTTCAGCCAGGGCAGTTCTTTCCGACCCTGCGCTCTACCGGAAAACGCTCGGTGCCTGGTCGATGCGGGGCTTCGAAGGAAGAAATCCTGATCATTTCTTCTCAAGCTTCGGAAAATTCGAGAATGCCGCACAAGGCATGACGGGAGCCATGCTCTCAGAAATGCTTTCGCGTGCGGCAAAAGAGCATGTGCTTTATCTGGAAGTTGCGCTCGCTCCTGACGGCAAAGCCGCCCTGGCGCTGGGCAAACGGCTGGGCTGGGACGGCAACCTGCACAATACTCTGGAGAACCTGAAAAACAACGGGCTCTCCAAAATAGCAGCGGCATCGCTGAAGGAAATGAAACTTGCCGAAGCGGAAAAGAACAAACGCCTCAAATGCGGCACGCCTGACGCCGATCCGGGCTGCGGCGTATCCGTCCGCTATCTCTACGAGGTATCCAGGAACACGATGCCCGGGGAAGTTTTCGCGCAGATGGCGACAGGCCTGGAATTGGCCTCGCGTCCGGACTCGGTGTTTTCGGGCATTTTGCTTGCGGGCGCCGAGGACGAATCGATGCCGGACTTCAGCCTGCACATGCAGATGCTCGATTTCCTGAAATCCGTCTACCCGAAAACCCGTGTCGCCGTGAATGCAGGCGAACTCAGTCTCGAACTTGCGCCTCCCGAAGACTTGTCCTTCCATGTCAGCGAAGCTGTCATGCTGGGGCATGCCGAACGAATCGGACAGGGTTCGGACATTCTGCACGAACCCCAGGGGCTTTTGCAAAAGCTCGCCCAAAAGAAAGTGCTGGTCGATATCTGCCCCGGGAGGACCGACACCGTGCTGGGAGAACGCGCGGACCCCTTGCCGACCTACCTGAAATTCGGCGTGCCCGTTACGCTTTCGAGCTGCGATGCGGGCGTCTTGAGAAGCGAAATTTCGATGGAATACCTGAAAGCTTCGCTGGAGGATCGTCTCGGGTACCCCGAACTCAAGAATATCGCGCGCAACAGCCTGGAATACGCCTTCGTTCCTGGAAAAAGCCTTTGGGTGAACGCAGCGAAATTCGTCCCGGTCAGGCAATGCGAGAGAGATGTGCGGGCAGGCAGACTGTTATCGGATTTTTGCCAGGATTATCTGGAATCCAACCGCAAGGCGAAGCTTGAGTGGCGGCTCGAAGCGGAATTCAGGGCTTTCGAGAAGCGCTACTGAAGCCGTCCAGGAGGAAAATCCATCTGCTTCCGGATTCCCCGAGCAGCCTGACATAGGCGGTGAAAGCTTCCCCTTTCCCGAGCTTCTTCTGCATGTCGGTGAGGACGTCGAATGAAACCGGCATCCAGTAATCCCTGCCATCCTCGGTCACCTTCACTTCGTTTCCGTATTTCATGTCCTGGACGGGATAATCGCGGTCCACTCCGAAAAAACCGCTCAGCACCTGGCTCCCGGCAACCGAAGCGGGACGGATCTCTCCCGTGTAAACCACTTTCGCACTGAAGGCATAGTCCTGCTTGAAGACCACGAATCCGCCGTGCCCGGCATGCGATGCAATCGCCACGCCATCTGCAAGCCTGGCTGGAACATAGGCTTCCCATTTCCCGAATGCGCCCTGCGAGAAAAGCATCACCAGCACGAGCAGCCACTTTTTCATGATTTCTCCTCCCTGAAGAATTCTACAGCATCGGCTCGAGATCTGGTCCGCTTCATCGGGGGCAGGCTGCGCCAGATGCGCTTGCCGTAGGATTTCGAGATGATCCTCGGATCGCAGATCATGAGTACCCCCCTATCTTCCTCGCTGCGAATCAATCTGCCCGCCCCCTGCTTCAGGGTCAATACCGCGTGGGGGAGCTGGAATTCCATGAAGGCATTCCCTCCTTCCCTGTTGATCTTCTGTATCCTCGCGGAAAGCACCGGATCGTCGGGAGGGGCGAAGGGAAGCTTGTCGATCACGACCAGCGACAATGCCTCCCCCCTCACGTCCACCCCTTCCCAGAAAGACTGGCTGCCGAGAAGGACGGCATTGCCCAATTGCCTGAACCGCTCAAGCATCGCATTCTTCGCTCCCTCTCCCTGCAGCAGGAGCGGGAAATCGAGCTTTTCCTCCGAGAATGCCTCCTTAAGCAATTCGTGAGCGAGGCGCATCGCCTTGAGGCTGGTGAAAAGCAGGAATGCCCGTCCGCCGCTTGCCGCAATCAGGGGAAGCGCCGCATCGACCACGGCTTTGGTGTGTTCGCGGCTGTTGGGCTCGGGCATCGCCTCCGGCACATAGAGCAACGCCTGATTGGGATAATCGAAGGGACTGTCGAGGCAAAGCGTTTTCGCATCGACAAGTCCCATCTGCTCCAGGTAATGGGAGAAATCTCCGCCCACGGCGAGGGTCGCGGAGGTGAAAATCCACGACATCGGCCTTGCCTCGATCTGGCTGGAAAAAAGCTTTGCGATCGACATGGGCGTGGCATTGAGTTGCATCGCCTGGCTGTAAACCTCCACCCAGCGGATGAATTCCCCCGAATCGTCATCCCGCCAGTTCTTCGTCCTGCGCAGCAATTCGATTGCCCGATCCCTGCAGTTCTTCAAACCTTCGCTGCGCTCCGCCTGGAGCTCCAGCAGCTTCAAAAGCGCTTCGAGGCTTCCCATCAGGGCTTCCAGAGCGGAAAAAAAATCCTTGTCCAGCGCGGAAATGGGAAGCCTGGAATCGGCCTCCAGAACGGAAAGCCTGGCATCCTTCGCGCCTTTTTCGAGTTTCGCTGCAGCTTCGGGCAATGCCGCGAAATCCTTCGCTGAAATCGCAGCCTCCAGCCTCGTATCGCGCGCAAGCTCGATCATCTGGCTGGTTCCAACGGTTTCGCCGAGAAAAAGGCTGGCGACTTCGGGAAGCTGATGGGCTTCGTCGAAAATCACGGTATTGCAGGCAGGGAGGAGTTCTGCCACACCTTCGTCCTTCAGCATCACGTCGGCAAAGAAAAGATGGTGATTGACCACGACGAGATCGGCCCGCATGGCGGCACGCCTTGCCTCCATCACGAAGCATTCCTTGTGATTCGGGCATTCCGACCCCAGGCAGTTCTCGCGGGTGGAAGTCACGAGAGGCCAGATGGTCGCATCCTCGGGCACTTCGACAAGCTCGCCCTTATCCCCGCTTTGGGTGTTTCTCGAATAGCGCTCTACGCGCTTGAGGTAGGCAATATCCTCTCTTGAGGAGAGTCTCCCTTCCCTCGCGGTGCGCTCCAGATGGTAATGGCATATGTAGTTTGCGCGTCCCTTGAGAAGTGCCGTCTCGACCGAGATTCCGAGGGCACTCAACATGGCGGAGATATCCCGGGTATAGAGCTGATCCTGGAGCGTCTTGGTGCCTGTCGAGACGATGATCTTCCCGCCTGAAAGGAGCGCCGGCACGAGGTAGGCGAATGTCTTTCCCGTACCGGTCCCCGCCTCGATGACGAGCCGTCCGTTCTTCGATATCGCATCGAGGATCGCCTTTGCCATTTCGGTCTGCTGCTTCCTGGATCTGAAGCCTTCGATCGAGCAGGACAGGAGTCCGCCCTCGGAAAAGGCAGATTCGATGTCTGATAAAGTTGGGAGCGGCATAGATTGCCGATTATAACCTACGTCATCCCCGGTATCAGCGCGGCGGGATGTTTTCGATTCACCGATGGGCCCATGGCACGATTTTTTGCAATCCGGTTTTCTCTGGAAATCCTCCGGCGGGAAGAGTAGATTTTCAATTTTGCAAGGAACCCCAATGAGCGAAGAAATCTTTTACAGGCCTGATGAAGCGTTTTCCAGGGAGGAGCGCACCCTGCCTGCGGAACTTTACAATCTCGCCAGACTCATGGTCTCAAGAAATACCGGCCCCGTTTTCGTTCCGATCAGAAGCATGCAGTACCTTGCCGTTCTCGACAGCGAAGAATTCATTTTCGTCGACGGCACCGGGAACAGGACCATAGCAATATCATGGCACCGATTCAGGCCCGGGAGCAGAAGCGCACTCAGCGACGCAGTGCCCTACGAAGCCGTTTACTATTTTCCGGAAGCTGTCCAGACCATGAAGCGACTGCAGGGAGATTTCGCGAAAGCACTCGATGCACTCGCTTCGAAACAGGAACCGCCGTCAATCGATGCGAAGGTGATCAGGTTCGAGTCCAAATAATCAGAATTTTTGCTTGATGGCGAGAACGGCCTGATTGCGCACCGTTTTAAGGAGGGCAAGCTCCTTTTCCTCTATTCTCAGAAGATTGGACTCCACCCTGTCGGCATAGAGCATGCCAATGAGCCTTTTGTCGACGATGAGAGGAAACAGGATAAACGATTTCGCATCGATGCTGGCTCGATACCAGGTCGGAATCCGCTCCCTGATGTTTTCGGCATCAACATCCGAAATGAAGATGTCGAGTCCCTGCTCCAGGGCCACGAGAAATACATCCCTGGGCCCTGAAAGCGGAAACCTGAACCGCTTCACGATTTCCTCCACGCCCTGCCCCAAGCCAAACCTGCCCACCATGACATTCTGTTTGACGTCCTTGATGGCCAGCAATACTCTCGAGAAATTCATGCTGCGGTATATCGTTTCAAGCACCATACGCAGAAGGTCGTTGAGGTCGTACTCTTCGAGCAACACATTGGTGATGTCCTGAATACCTGCTGTCAGCATGCTCCCCGAATCCTGCTTTGCAGGGGCCGCATCGACTGCGTTTTCGACCTTGATCGTTTTCTGGAATTCGTCTTCGATCGGTTTCGCGCCGGAGCTGGCACCGGACCACTGGTTGACATGCTTCAGGAAGACGCTGTCCTTGCTGCTTACTCCAAGGATCTTGACCTCGACCATGAATTTCTTCATCGATTCTTCTATGGCCCTGCCGAGCATTTTCTCTGAAACGGGCAGGGCCGCATGGTAACGTGAAGCAAGTGCATGGAGTTCACGCCCCTTGTCCTCGTGTTTTCCGGACTGCGCGACGCGGCGCAATTCGTTGGAAAGATTGGTCAGCACCCTGAGCCTGCCGGAATCCGAATCCTGATTTCTGACCTTTTCGTCGCCGATTTTTCGCATGCTGGATACGATTCTTTGCGGAAAGTGCCAGTTCTGCGCGATTCCGATACCGAGTTCCTCATAGGTAACACCCAGGACCGAGGCCGAGGCATCGTCTTCTCCCATCTTCTCGGTCAGATTGCTGATCGCCAGCGCCTCCTCGGCAAAATAGAATGTGGCAAGCAATTTCCCGAGATTGTAAAACATGGCGCAGATGGCGGCCTCCTCCGCATCCCTGATGCCGATCTTCGGCGCCAATTCTCTGGCCAGCACGCCGCTGAAAAATGTGGATATGATCTCGTCTCTGAGTTTGAGCGCCTGGGATTTGTTCTGCAGATGCTCGAAAAGCATGAGGGTGACCGCAACATTCCTGACGGTGTTGAAACCGAGGATGACGACAGCGCGCGAAACCGTGCTTATCGTACCTCCGAACTGGCCATAGGTTGCCGCATTGACCAGCTTGATCAGCTTGTTCGTGAGGGAAAAATCCCTCAGGATGAAGTTCGAAAGATTCGAAACGCTTTCCTTGTCGGACACGGCAATCCTGTTGACAGCGCTGATCGCCTGAGAAAGCGCGGGAAAATCGGATTTGTGCCTCATCCTTCTGAGCAGAAATTCGAGGGTGCTCTGCTTTCCATCTCCCTCCACATGTGCAGGCTCGCCATAGGCTTTCAATCCGGAGATCAGGCTCTCGGCATCCGGGTAACGGTCCTGGGGATTGATGGCAAGCGCCTTCAAAATAATGCTGTCCAGCTTCTCGTCCAAGGTCTGCATCATCTTCGAGGGAGGCGGAACCGGAATGGTCGCGATATTGTGCAGGATTTCCCTGAGGCTATTTCCTTCGACGGGATGTCGCCCGGTCAGCATGACGTAAAGAACCATGCCGAGCGAAAAAATATCGGACTGCGGGCTCGATTTTTCTTTCGAAACATATTCCGGCGCCATATACAGCGGAGAACCGAGAAGCTCCGTGGCAGCATCGGGAGAAGCCATGCTTTGCGCAATTCCGAAATCCATGATCCTGGGCACGCCGGCTCCATCGATCATGATATTGGCCGGCTTGATATCCCTGTGTATGATCTTCTGGTTATGCGCACAGGCAAGCCCTTCGAGTATTCTGAGCGCGATATCTATCGCTTCCATCGTCGGCAAAGCGCCGCTTTTCTTGATTCTCTGACCCAGGGTCATGCCTTCCACGTACTCGAACACCAGATAGGGTGCGCCCTCGTACTCTCCTGCGTCGTAAAGCGTGACGATATTGGGATGCCTGAGCCCCGCCACGATCCTCGCCTCGTCGAGCAATCCCTCGAAGCCCGTATCGATTGCGAGCACCTTGATTGCAACCTGCCTTCCGAGCCGGGGGTCCTGTGCGAGATAAACACTGCCCTGAGCCCCTTCGCCCAGCAGCCTTTCGATCTGAAAACGACCGATGGATTTCAAATCTTTCACCAATTGCAACTCTCCGTCTGGACTAGAATCAAACCATGAACTACAGGATTCTCGCCGATCTCGTTGTAATTCTCCACTTTTTGTTCGTCATCTTTGCGCTGTTCGGTGCAATCCTGGCGCTGAAATGGAAGCAAGCGATGTGGCTACAGATCCCTGCTGCGCTTTGGGCGGCGGCTGTCGAATATGCGAATCTCCCCTGCCCCATCACCCCCCTCGAAAAATGGCTCATCCGGAAAGAAGGGCTGAAAGCCTACCAGGGAAGTTTCGTCGAACATCACATGCTCTCCATCCTTTACCCCGGCCAGTTCGATAACAGCACCAGAATAATCCTCGGTACGGCCGTCCTTCTTCTCAATGTCGTCATTTACGGGAAGATCTTGAGACGAAGTCGAAAAAACGATCTAGAATAGCGATATTGTTAACATAAGTGCTCATCATGAAACCCAGCTTTCTCCCCGTCATACGCGAACTGGCCCGCTGTTATCAGGCTTTCACGCATTATTCCGCAGCGCATATCCGCGAACTCGGACTCACCCCGCCGCAGTTCGACGTCATCTCCACCCTGGGAAACACGCCAGGCATGCCGCTATGCAAACTGGCCGAAAAAACGCTCATCACCAAGGGAACGCTCACTGGAGTGCTCGACAGGCTGGAAAACAAGGGCTTGCTGAAACGCATCGTGCCGCCGGAGAACAGGCGCAGCTTCATCGCCGTGCTGACACCGGAGGGAGAAAAAGTGTTCAAGAAGGCTTTTCCCGCCCATGGCGCATACCTCGAAAAGCGTCTGGGCAAGCTGAGCGCTGAAGAACTCGAAACCATCCGGTCGGCTCTGGAAAAACTGAGGGAGACATTCTGAAATAATGTTTGCATTAGAAATGTTTCTGTAGTAACATTCAATCTCCTTCCCATATCTCAAAAGGAGTTCGACATGAAACAGGAACCTTTCGTCCTCGATCTCGCAGCCGGAACCTATTATTTCTGCGCCTGCGGGAAATCCAAAAATCTCCCCTATTGCGACGGCTCCCACAAGGGCTCGGATTTCACGCCCGACCAGGTCGAATTGAAGGAAGCCAAGAAGGTCGGGATATGCCGCTGCGGGAAATCCAAAAACAGGCCATTCTGCGACGGCACTCATTTGACCATCAAGTAAGAAGGGAGGAAGCATGAACAAAGCTATCGTAACGCTTGCCGCAGCACTGGCACTTCAGAGCGGCATTGCCTTGGCCGATGCCTACCAGGTGCAGAATTCGAGCCCTGCCGGCACCTACAAAATCGATCCGACGCACTCCATGGTCCAGTTCCGGGTCGGGCACATGGGCGTGAGCGAATTCCCCGGAAGATTCGACGCCATATCCGGCTCTTTCACCGTGGATGCCGCGCATCATGAAGCCGACAAGGTTTCGGTGGAAGTGCCCATAGACAGCCTGGATACCAATTTCGACAAACGCAACAAGGATCTGCTGGGACCCGATTTCTTCAACGCCAAGCAGTTCCCGACAATGACATTCACCTCGACCGGCGTGAAGATGAAAAACGCCAACGAGGGTACGCTGACCGGCAACCTGACCCTGCACGGCGTGACCAAACCCGTCACATTCAGCCTGAGGCATGTCGGAGCAGGGCCCGACCCCTGGGGCGGATATCGCTCGGGCTATGTGGCGAAAACCACTATTCGTCGCAGCGACTTTGGCATGAACTACATGCTGAACGGCATCTCGGACACCATCGAGGTGCAGATCAACATCGAGGGCAAACGGCAATAAGGGAGCCTCTGATGGCCCCGATGCTCCTTTCGATGGCCGGGGAGACGGTCCTCTGGCCATTGGCGGCGACCGTTGCCGCAATGATGTTCGGCTTTTTGCTGCGCGATGCGCGCTCCAAACCCATCGTCAGCACCCTCGCGACAGGGACGGGATTTCTGGTCGGATATACGCTGATCTACGGGATTTTTGCATTTCCCCCGCCTGAGCCGCAGGGTTGGCTTCCCTATTTGATGGCCTTGAATTTTCTGGTCTTTTCATTCGACGATCTGGCTGGCTTCTCCCATAGAATCAGGATCGTCCTGCAGGGAGCCTTCTCGATCTCAGGAAGCGTACTGATTCTGCTTCCCCTCTTCAAGACAGGATTTCCGGCATTACAACTCGCGGTGTCCGCCCTGCTCTGGTTCGGGCTCTGGATCGCCCTGGACGGAAGAAACGGACCGATCCTTTTCCTCGTCGCCGCAGGCAATGCGATTGTCAGCGCGACCACGGGCAGCACCCTGCTCGGGCAACTGGGCGGGGTTCTTGCTGCTGTTCTGGGCGGGCATCTCGCCTTCAATTTCCCAAAACCGCGTATCCCCCTGGGGCATGCCGGAACCGCTGTCGCCGTGACGATCCTGGCAAGCCTGATGCTGATCGGCCGTGCCTATGCGGAAACCGCCCTCATCCCCAGCCTGCTGCTCCTATGTGCCATCCCCGCCGATTTCCTGGGAAGGTATCTTGGCCGCAACAGGAAAAGCCTGGAAATGATCATCTGCGGGGCACTCGCCCTGATCCCTGTCGCGATCGCATCGGCAATCGCGATCAAATCCTACCTTTCCCAGGAATACTAGCCCTTTTGAGGCTTCCATAGCACATCCCCGCAGCCGCTTTCCCTGTTGACCTTGCGGGCGAGAATAAAAAGGAAATCGGAAAGGCGATTGAGGTATTTGAGGCTTTCGGGGCCAACCTTCTCTATTCTGGAAAGCGCAACCAGCGAACGCTCCGCCCTTCTGCAAATCGTTCTCGCCAGATGGCAAAGCGCTGCCGCCCTCGATCCTCCGGGAAGAACGAATTCCCTGAGAGGGGAAAGATCGGCATTCATCTTTTCGAGATTTTCGTCGATCCTAGAAACATGATCTGCTACGATTCTGGACTGCCCCGGCAGGCAAAGCTCGGCACCGAGTTCGAAAAGATCGTGCTGGATGGCAAGAAGAGGCTCCTTCACGCTACCAGGCAGATTCTCCGCAAGAACGAGCCCGATCGAACTGTTGAGCTCGTCCACGTCCCCGATGGCGGCGATGCGCAAATCGTCCTTGCCCACCCTGGTCCCGTCGCCCAGCCCGGTCTTCCCCTCGTCTCCTGTCCTCGTGACGATCTTGCTCAATCGCAATTTGATTCCTTAATGAAAGTGTTTTTTTCCAGTATATCCATTGCCAGGCACAATCGCGATCACTCCCGATAATCGCCCTGACCGAAAACTTCACGCCACAACCTCGAAACGGCGTTCACTTCCTGCTCGACGCGACTTCTTTCGATGCGCGCATAAGCTTCCCCGGCAAGCCTCAGCCTGTGCTGGATTCGCCGGAATTCGCGGTAGGCATCCTGCGCGTTTGAACCGACCTCCACCGGGATCAGCCCGATTTCGCCCAGCATGCCGAGCAATGCGATATTGCCGACATTGCCGGCGAGCTCCGGATGGTCATGCGCATGGGCGAGCACCAGGAACTGCACGGCGAATTCGACATCGACGATGCCGCCCGGATCGTGCTTGATGTCGAAAAGATCGGTGCGATTGGGATGCCCTTCGAGCATTTTCTGCCGCATGGACAGGATTTCGTTTCTCAAACTCGGCATGTCGCGCTCCAGCATCAACACCCCGGTCCTGATCTCTTCGAACTCGTCTCCCACTCTCGCACTCCCGGCGACATGCCGCCCCCGGGTCAGGGCCTGATGTTCCCATACCCAGGCTCCACTCATCTGGTAGGCTCTGAAAGCGGCTATGGAGCTCACCAGAAGCCCGCTTGCGCCGTTCGGCCTCAGTCTCAGATCGGTTTCGTAAAGCACGCCCGATTGGGTGCTGCTGGTGAGCCAGGTATTGATGCGCTGCGCAAGCCTCGCATAGGTTTCCTGGGCATTCGGATGATCGTCGTCGTAAAGAAAAACGATGTCCAGATCGGACGCATAGCCGAGCTCTTTGCCGCCGAGTTTGCCGTAGCCGATGATGGCGAATTGGTGCTGTTCCCGATGGCGTCCCTTCAAGCCCTGCCAGCAGGATTCGAGCACTTTTTCCAGGATCAGATCGGCCAGATGGCTCAGGTGGTCGCTCAGAATCTCGAGACTCAATAGCCCGTTGAGATCCTTCACGAGCAACTGGAAAACCGCAGAATGATGGACATCGCGCAATATCCCCATCTGCGCTTCGGTATCCCCTTCGGCCTCCTCCAGTTTCGCATCGAGGATTTTCGCCAACTCTTCCCAGTCCGGCGGGCTGTGGAGCGTTCGGGTGTCGAGCAGTTCATCGAGCAAAATGGGATGCTGGCGCAGATAATCGCTCGCCCAGGGACTCGCACTCGCCAGTCCGGCAATCTGTTCCAGCGTATGCGGGTATTCCTTGAGCAGGGACAGGTAGGAAGATCGGCTGCTGATCGCTTCCAGCAGATCGAGCGTCCTTCTCAGGGTCTGATCCGGGTTGGGCTGAATGGCAGCGGCTTTCACCATCAGGGGAATCAGTTCGTCGACGCGCTTCTGGCTGGCTGAGGGAAGATGCCTGTAGCGGCTGCCCCCCCGGATTCCCTGCAGGAGCCGGAACATCTCTTCAGGGGCATCGTAGCCGAGTTCCGCAAGCTTCTCCTTCGCCTCTTGCTCGCCCGTTCCCCATATCTGGTACGATTCCTGTTCGGGTTCGGAGAAAATCTCCTCGAACTGGAACTGCACCCGCATCCTGTGGGCATCGAGCGCGGCCAGAAAAGCCGGGTAATCGGAAAAACCCATCGCCTGCGCAACCAAAGCCCTGTCGTCGGGATTTTCCGGGATCGCCTGCGTCTGGGTATCGTCCAGATATTGCAGCCTGTGTTCCAGATTGCGCAGGAAGACATAGGCATTTTTCAGGTCATTCGCGGCATCTTCCGGAAGCATGTGCTTTCCTGCCAACAGATCGAGTACTTTCAGGGTGGGGCGTACCTGGAGATCGCTGTCGCGCCCCCCCCTGATCAACTGGAAGACCTGCGCAATGAACTCGACTTCCCGGATGCCTCCCGGACCCAGCTTGATATTGTCGCTCATTTCGCGCCTTCTGACCTGCTGCCTGATCTGGTCGTGCAGTTCGCGCATGGAACCGAAAGCGCCGAAATCGAGGTATTTCCTGTATACGAAGGGGTGGACGATTTTCATCAGGTCTTCGATGCGATCCCCCGTAATCGCCCTGGCCTTGATCCAGGCATAGCGCTCCCACTCTCTTCCCTGCGTCAGGAAATAATCTTCCAGCATGGAAAAGCTCGAAACCAGCGCGCCACTTTCTCCATAAGGCCTGAGACGCATGTCGACCCTGAACACGAAACCGTCCTGGGTCAGCTCATTCAGGCTTGAAATCAGCTTCCTGCCAAGCCTCGTGAAATATTCCTGGCAGCTCAGGGAGCGCGACGTATCCCCGTCTTCCGGATAAACGAAAATCAGGTCGATGTCCGAGGAAACATTGAGTTCCTCCCCGCCGAGCTTACCCATGGCAACGACATGCAGAACCTGGGGTGTGCCGCTGATTTCGCCGATCGGCACCCCGAACTGCTCACGCATCCATTGATCATGCAGGGCAAGGGCATGCCTGATCGAGACTTCGGCAAGATTCGACATGGCAACGACGACTTCCCTCATGTCGGCAAGACCCGAAAGATCCCGGCAGATGAGGCGCAGCATGACCTTTTTTCTCAACTCCCTGAGGATGCGATTGAGTTCGGCTTCATCCCGAGCCCTCCCGGCTTCCAGGAAGGCTTGCATTTCCTCCCTGCAAAAAGGCCTGTCGAGGGTGCATGCAAGCTTCCACTCCTGAGCGAGCCTTGCAACATAGCGGCTGTACTTTTCGGCGTTCGTCAGGATGACTGCTTTTTCAGGCATATATCCATTGTTCCAATAAAAGGCTAAAATCCAGTGTATCCGCTTCCCGGCACGGGGTTCAAGCTGGCGGGTTGAACTTATGGTCGCGATCACCCATCGAACAAACTGTTATGAATCCATTTCACGACCGCATCCATAGCAGGTTTTTCCTTTGCTGAAACTTCTGATTCTGACGCACCGCTGGACGGTCCGCCTGATCGTCGCATCCTCGATCGCAGCATTTTTCATCATCGCAGCTGCGATCCTGGCGCTGCGCTACTGGCTGCTTCCGGACATCGAAACCTACCGCAGCGATATCGAACGAACAGTTGGAGCCGCCATCGGCGAACGCATCGCCATCGGCAGCATCCAGGCAGATTGGGCAGGTATTCATCCCCATCTGACATTGCGCAATGTCAGGATATTCGACAAATCAGGCCTGGCCGCCCTGACCCTGGACAAAATAGAAAACAACCTGTCATGGATGACCTTTCTCACTGGAGAAGTGCGATTTGCCTCGATAGAAATCGATCAGCCCAGGCTCGGCATCAGGCGCGACCAGAGCGGCACAATCTATGTCGCAGGCATCCCCATCAATCGGGGTCCGGCAAATTCCGGTGTTTCAGACTGGCTGCTGCACCAGAATCAGGTACTCATCAAGAACGGTTTCATCCTGTGGGAAGACGAAAAAATGGGAGCGCCTCCCCTGATGCTGAATCAGGTCAATTTCGCACTCGTCAATTCCGGACAGCACCACCTGTTCGGCCTGCGCGCCATACCGCCTGCCGATCTTTCCTCTCCCATCGACATCAGGGGAAATCTTTATGGCAAATCCCTGAACGATCCCAAGGCCTGGCGCGGCAAACTCTATGCCAGGATAGATTATGCTGACACTGCAAGTCTCGGGAAATGGCTCCCTTCTCCCAGGGAGCTTCTCGGCGGGAAAGGCGCCATGCGCGTCTGGCTCGATTTCGCGCAGGAAAAGCCGGAAGCATTTACCGCAGACTTGATGCTTTCCAATGTCATGGCAAAACTGGGAAGCAGCCTGCCTGAAATCGGCATGAGAACATTGCGCGGACGCATCGGTTGGAAGAGCGTCGACGGCGGTTATGAAATCCGGACACAGAAACTCGCCCTCGAAACCGATACAGGAGAATCGATTCACCCCACAGACTTCCTGCTGCGCTCCGTCCCGGCGCACGGCAGCAGCCCCGAGGAGGGTGAAATCAGCGCCAATTTGCTCGAATGCGACACGCTTTCAAGGCTGTCCGAATATTTCCCCATGCCTTCCAGGGTCCGCGAGGCCTTGGCAACGCTTGCACCCCATGGAGAACTTCGCGATCTTCAGATCAAATGGAAAGGAGAGGAATCCGGATCGCTTCTGTTTCCGTGGCAGTCTCCCGCCGGGAAAAAGACCGGGCAACTGCCCGCCCATTACAGCGTCAAGGGACGCTTCTCGAACCTCGGCTTTTCCGCTTCCGGGAATATTTTCAAGGGAATCAGCGGCCATGTCGACGGGGATGAGAACGGCGGCAGTTTCAACCTCGATTCCCGCCATCCTGAATTCATTCTGCCCAGACTCTTCGAAGCGCCCGTCAGCCTGGACATACTGATCGCACAGGCCAAGTGGCAGAACGACAAGCAGGGTCAAAAAGTAACCTTCGACAACCTCTCCTTTTCCAATGAGAACCTCGCCGGAAATGCGTTCGGCTCCTATACCAGCGCGAACAATTATGCAGACATCACGGGAAGATTGACCCGGGCGGATGCAAGCCAGGTCTGGCGCTATCTGCCACGCGTCGTCGCCAGTGATGCGAGAAGCTGGGTGAAAAACGCGATCCTGGGAGGGGAGGCCGGCGACGTCAAGATGAGACTCAAGGGAAACCTCGACAATTTCCCCTTTGCAAATGACAAAACCGGATTCTTCCAGACCGCATTCAAAATCAAAAACGCCACGCTGCGCTATGCACCTGAATGGCCAGAGATAACTTCACTTTCAGCCGACATCCTGTTCCAGGGATCGAGAATGGAAATCACCTCGCACCGGGGGACCATCCTCGGTGCCAGACTCACCACCTGCCAGGCCGTCATTCCAGACCTCGGCAACGCCGTGCTCCATGCGGAGGGGGAAGCCTCCGGCCCGACCGACGAATTCCTGAAAGTCATCGACCAGTCTCCGGTGACGCAATACATCAACGGCTTCACGAAAGGGATGCGCTCGACCGGAAATGGCAACCTGAAGATCAAGCTCGACATTCCCCTCGAAAAGATCGAGAACACCAGGGTATCGGGCAGCTACCAGTTCCAGGACGATACGGTTACCGGACCCGGCATGCCCGACCTGGCGCATCTCAACGGGCGTCTGGATTTTTCCGAATCCTCCCTGAATGCGAAAAACGCCAGTGCGGTCATCCTCGGCGGCCCCGCTGTCATCGGCGCCTCGACCGGGCAGGACGGCAGCTTGAAAATCATCGCTTCCGGAAAGATCAGCCCCGACAACATCACAGATCCCTTCGCCCGCCATTTCCACGGCAGTGCTGCCTGGCATGGAACGATCTCAGCCAGCAAGAAAAAAACCGACATCCTGATCGAATCCACCTTGCATGGCCTCTCTTCCGACCTGCCCTATCCTTTTTCCAGGAAAGCATCCGACATCACTCCGGTACGCCTGGAGAAAAAGTCGCTCGTACCAGACGGAAATCTCATGACTTTCTCCTATGGGAAAATCATGGCCGCGCAGTTCGTCGGCAGGACGGAAAACGGCTCCAGCCGAATCGACCGCGGCACGATCTATTTCGACGAAAGTTTGCCCACGGAGCTTCCCGAAGCACCGGGAATATGGATTGTCGGCTCGCTGAAGTCGCTCGATGCGGACAGATGGCGCGACATTCTGGACGAAAGCGGCGGAGGGAAAAGCCCCTTTTCGCTGGCAGGGGTGGATCTCGACATCGACGCCCTCACCTTTCTCGGAAAGCATTTCGGAAAGCTTGGGGTGTCGGCAAAGCAGAACGACGGCAACTGGCAGGCGACGATTTCCGGGGATGACATCGACGGGGCTATCCAGTGGCTTCCCGAAGGAAAGGGGCAACTGATTGCGAAACTCAAAAAACTCGTCATTCCGTACACGCCGACGGAAAAGGAAGCGATCGAGTCGAAAACCGCACTGGCAAAAGTCGCCAACCGGAATCTTCCCGCCCTCGATGTCACTGCTGACAGCTTCGTGATGAAAAACAAGACAATGGGGCATCTGGAACTGGTCGCCTTGCAGCAGGGCAACGATTGGAAAATACAGAAGCTGCGCATCAGCAATCCGGACAGCACGCTGACCGCGGACGGGCTGTGGCAGGGATGGGCGATCCATCCCAGGACGAACATCAACGTCAAACTCGACGTTTCCAGAATCGGTAAATTCCTGACACGCTTCGGCTACCCGGACAACATCATGCGCGGCAAGGGAAGCATGGAGGGGACGCTCTCCTGGGCAGGTAGCCCGCAGTCCATCAATTATGCGACCCTCAACGGGAACATCGCGCTGAAGGCGAAGCACGGACAATTCAACAAGATCGACCCCGGAATAGGCAAGCTGCTCGGCATCTTGAGCCTTCAGGAAATCCCGCGCAGAATCACGCTGGATTTCAGGGACATATTCAGCCAGGGCTTCGCTTTCGAGACCATATCGAGCAGCCTGAAAATATCCGACGGTATCGCCTACACCGATGATCTCAGGATAGAAGGCCCCGCAGCAGAAGTCGACATGAGCGGCAAAATCGATCTCGACAAGGAAACCCAGGACCTGAAAATCATTGTAAAACCCCAGCTCGGCGGGAGCTTTTCGGTCGCAAGCTCGCTCCTTGGCGGACCTGTCGTCGGTGTCGCCACCTGGGTCGTGGGCAAGGTATTGCAGGACCCGCTCGACCAGCTTGCCGCCTACGAATACAATGTCACGGGAAGCTGGACCGCTCCCATCGTGACGAAAGGCTCTGGCAAGAAATGAACAGGCTAACTGCATTCCTGATTTTGATGATGACGAGCGGCATGCTGCATGCCGCCTGCGACATTCCGCAGTCGTTCTGGGACTGGCCGCGATCGGCGAATGCCGTCCTTTCGTTGAAGGAGATTCGCCCCTGCATCGATTCCTACCTTTCCGATCCCAAGTCGAAGCTGGTCATCCATCACGGAACGGGCGATGAAGATACGCTCCATTCCGGCGAATTGCGCGCATGGCTCATGTCGCTTGCAATCGACCCGTCCAGAATCGCTGACGCATCCGACATGCCCAAGGGGCTGTCGATCGAAACTCCAGACCGCTGAACCATCATGATCCTCATACTGACTCAGGACGCAAAACCGGAAAGCCCGGAATTCAGGCAACTCATCGGGCATCTCGCCAACCTCCCCGACATCAGCACCCGCATCCACACCGAGCGGGGCGCGGAACAGGTTCTGACCGAAATCTATCTGATCGGCAATACCCAGGCGCTCGACGTGGAAGACATGAAGAGCCTGCCCTGCGTGGAAAGCGTGGTCAGGGTTTCCGAGGAATACCGGGTGCTGGGAAGGCACAGGGATGACCACAGGCCCAGCCATTTCGACTACAATGGCGTGCGCTTCGGGCAGGACAACCTGAACGTGTTCGCCGGCCTCTGCGCAGTGGACAATCCCGAACACGTCGAAATGATGATGAGGGCGCTGCGCGACAACGGACAGGTCTGCACCAGAATGGGGGCATACAAACCGAGGACCAGCCCCTATTCCTTCCAGGGCCATGGAAAAAGCTGCCTGCCCTATGTTTTCGATCTCGCGGGAAAATACGGCATCAGGGTGATCGCCATGGAAATTACGCACGAATCCCACATGGACGAGATCCTGGAAGCCCTGAAAAAGACCGGAAGCCCTGCCGGTGTGATGATCCAGATCGGCACGCGCAACACCCAGAATTTCGAACTTCTGAAAATAGTCGGACGCCAGCAACGGTTCCCCGTCCTCCTGAAGCGCGGCTTCGGCATCACCCTCGACGAATCGCTGAATGCAGCGGAATATCTCGCCTCGGAAGGCAACCGCAAGGTGATATTCGGCCTGAGGGGGATGAAAACCAACATGGGCGACCCGCACCGCAATTTCGTCGACTTCTCCCATGTGCCGGTGGTGAAAAGGCTGACCAGGATGCCGGTCTGCATCGACCCCTCCCATTCCGTGGGCACCCGGGCGAAGGGACCGGAAGGCATACTGGATGTCATGCATGTCACGGCACAGGGGGTGGTGGCGGGCGCCAACATGATCCTCGTCGATTTCCATCCCGCACCGCCCAAAGCGCTGGTCGATGGCCCGCAGGCGCTCACCCTGAACGAGCTGCCCTATTTTCTGGAAGACGTGAGGATAGCGCGGGAAGCTTTCGAAAAGCGCTGCGCGCTGGGCGAGCGTTTCAGGAAAACCACCTGAGGAACGAGGCTGCAGTGAGCGCGGCAATGGCGAGCAAGGCTTCAATCCGCCAAAAATTCATGTTTTCTGTCCGCGCCTGCCGCAGATAAAACGCTGCAAGGAAAAACCCCGAAGCCGCGCAGGCCATCTTGATCACGAGCGCATCGACTGCAATCCCGGCGATGTCTGGAAGGTGGCCGTAGAAGGCATAGCTCAGGACGCCGAAAAGCGCACCGGTCATTCCCTGCACCGCCCACCCCGAAAGCACGATCCAGGCGAGCTTTCGCCTCGCGACACCGGACAGAAGCGCGAGGATCGCGCCGCCCGTCACCGATACTGCGCCGAGATTGTGTATCGACTGGTCGATGGCATAAGCCAGGTTTTGCAGGTTCACGCTCCCCCTTCCTCAGGGCAAATCGACCCTGATCCAGATTTTCCGCTCGTCCCCGGTATGGATGCTCCCGGAGTCCAGGTTCTGCTCGATGCCCCCCAGTTCCATCCATTTGCCGATCTTGCCCGAAACTTTCGTCGAAAGCTTCCCGAGGTCGATGCCGCCATCGACCGGTTTGTCGAGGACAGGACTGACATCGACCACGACCTTATCGCCATTCAAATGCGCGAGGGCATAGAATCCGCTCGTCACCTCCCTGTATTGCGTGGCAACACCACTCCCTAATGGCCCGACAAAAATCGCACTTTCAGGCATGTCTTTCCCCGTCCTGATGAAAGCGGGACTGCCTTCCAGAACCTGGACGTAGGATGCGCGGGATTCCGTGCCGTAGGTTTCAGAAGATTCATCCGCGGGATCCTCTCCCTGGTAAACCGTGATCCTGAGGGTTCTCTGCGCCGTGTCGATACGCTCGATGACTTTCCTGATCTCGCGAGGATTCCTCGTGCGCAGAATCAGCTGGTTGCCTGTTCCTGAAACGGCTTCTCCTTTCGAAAGGAGGGGCTGAATCACGGGAATCACATCCTCCGCCTGCCTGTATTTGAGGGTGATGACCTCGATTTGCTGGGCCATCGCCAGCGGAGGCAAAAACAGCAACAGGATGAACAGACCTTTCATGCAATACTCCCGAGGTTGAAACTTTCCGCCGCTTTATGTAGTCTTAGTATCATGAACGATTTTCCACAAGGAGCAAAGATGCAACCCCAAATGCAATATTCGGCCATGCCCTACGCCCTGGATCAGAACAGGGTGTTGCGCAACACCTACGGGCTTCTCGGCCTCACCATGATTCCCACCGTGATCGGCGCTTTCGTCGGGATGGGCACCAATTTCGCCTTCCTCGCCCAATCCCCGCTGGTCGGTTCCCTGGTGATGCTCGCAGTGATGTTCGGGCTGATGTTCGCGGTCAGCGCAACGCGCAACAGCAGCCTGGGCATTCTTTTCCTGCTGATTTTCACCGGTGTTGCCGGCTGGTTCCTGGGCCCCATCCTCCAGGTCGCGCTGCATCTCAGAAACGGCCCCGCATTGATCGGAATTGCTGCCGGCGGCACCGGCGCCATTTTTCTGAGCCTTGCTGCATTTGCAACCGTCACCAGGCGGGATTTCGGCTTCATGGGAAATTTCCTGTTTGTCGGCCTGATCCTTTTGATCATCGCGTCCCTGGCCAACATTTTCCTGCATGTTCCGGCGGCCTCGCTCGCGATTTCAGCGATCGCGATCCTGATCTTCTCCGGCTACATCCTGTTCGACGTGAGCCGGATCGTGCACGGGGGCGAGACCAACTACATCATGGCGACGCTCGCGCTCTACCTCGACATCTACAACATCTTCGTCAATCTGCTGAGCCTCCTGATGGCGCTCTCCGGCGAACGTGACTGAGCAAATAATGCCGATTGACGAGAACGCCGCCTTAAGGCGGCGTTCTCGCTAAAAACCAGGCGAAAAACACCATGACAAAAATCTGGATCGCAGCCCTTCTCTCACTCCTCTTCTGCTCGCAGGCCATGGCAGCGGATGTCACCACCTTGCAGGCTGCACTCGAGGCGGCCAGGCAAAACATGGAAAGCGCAAAATCCAGGTACGAGGATGCCAAAACCACGCAATCCTCGCAGGAAAAAACCGTTCAGCATTTGAAAGCGGATCTCGACAAGGCGCAAAAGCAGCTCGAAGCCGACCGGAATCAGACCGGTATCGCCAAAAAGGACTACTTCGAGGCCAAGGCGAAACACGACCGCGCCCAGGCGGTTCTGGACAAGGCCTGGAGCAACCGCTGAACCCTCAGTAACGGGTGAACCACAATTTGGAAAGCTTCAGGCAGGTGCGGCAATGCGCTTCTCCGCAGGAGGCGTGTCCGTGAAATGCAATCCTTGTTTTCCCATCGGCAAGCTTCGCCTCGATCAATATTGCGATCAGCAGCAAACAAAACCCCAGCATGAATTCAGCTATGGCAGGCATGATATTCCCCTCTCTCAAAGATTCTAAAATTCTGCGCCAGGAACATTGCAGGACTGTGATGGCAGGCTGAAAATCGGGGGGAAATAGGATAAAATCTCCTTTTGGATAATTCTTGGAGAACTGCATGTCGATGGCCGACCGCGATGGTCTGATCTGGTTTGACGGAAAAATGGTGGAGTGGCGCAATGCGACCATCCATGTCCTGACCCACACGCTGCATTACGGAATGGGCGTCTTCGAAGGCGTGCGGGCCTACCAGACCGACAGGGGAACCGCCATTTTCAGGCTGAGGGAGCACACCGAGCGCTTTCTCAACTCCGCGCATATCCTGGGCATGAAAATCCCGTACGACATCGATACGCTGATCCAGGCGCAAATCGACGTCGTGTCCAAAAACAGGCTCTCCTCCGGTTACATCCGCCCCATCGCATTCTACGGATCGGAAGCGCTCGGCATCGCCGCGAAAAACCTGAGCGTTCATGTGGCGATCGCAGCATGGTCGTGGGGAACCTATCTCGGCAAGGACGCCCTGGAAAAGGGGATAAGAGTCAAAACCTCCTCCTTCACGCGCCATCATGTCAATATCACCATGTGCAAGGCGAAAGCCACGAGCAGCTATGCCAATTCCATCCTCGCGCACAACGAGGCGGCTCAGGACGGCTACGACGAGGCGCTGCTGCTGGACGTCGACGGCTTCGTCACGGAAGGCTCGGGGGAAAACATCTTCATCGTGAAAAAAGGCAAGATCTATACGCCCGATCTCACTTCCGCCCTTGACGGCATCACGCGCGACACCCTCATCCAGTTCGCGACGGAAATCGGCATTCCCGTGATCGAGAAGCGCATCACGCGCGACGAGATCTACACTGCGGACGAGGCGTTCTTCACCGGAACTGCAGCTGAGGTCACGCCCATCAGGGAGCTCGACAACAGGAAAATAGGCAGCGGCGGCCGCGGCCCAGTCACGGCAAAGCTGCAGAAAATGTTCTTCGACACCGTCACGGGCAAGAACGACGCCCATTCCGACTGGCTGACCTTCATTTGAGGGAAACGACATGAGCGAATCGAAAAAGCGCCTGATCGAAGTGACCGAAAAGGATCTTCCGTTGCATTGCCCCATGCCTTCGATGACC
>JAJZVB010000021.1 GCA_021845885.1 Pseudomonadota bacterium
GCCGACGTAATAGATGAACCTCCCTTTGAATTCGACGGGAAGCTTTTCCCCTCTTTCGACCATCCCGGAAATTCTCCTGTGCGCCGCATCCCGCCCGGTCAGGAGCTTTCCTGAGAGGAGCAGCTTCTCCCCGATTTTCCATGAAGCCATTTCCGCCTTCGTGACGGTATCGAGGTTCACTCGCCTGGATGTGAAATCCGCCTTCCATTCGACATCCGGCCAGTCCGAAAGTTTAGGCACGGGAAGATGAACTGGGCCCGAGCCGTCCAGGAAAAAGTGGGCATGCCGGGTCGCAGCGCAGTTGGGGATCACCGAAACAGGAAGAGATGCGGCATGGGTGGGATAGTCGAGAATCTTGACATCCAGCACGGTGCAAAGCCCGCCGAGCCCCTGCGCGCCTATTCCCAGATCGTTGACCTTGTCGTATATCCCTATCCTCATCTGTTCGATCCTGTTCCCGGGTCCTCTCGATTTCAGTTCAGCCATGTCGACCCGCTCGAAAAGCGCCTCCTTGGCGAGCAGCACTGCCTTTTCCGCAGTTCCCCCTATACCGATCCCCAGCATTCCCGGCGGGCACCAGCCTGCGCCCATCGACTCGACGGAATCGACCACCCATTTCACGATGTCGTCGTTCGGATTCAGCATGGCGAGCTTCGCCTTGTTTTCCGACCCCCCTCCCTTGGCGGCGACCTTCACTTCCACCCTTTTTCCAGGAACGACTTCCATGTGGATCACGGCCGGCGTGTTGTCCCGGGTGTTCGTCCTCTTTCCGGCAGGGTCCAAAACGATGGAGCCTCTGAGGGTGTTCTCGGTATCCGTGTAGGCCAACCTCACCGCCTCGTTCACCATTTCGGCGATGCTTCTTTCGGCATCCCATTTGACATCCATGCCTATCTTCAGGAAAACCACGACGATCCCGGTATCCTGGCAAATGGGGCGGCGATGCTCCGCGCACAGCCTGGAATTCGTGAGGATCTGGGCGATCGCGTCCTTCGCCACAGGGGATTTTTCAAGAAAATAGGCTTCCCCCATGGCGCTGATGAAATCCACGGAATGGTAATGGGAAATATGCTGCAGCGCGAATGCAATGCTTTCGATGAAATCTTCTTCCCTGATCATGTTTTCAGCCTGAAATAGACAAAGCCTTTGCATTATAATCCCCCTGTCTATGTCATGGAGAAGCTTATGGCCACCATCGAATCCGTCATGCATGAAACCAGGGTTTTCCCTCCCAGCGAAGCATTCTCTGAAAATGCCAACGTTTCCGGGATGGAGGCCTACAGGGCGCTTTGCGAAGAAGCCGAAAAGGATTACGAGGGATACTGGGGAAGGCTCGCCAATGACGCTATCCTATGGAAAAAGCCTTTCACGAAAGTGCTGAACGAAACGGATGCGCCGTTCTACAAATGGTTCGAGGACGGGGAACTGAATGCCTCCTACAATTGCCTAGACCGCCATCTCGACAGCATTCCTGAAAAAACCGCCATCATTTTCGAGGCCGACGACGGCAAGGTGCGGAAAATCTCCTATCGGGAACTGCATGCCTCCGTGTGCGGAATGGCCAACGGCCTCAAATCGATCGGCATCAGAAAGGGCGACAGGATCGTCATTTACATGCCCATGAGCATCGAGGCCGTCGTGGCCATGCAGGCCTGCGCAAGGATAGGGGCGATCCATTCTGTCGTTTTCGGCGGCTTTTCGGCGAAGAGCCTGCACGAGCGCATCGACGACGCCGGAGCGAAAGCCGTGATCACCGCCGATGCGGGCATGCGGGGCGGACGCGCCATCCATCTCAAGGACGCGGTCGACGAGGCGCTTGCCATGGGCGCCAGGACGGTCGAGAAGGTCATCGTTTACAAAAGAGCGGATTCACCCGTTTCATGGAACGAATCGAGGGACATGTGGTGGGAGGATCTCGTCTCGAATCAGAAAGACCATTGCGAACCTGAATGGGTGAATGCCGAGCATCCCCTCTTCATCCTCTACACTTCGGGCTCGACAGGAAAGCCCAAGGGGGTGCAGCATTCGACGGGGGGCTATCTGCTCGGGGCGATGCTCACCATGAAATGGGTTTTCGACCACAAGGATACCGACGTATTCTGGTGCACGGCGGACGTGGGCTGGATCACCGGGCATTCCTACGTCGCCTACGGCCCGCTTGCGGTGGGCTCGACCCAGATCATCTTCGAAGGGGTTCCGACCTACCCCGATGCGGGGCGATTCTGGAAGCTCATCCAGGACCACAGGGTCACGACATTCTATACCGCGCCCACCGCGATCCGTTCCCTCATCAAGCTCGGAGCCGATCTTCCGAAATCCTACGACCTTTCCTCGCTGAGGCTCCTGGGTTCCGTCGGCGAACCCATCAATCCCGAAGCCTGGATATGGTATTTCGAGACGGTCGGGGGAGGTCGATGCCCGCTCGTCGATACCTGGTGGCAGACCGAAACCGGAAGCCACATGATCGCCCCCCTTCCCGGGGCTGCGATCCTGAAGCCCGGATCCTGCACTTTCCCGATTCCCGGAATACAGGCGGCCATCGTCGACGAGGCCGGGCACGACGTGGAGCCTGGGAAAGGCGGATTTCTCGTCATCAAGAGGCCGTTTCCTTCCCAATTGAGGACGTTGTGGAATGACCCCGATCGCTTCAGGCACGCCTATTTCCCCGATGAGATGGGTGGGAAATATTACCTCTCAGGGGATTCCGCGAACCGCGACCTTGACGGCTATTTCTGGATCATGGGGCGAATCGACGACGTGCTCAACGTCTCCGGTCACCGCCTGGGCACCATGGAAATCGAATCCGCCCTGGTCGCCCATCCGCTGGTGGCGGAAGCCGCAGTGGTCGGAAAGCCTCACGACATCAAGGGGGAAGCCATCGTCGTTTTCGTCGTATTGAAGGGGGCAAGACCCGAAGGGGAAAGGGCCAGGGAAATCGCCTCGACCCTCCGGGAATGGGTGGGCAAGGAAATCGGACCGATCGCCAAACCCGACGACATCCGCTTCGGGGAAAACCTTCCGAAGACCCGGTCCGGAAAGATCATGCGGCGGCTCCTCAGGACGCTCGCCCGCGGCGAGGAAATCACCCAGGACGTCTCGACTCTGGAAAACCCTGCGATCCTCGACCAGTTGAAACAAGCTATATGATATACGCGGATCGCAGGGTTTCGGCGAAGGCTAACCTTCAGGTTATGCCGGAACCAAAACCCCGCGATCCTCGACCAGCTCAAACAAGCCATATGAAACCGGAAGCCTCAGGGAGAACGGAACATGCAAACGACAGTCGAGATTCTTGGCAAGAAGATCCGGGTGGAGTGGAGCGCATCCGCAGATAAAAAGATGCAGGACCTTGCAGAGCCGCTGCTGGTTGAAATGGAACTGTATTTCAGCTGCCTGATCAGAAAGGCGGTCCGCTTCGGGATCGATGCGCAGGCGGGACATTTTGCCGCCGCCTCCCCCCGTCTGAAGATCGGTTTCCGCCCGGTGATGTCCAGGGTTTGCCGCGTCAGCGATGTGGAAGGCGATCCGCCCCTCGAGGATTTTCCCATTCTCAAGCCTGAAGCCTTCGTGCCGAAGCGACTGACCATCGATTACCGTAGCGGCCGCTGGGTGGGGGATTTTTTCCTGCAAAAAGACCGGCCCGCCTAACATGATTGCGATGCAGACATGAGTTCAGTCATCATTCGAGAATTGACGCCGGCGGATACGGCGGCTTACCGGGATCTGATGATTCGGGGCATCGAAGAGCACCCCGAATCTTTCCGCATCAGCCCGAAGGACGCGGATGAGCCCGTGATTCCCTTCGCCAGAATCAGGCATGGTGCCTTCACGCTCGGCGCATGGCTTTCGGAAAGCGCATTGGTCGGCACGGTCAGCTTCGAGCGCGACATGCGCGAGAAACTCAGGCACAAGGGATTGCTCTATCGGATGTATGTGCGCAAGGAAGCATCCGGAATGGGAATAGGACGCGAACTGATACATGAAACGATCATGCGTGCAAGGGAAATTGAGGGACTGGAGCAGATCAACCTGACGGTCATTGCTTCCAATTCCCCTGCGAAACACCTTTATGCTTCGCACGGCTTCGAATCCTTCGCGCTGGAAAGAAGGGGGCTGAAAATGGGCGAAACCTATCATGACGAGGAGCAGATGGCCCTGTTTCTGCACGGATCATGAGGAAAGCATGACCGAAAAGCAGATTCCCATTGCCATCACGGCCGCCGATGCCGAGCCGAGAAAAAGGCCTTCCGGTTATCCCGAGCCTTATGCATCGAAAATGAAGGGGCGCGAAAAAAGGCCGCTGGGCGACATCTTCGGGCTGAAGAATTTCGGCGTAAATTTCACCCGCCTTTTTCCCGGTTCGATCTCGGCACTCAGGCACGCGCATTCGAAGCAGGACGAGTTCGTCTACATCCTGGAAGGCCATCCCATCCTGATCACGGACGAAGGCGAGACCAGGCTTTCCCCGGGCATGTGCGCCGGATTCAGACATGGCACAGGAAACGGTCATCAGCTCGCCAACAGGACCGGATCGGATGTGGTCTATCTGGAAATCGGCGACAGGACGGCAGACGATACGGCAACCTATCCCGACGACGACATCCAGGCTGCCCTCATCGACGGGAGATGGTCTTTCTCCAGAAAAGACGGATCAGCCTTCTAACCCCAAAGTGTTCCCCCATTGCATTGAATTGGCAAAGGATTTATATTAATCCGTATATATAATATGCAAACCAGGAGGGGACGATGCGCGACCGTGCTTTTCTCGTTTTTGAACTGATCAACAACCCGCTTCCCGATCCAGTCCTGATGGAGGAACTGGAAAGCTATGGTCATGCCTGCGAAAAGGTGCTCGCCAGCGTCACCAAATCCCATGTCTTTTCCATCCTGAACAGGATGGAAAGCGGGGAACTGACGCCGATGGACGTGACCTCATGGGCCAAACGGCTTGAGGGCAGGGAGGACCTGGCTTTCGAATTCGGGGAGGAAGGCGCCGTCAGGGAAGTGGTCTTCTGGCTCGCCAATCCGGAAATCAACTGGCCCGTCGACACCTGTCTCTGCCGCAGGATAGAAGCGATATTCGAGCGGAGAAAATTTCCCCGGGATTGATCACATCTTCCAGAAATAAAGCATTTTGCCGCCCGCTTCGACGATCTCGTCGGGATCCGTTTCCGGGACCGCGAAGCTGTTGCTGATCAATAGCGATCCCGGTTTCATTTCTCGCTTCGCCTTTTCGAAAAGCGCGGGCATCGGAACGGGAGAAAGATAGGCGTAGACGAAATCGAAGCTCGAAAGATCGACCTTCTCGTATTTCCCCCATTTCATGGCGCAGTTCGAAAGCCCTGCGCATCTCGCCTTGCCAACGAGATAGGGAAGGGGGGCGCTCTCTATGCCGAAGAATTTCCCATCGGGCTTTTCCCTTGCAAGCCTCGATATCACGCTTCCCAGACCCGAACCGAGGTCGGCGAAATGAAATCCCCCTTCCGGAAGGCGATTCGAAATCTCTTTCAAGGCCCCGCTTCCGCTGAGATAGAGCGGAACCCGTTTGCCGCAGGCATTCCAGTAAATCACGCCGAGCAGGAAAAAGCCGAGAAGAAAAAGGTTGGGGTCAAGCTGGAAGGTGGAAACGAACACGATCATCGGAAAGAAAAGAAGCTGGATCGGGACCCACCATTTTTCCAGCTTCATCGAAAACAGCGCCGCAAAAAATCCCTCGATCAGGGCGAGCTGAAAAAGGGAAGGATGCCACAGCCTTTCGAAAAGGGCGGGAAGCATGACCAGCGCCAGCACATAGGCTGCGATCTGGGCGAAAAGCGCCCCGAGGGCCGAAGGGATGTTCAATCTGTTTTCATGGGATGAGCCAGCGAGCAGTATAATGGCATTTTCGGATTGCGACCCCATGCGCAGAAAAAAAACCGCCACCCTGCTCATCACCTGCCAGGACAGGAAGGGGCTGGTCGCAGGGATTTCCGAATTCCTGTTCGGCCACAATGCGAACATCCTTCATGCCGACCAGCATCAGGACGGAACCCTTTTCCTGATGCGAATCGAATGGGATCTCGAAGGCTTCTCTCTGCCCGTGAGCGAATTCGCACGCCATTTCGAGCCGATCGCGCGGAAATTCGGCATGCAATGGCGGATTTCCGATTCCGACTCGAAAAAGCGCATGGCGATTTTCGTATCCCGATACGATCATTGCCTGGTCGATCTCCTTTACCGGCACAAAAGCGGAGAACTCGACTGCGAAATTCCGCTGATCATAGGCAACCATCCCGATACCGAATCCATCGCGAGCTTCTACGGCATTCCTTTCCATTTCGTCGCGGTGAGCCCTGAAAACAAGCAGGAAGCGGAATCGAGGCAGCAAGACCTATTGAAGCGGAATGGCATAGATTTCGTGGTTCTTGCCCGATACATGCAGGTGCTCTCCGCGGATTTCGTCTCGAAATACAAAGACAGGATAATCAACATCCATCATTCCTTCCTGCCCGCCTTCCATGGCGCGAAGCCCTATCACCGCGCCTTCGAGCGGGGCGTGAAGCTGATCGGCGCGACGGCCCATTACGTCACGGAAATCCTCGACGAAGGGCCCATCATCGAACAGGACGTGATCAGGGTATCGCACAGGGATGCGATCGAGGAGCTCATCCAGAAGGGGCGGGATCTCGAGAAAATCGTGCTCTCCCGCGCAATCCGCTGGCACCTCGAAAACAGGGTATTGGTCTGCGGCAACAAGACCGTCGTGTTCGATTAGGGCCTGTTGACACTCATCCGATGAGTGTCAACAGGCCCTAACCTAGCCGGCTCCAGATCTTCTTCTTGAGGAAAAAGAGCAGGATGGTGAGGAAAACGAAATAGCCGATCACGTAGCGCCCGAGCGTCTTCCTCTCTTCGGCCTGGGGATCGGACGCCCAGGCGAGGAATGCCGAAACGTCTTTGGCCTTCTGCTCGATTTCCCTCCTTCCCGAAGCATCCGCCTGGGCGATCATGAACACGTCAGGCATCTTGATGCCCGGAAAGACATGGTTGGCCGTCTGCCCATTCGAATCGGTGTAGAACCCGGTGATCATGGAATAAATGTATTCCGCTCCGCCTTCCCTGGCTTTCGCCATCAACGAAAGATCGGGGGGAACGATGCCGAACATGCCGAGCTCGTCGTTCGGCGCCATCTGGGAAAGAAGCGGCGCCCCCATTTCCTTTTCGCCCCGCATCGAATCGACCTGGGCCTTGGTGAAGCCCAGCCTCGTGAGGTCGCTGTACTTGACGTACTTCAGGCTGTGGCAGGCGTTGCAGACTTCCAGGGCGACATGCGCGCCGCGCTGAAGCTGCGTTTCTTCGGCTGAAACAGCCAAGGGGAAAATCAGGCAAAAAAGAAGCCCGAAAAATCTTGATTTAGACATGACCTTCCGCCTCCGCTATTTCTTTTCTGGCCTGCGCCTCCACTGCGGGGGGAAGGCCCCTCGCCAACACGAACTTTTCTTCCCATCTCGAAATGAAGGGCAGGAGCAGGAAGATCAGGAAATAAATGGTCGTTGAAATCTCGCCCACCGTCTTCAGCGGCCCGCTAGGCGGATGCGCGCCGACATAGCCCAGGACGAAGATGTTGATCACGAAAACGTAGAACATCGCCCGGTAGACAGGCCTGTACCTCGCCCCCCCGGTTATCCTGGAGCGGTCGAGATAGGGCATCGCGGCGAAGATCAGCACGGAAATCGCCATCGCCACCACCCCTCCCGCGAGGTCGGGAACGGCGCGCAAAATAGCATAGAAGGGCAGGAAATACCATTCTGGGACGATATCCGCCGGCGTTTGCATCGGATTGGCCGGAATGTTGTTGGCCGCGTCGATGAAAAGATTGGGCTTGAAAAACACGATCATCAGATAAACGATCATGAAAATGCCCAGGCCGAAAAGATCCTTGATCGTGAAATAGGGGTGGAAAGGAATGTTGTCCTTGTCGGCCAGGTTGATCCCCGAAGGATTGCTGCTCCTCACCGTGTGCAACGCGACGAGGTGGACCACGACCGCAGCGAAAATCAGAAAGGGAAAAAGGTAATGCAGCGAAAAGAAACGGGTCAATGTCGGATCATCGACTGCAAATCCGCCCCTGAGCCAGGTCACGATCTGGCCACCTATGACTGGCGTGGCACTGAAAAGGTTGGTGATGACCGTTGCTCCCCAATAGGACATCTGACCCCAGGGCAAAAGATAACCCATGAAAGCCGTGGCCATCATGAGCAGGAGCAGTCCCTGCCCGGTCCACCAGAGGAGCTCCCTGGGCCGCCTGTAGGAGCCGTAATAGAGGGTTCTCGCCATGTGGGTATAGATCACGGCAAAGAAGGCGGAAGCGCCAGTGGAATGCAGGTAGCGGATCAGCCAGCCGTAATTGACTTCGCGCATGATGTGCTGGATCGAATCGAATGCCATGCTCGAATCGGGCTTGTAATGCATGGCGAGGAAAATGCCGGTCACGATCTGGATCACGAGCACGAATCCGGCGAGAAAACCAAATCCCCACCAGTAGCTCAGGTTGCGCGGCGTGGGATAATCCGTCAGTTCATGCTTGATGAAGGGGGTCAGCGGAAAACGCTGATCAATCCAGGCAACGATCTTGTTCATCACGCTTTTCCAATCAGTATCTTGTTTTCGGACACGAAGTGATAGGGCGGAAGATGGAGATTCTCGGGCGCGGGCCCCGAGATGATCCTGCCGCTGTTGTCGTAGACGCTCCCGTGGCATGGACAGAGCCAACCCGCCGCGGTCTTGTTGGGGACGCAGCCGAGATGGGTGCATATCCCGATCACCACCAGCCATTCCGGCTTCTGCACGCGCTTCGAATCGGGCTCAGGATCCTTCCCGCCGTTCGAAGCCTGCATCGCCTTGATTTCTTCGGGCGTCCTGTGCACCACGAATACGGGCTTGCCCTGCCAGGGAAAAGTCTTTTCCTCGCCGGGCGCAATGCCGGAAAGATCGATTTCGGTCGTCGCTTTCGCAAGCACGTCCGAAGAAGGATTCATGCTGCTGACGAAAGGCACGCAGGCCGCTGCGACCCCCGCTGCGGCCACCCCGGCTGTCACGGTCCCCAGGAAATCCCGCCTGGAGAGATCGGCGCCGTCCTTGATGATATGTTCTTCTGTCATGGCTCGTATATTAATAAAGTCTTATGGAAATCCTAGCACAATTTCGAATGGGTGGAATAACCCTTTTAGCGTAACTCCCAATTGTTATGTATAGATGAAATTCAGAGAAACCGGGCGAGAAAGGCATATTCGAGCCCCGCTTCAAGGGGAATATACACCTTGTGCCCCGCGCCCGGCGCGCAGGCTATCGATTCGCCTCTCTCGTTTTCCATCCTCGACAGTTCCAATATCCTGTTGCCTTCGGGATGGATGACCTCCAGCCTGTCGCCCACCTGAAAGCGGTTCTTGACCGAAATTTCGGCCATACCCGCCTCGATTCTCCCCACATCGCCCACGTAAAGGCTCCGGGACGACTCCGAATGTCCCCTCATGTAGTTCTGGTATTCCTGCGTATGGTGGCGCTCGTAGAAACCGTCCGTATAACCCCGGTTCGCCAGCCCCTCGAGCTCGGAAAGAAGGCCGGGATCAAAAGGCCTGCCGCTCACGGCATCGTCTATGGCCCGCCTGTAAACCTGAGCGGTCCTGGCCACATAATAGATCGACTTGGTGCGCCCTTCCACCTTCAGTGAATCGACGCCGATTTCGACCAGTTTCGAAACATGCTCGACCGCGCGCAGGTCCTTCGAATTCATGATGTAGGTGCCGTGCTCGTCCTCGAAAATCGGCATCAATTCGCCCGGGCGCTTCGATTCCTCGATGAGATATTCGCCCCCTTCCTGGTAGACCTTGTAATCCCATCGGCAGGAATTGGTGCAGGTTCCCTGGTTCGGATCCCTGTGGTTGAAATAGCCCGATAGCAGGCAGCGCCCGGAATAGGCGATGCAGAGCGCGCCATGCACGAAAACCTCGATCTCGGTGTCCGGGCAATTTTCCCTGATTTCGGCAATTTCCTGCAGCGAAAGTTCCCTGGAAAGAATGACCCTGGAAAGCCCGAAGCTTTTCCAGAACCTGACGGATGCGTAATTCACGGTATTGGCCTGGACCGAAAGATGCACGGGCATGTCGGGCCATTTCTCCCTCGCCATCATGATGAGCCCGGGATCGGCCATGATGAGCGCATCGGGTCCCATTTCGATCACCGGCTCCATGTCGGAAAGATAGGTCTTCACCTTGGCATTGTGCGGCATCAGATTGCTCGCCACGTAGAACTTCTTCCCTAGGATTCTCGCCCGAAGGATCCCCTCGTTGAGCTCATCCAGGCCGAATTCGTTGTTTCTCGCCCTCAAGGAATACCTGGGCTGGCCCGCATAGACCGCGTCCGCCCCGAAGGAAAAGGCTGCATTCATTTTCTCCAGGCTGCCTGCCGGAAGTAGAAGTTCAGGTTTCATTTCATTCCCTTGAAACATTCTTGACAAATTCCAGAGATTATCCGAGGATCGTCCCTGAAAATATATTATTTCCTGGAAATATTTCGTTAAAGAATCACCAATCCAGTCCGATAAAAATACAGGAAACGCAGAGAGGTCGCACATGAAAAAAAATTTTCCCGTCACCCAGATAGAAAAGCCTTTCCCCGGGAAGCTGCGCCTCGTCTCGAAAACGGACCTGAAGGGGATCACCACCTATGCCAACGACGCATTCGTGGAAATGAGCGGTTTTTCCAGGGAAGAGCTCGTCGGGAAAAGCCACAACGTCGTGCGCCATCCGGACATGCCCCCCCAGGCCTTCAAGTGGCTCTGGGACACGCTGAAGGAAGGGAAACCCTGGCGGGGCATCGTCAAGAACCGCTGCAAAAACGGAGATCATTACTGGGTCAAGGCGCTCGTCGTCCCTATCAAGGAAAACAACAAGATAACCGGCTACATGTCGGTCAGGAATCCGCCCACGCGGGCTGAAATTAGCGACGCCGAAGCCCTTTACAAACAGCTCAACGAATCCGGCGCTCAAATCGGCTCGAAATTCGACAAATACCGGTTCAAAAACCTGAAACTCAAGACCAAGCTGCAACTCGTGATCCAGGGAACGCTGCTCGTCGTCCTGGTTTCGGCGCAATTCTGGATTTCGCATAATTTCAAGGAATCCACGCTGGCCTCGGCCAAAGATCGCGCCATGCAGGTCGCCAATGAAACCATAGACGGCGCGAACATGCTGATGGAAACCGGGCAGATCAGCGATGTCGACAACAGGAAGCTCCTCATCGAAAAGATCGAGTCGAGCGGCCACATCCAGTCCGTGCGGCTGGTGCGCGCCCAGCAGGTGGTCGACCAGTTCGGTCCCGGCCTGCCCGAAGAGCACGTCAAGGACGATATCGAGAAAAAGGCGATTGAAACCAAGAAGCCCTATTATGCCCTGACGAAAGACGCATCGGGCGCCCCCATCTTCAGGGCGGTCACCCCCTATATCGTCAGCCACAATTTCCACCACACCGACTGCCTGAGATGCCACATGGTCCAGGTGGGCAGCGTCAATGGCGCATCCGACATCCTGATCGACTTGAGCCCGGATTTCGCGCGCTTGCGCAACATTCAGATGATGCTGACGGGAGGCCAGATCGTTCTCCAGATCTTCCTTTTCTTCTTCATCGGGCGTTGCGTCGAGGGTTTCGTCAAGAAGCCCCTCAATACGGCGATGAATCAGTTCGACAAGATCATCCAGGGCGATCTCGGGGCCGACATCGACATTTCGGGGCGTGACGAAACGGGCAATCTGCTCTGCGCCATACAGACCATGCAGGCGCATATCCAGGTGATGCTGGACGAAATGGGATTGGCCGCCTCGATGATCGAAGACGGCTGTTCCAGCCTCAATTCCCGTGTCATCCAGGTGGCCGAGCATTCGAAGGCGCAGAACGACCATATCAGGCAGATCGCGAGCACCATGGAAGAACTCAGCCAGTCCGTTTCCGAGGTCGCCAATGCTTCGAACGATTCGGCGTCCGCCGCTGTCGACTCGCAGCAGGTCATCGAGGACAACAACAAGCGGATGGAAAAAGGGATAGAAGCGACTTCAAGAGTGGTCGAGGCCGTGCAATCCTCGAGCAGGACCATACTCGACCTCAAGGAAGCGATACAGAAAATCGGGGAAATCACCAAGGTCATCAAGGAAATCGCCGACCAGACCAACCTGCTCGCCCTGAATGCGGCGATCGAGGCGGCGCGCGCCGGGGAACAGGGGAGAGGCTTTGCCGTCGTCGCAGACGAGGTGAGAAAGCTGGCTGAAAGGACGACTTCCAGCACCATAGACATCAGCGACATGGTGAAGAACATCCACGACGTGACCCAGGCCGCTGTCGCATCGATGAATCAGGCCGTCACCGAAGTGGAGAAGAGCATCGAGCTCAGCCATGCCAATACCGAGGGATTGAAACAGATCATGCAGGCGAGCCATCAGGTGACGCATGGGGCGCAGCATATTGCCACTGCGTCGAAGGAACAGTCCCTGGCGAGCGAAGAAGTCGCGAGAAGCCTGGAACACATCACCGGGCTTGTCGAACACAACAGCAAGCTTGCCGAAGAAGCGAAACTGGCCTCCCTGGATCTCACCCGGAAAGCTGCCGAACTGCAGGCCATGGTCCAGCACTTCGAGGTGAAATCAGCTTAGGGAACCCAGGAAAGCCAGGAGAATCCCGGCCAGGGAAAGCAGGGAGAGCGCCGCCGTGGCAGGAAGGCTTGCCCTGAATCCGAGAAACAGGGCGGCATAGATCGACTTCAAAATGTTGTTCGAGGAAGCGGCGATCAGGATCGCCGCTTCCATGGCATGGTGAGAAATGCCTCCCGCCCCCCCCTGGGCCAGGCTCAGCACGAAGGGATCGATGTCGGTGAAGCCCACGATGCTCGCAAGCCAATATATCCCGGCTTCCCCGTATTCCGACCTGACCCAGTTCGAGGCGAGCGAAATCGCCACGAAAAGAAAGGCGAAAAGCAGCGCTGCGCTCAATTCGAGCGGATTCGTTTGCAGATTCAGCGCATTGCTCTCCCCGCCCGTTCCGTTTTTCCTGCAAACCCATGCAAGCAGCAAACCTGCCAGGAAAAGCCCTGAAAGATAGGGAAAAAGAGAAACCGCGAGGGGGAGATTGAACACCGCCACCACGATACAAAGCCTTAGATACATCAAGGCAGTGGCGAGGACGATGCCCGAGAGTATCCCCCCTTTGGCGAAAGCCCCTTCCTTCCCCGCCCTGGCGAGAACCACGGTGGTGGCCGTGGACGAATACAGTCCGCCCAGTACCGAGGCTGCAAGCAGCCCCTTCTCCGGGGAAACATAGCGCCTGACCATGTAGCTTGCATAGGAAAGCGTCGAGACCACCACCACGGCGAGCCAGACCTGATGGGGCGTGATGGCGCTCAAATTCGTGACGGGGTGATTCGGCAGGAGGGGAAGAACGATGCCGGTCAGAACGAGGAACTTGCCGCCGGTCATGATTTCCTCCGCAGGGAGCTTCTGCGCGAGACGATGCAGGCTTTCCCTTGCGCCCAGAAGCAGCACCGCACTCACTGCGAATGAAACGGCGACCCAGTGGGGTTCTGTGAGCGAAATGGGACCGAGCAGATAGGCGATCAGGTTGCATACCGGAATGATGAGGCCCCCGCCCGGTTCAGCGGCAGGCGTCTCTTCCGACCATCTCGCGTGGTAATAAGCGTAAAGCCAGGCCCCCAGAACCAGGAGCCCCGCGCAAAAAGCCGCGGCATGAGCCGGATCCAGAAGATAAAGCCCGGCCCCGGAAAGTGCCAGCAAGGGGAAAGTCCTGACGCCGCCCGGGCGCTTTTTCGGATTCCTGACATAGAATTCCTCGAAGGCCAGCCCGAAGAAAAAGGATAATCCCAGGGCGAGCGCCAGATTTTCCGGCAAGAGCGTCAAAGCTTCTCCTCAAATCAAATTTTCGGGAATCTGACCCTGACCCAGAGCCCTTTCCCGTCTTCGCCCGAATCGAGCGTCACTTCTGCACGGTGCAAATCGGCAATGCGCTTCACGATGGAAAGACCGAGCCCGCTTCCGCTCGCCCTGTTTCCCAGCGTCCGGTAAAAGCGCTCGAACACATTGCCCCTTTCCTCAGGATCGATGCCCGGGCCGTTGTCGAGCACCTGAAGCCAGACGGCCTCATTGTCCTCCTTGACCCTGACTTCGACATACCCTTCCTCCGGAGTATACCGGATCGCATTCCTGACCAGGTTGCTCGTCAGGATCCCGGTCATTTCCGCGTCGCCCTTGACGAGTGCCGGCGGACTCTCATCGAAGGTGAGCTCGATCTTCTTCGCCAGCGCTTCGGGCGCAAGGTCGGTCAATACTCCGACCACCACCTGATTCAGATCGAATTGCGCACTGCCCACCCGGGCGAACTGCGGATCGAGCCGCGCCAGCGTCAGCAATTGCTGAACGAGATGGGTCGCCCGGTCGACCCCAACGATCACCTGTTCCAGCGCCTTTTTCCGCTGCGCGCTTTCGGATGCGCGCAAGGCGACCTGGGCCTGGGTCTTGAGCGCAGCAAGCGGGGTGCGCAATTCATGCGCCGCATCCGCGGTGAATCGCCTTTCATTCTCGAAGGAATATTCAAGCCTGGAAAGCAGGGTATTGATCGAATCGACGAGCGGCCGCACTTCGTCCGGTACCGAAATGACGATGGGCTTCAGGTTTTCGACGGCGCGCTGCTTCACTTCCTCGGAAACCCAATAGACCGGCTTCAGCCCGCGTTCGATGCTGAACCAGACCAGCGGGGCGACCATCGGTATGGTCAGCAGAAAAGGGACGAGCAGGCTGAGCGCGATCCTGCCTGCAAGTTCGTTGCGGATCTGGTGCAACTGTCCGACCTGGATCTGCAGGGTGTGATCCCTGTTCCAGTGGGAAAAAACGCGCCATTTCTTCCCGTCTATCAGGCTGTCGGAAAATCCCTCTGAATGCTCGGAAAGGATGCGTCTCGGCGTGGTGGCCGAGCGCAAAAGGAGGTGGCCGTCCTTGTCCCTGATCTGGAAGGCAATCTTTCTTTCGTATTCGAGGGTGGGGTAATCGCTGTCGGAGACGACGCCCGAGCTCTCCGAAATCTCGGTGCTTGCCTGATCCAGAAGCACCTTGGCCGATTCAGCAAGCTGGGCATCGAAAAGCTCGTCCGCCTCGCGATGCGAATTGACGTAGGCGAGGAGCGATACGAGCAGAAGAAGGAACGAAATCGAGGAAAGCAGGAGCTTGAGCAGGCGCCTCCTCAGGGAATTTCCGGTAAAGGAGAGATGGAACGTATTGATCCATTTCAAGAGGTCCGAAATGGTGAAATCCATTTCCCTCAATCCTTCTGGATGACGTACCCGACACCCCTGATGGTCCTGATGAGTCTCGCTCCAAGCTTCCTTCTGAGATGATGGATGTGCACTTCGAGGGCATTGCTTTCGACTTCCTCGTTCCAGCCGTAAAGGCTCTGTTCCAGCCTGTCGCGCGAAAGCACGATGCCCGTATTTTCCATCAGTTCGCGCAGCACGGCGAATTCCCTGGGCGAAAGATTGACCTCGGCGCCGTCCAGCGTCACCTTGTGGGCGGCAGGATCGAGCACGATATTGCCGTGCACGAGAAGGGGCTCGGCGCGGCCCATCTTGCGCCTTGTCAAGGCGCGTATCCTGGCCGCCAGTTCGTCGAGATCGAAAGGCTTGATGACGTAGTCATCAGCGCCGCAATCGAGGCCGGTTATCCTGTCCGCAACCGTGTCGCGGGCTGTGAGAATGATCACGGGAACCGTCATTCCGCGGCCCCTGATCAATTTCAGAAGCTCTATCCCGGAAAGCCTGGGAAGGCCCAGATCAAGCAGCAGCAGCCCGTAATTTTCCGTCTCCAGCGCGGCAAGCGCCTCCTTGCCGTCCTTGACCCAATCCACGGTGAACCGCTCCTGGGCGAGCCCGACCCTCACGCCGTCGCCCAGGGCTTCATCGTCCTCGACCAGGAGTATCCTCATGCGATCATCGGCTTTCTTCCGCCTTCTTCAGGTCTGTCTGAATTTCCATCCTGCGCCCCGCATCCGCCACTTCACGCCCTGCCCTGGGCGGCGCCAACAATGCCTTCTTGAGATAGGCTATCGCAGCGTCGTAATTGCCGTCATCGAGCATCAGGTCCCCGTAGAAATAATTGTTGTCTATCCCGCTCGGGTTCATTTTCAATGCCTTGTCCAGGTATTCCCTGGCTTTCTTGTGGTCGCCGAAACCGATCGGCCAGCCCGGAACCTTATAATAAAGCGAGCCGAGCGTCGTGTAAATGGAACCGTCCAATGCGCCGGGATTGATCCTTTCCGCGTCAAGCAGCAGTTTCCTCGCATCCTTCGCCAGCCCGAGCGCACTCAGCCCCCCTTTCACCTTCGCTTCGGAGGCCAGCACGATCGCCTCCCAAACCAGGGGCTCGGCATTGTTGGGATACTGCTGGGCCACATCCTGAGCCATTCCCGCGAGCGTCTCGAAAGCCGATTCCTTTTTTTCTTCCGGCGTCTTGTAATTGACTATGGCCCATTCGTGCTGGATGCGCACGATCGCGTCGTCAAGGCCGGGATCCGCCTGTGCCTTTGTTGCAGCAAAGGCTGCGAACAACAATAAAAATTTCAGATGGTTCATTTCAAGATTCCTCACTGACATTTTAACAACCCCCTTGCGATTTTATTATTTTTTTCCAGAGCCTTGTCGACAAGGCGCGGAAAAAGCGCGTTGATCCTGGCAAAGCACTTTTCAGGCCAGCCCAGGTAACAATCCTTCGCGCCGGATTCGATGGCACGGATGATTTTCCCGGCCACATCGTCGGGTTCGTCCATGGCAATTCCCGTTCTCCGGTTCAATTCCACCACGGCATCCCCGTTCAGGGCAGTTTTCGTGGCGCGCGGCGCGACATAGGTGACGCCGATGAAGGTATGATCGAGTTCGCGCCTCAACGATTCGGAAAAACCCCGCATCGCGAACTTCGTCGCGGAATAGACGGAAAAATGCCCGAATCCTATGGTGCCGAAAGTCGACCCGACATTGACGATCCTGCCGCTGTCCTTGCGCAGGAAGTAGGGAAGAACGGCATGCGTGAGCAACAGGGGTCCCGTGACGTTGGTCCTGACGAGTGACTCGATGGCTTCGGTTCCCTGTCTCGAAAAATCGCAAAATTCCGATATGCCCGCGTTGTTGATCAGGATGTCGATGTCGCCGAGCGCCCCGACCACATCATCCACCAATTCTTTCTGCCCGGAAGGCAGGGAAAGGTCGAATGCGAAAGCGCGGGCGGTTCCGCCCCGAGCCTGTATTTCACGCACGATGGTCTCGAGTTTCGCCCTATTCCTGCCAACGAGCGCCACATTCGCCCCCTTAGCCCCGAGCTGCAGCGCAAGGCTCCTGCCTATCCCGCTGCCCGCCCCGGTGAGCAGTATCCGGCTATCCTGCAAGTTCATCCGATCTCCTCTGCAGATATCTGAAAATGTCGCCGTAAAGCCTGTAGAACATTTTCGCGCAATGGACCACTGCTTCCCTGTCCGAAGGTTCTTCCAGCCTGTTCACAAGCGACTCGAAAAAGGCGGTATGTCCGATATCGAGGACGCCGTGCGAAGTCAGATAGCTGAAAGCAGAATCCGGCAGGTTCAAACTTTTCTTGATCGCCTTCGCAGCGCGGGAGGCGATCTGCACGCTGGTGCCTTCCAGCACCAGAACCATCCCGAGAAACCCGACCGGATTTCCCCGTGCTATCGTATCATAGGCATAGGCCACCATGAGTTCCGTCTCGAAACCGGCCCGCCCTTTTCTGACTTCATCGGGGTCTCTCCCGCAGGCAGCGATATCGTTCAGAATCCATTCGTGATGTCCGATTTCCTCTCCGGCATATTCGGCCATGCCCGACCTCAGCCATTCCAGCCGCTCGGAAATTTTTGCGCCGCAGGCCATCAGAAGCGGCAGGGTATGCTTGACGTGATGATAGGCTTCGGTCAGGAAGGCGACATAATCATCTAGGGAAATCCTGCCTTCCGAACCCGCCCTGATGATGGGCAAATTGAACAGAACGGCGCGCTCCTTTGCCGTTTCCGCGACCAGATCCTCGAAGAACGTCATAACGCCTCTCCGTACAATGTCTCTATTTTTCCCCTGTAAACCGGCCATATGACTTCGCGCTTCAGCCTTCCGTTGGCGGTCGACTGGCCGTTTTCAGGCAGGAATGGCTCGTCGGCGACGAGCCATTTCCCGATCCTCGCATAGTCGGGAAGCGATGCATTGGCCTGTCTGACTGCATCTTCCACATCCCCGTGCTCGCGAGTCACGATCACGGCCACATTCCAGGGCCTTCCCTCGCCGAAAACGGCAGCCTGCCGGATGGCTGGATGCGCTGTCAGTTCCTTTTCAACCCATTCCGGAGCCACGTTCCTGCCGAAGGAAGTGATGAAAATGTTCTTTTTCCTTCCCGTCAGATTCAGGAAACCTTCTTCGTCGAGATAACCGGTATCCCCTGTGGGCCAATAGCCGTTCCGGTCGAACGAGGGCTTTCCGCAGTAACCGAGCAGGACCGGGCCTTTGACGAGGATCTCGCCATCTTCCGCGAATTTCAGGTCCACGTGGGGGAGCGGTTTGCCCGCGCTGCCATATTTATGGCTGGTCGGCGTATTGAGGCTCACCACGGACGCGCATTCGGAAAGGCCGTAACCTTCGAAAACGGGCAATCCGAGCGCTGCCGATTTCTCGAGCAGATGCTTCGAGACCGGCGCCCCGCCCACCGCGACGAATCTCAGCTCGGGCAAATCGAGCAGGCTGCTTTCCAGATACCCGGCAAACCCCTGCAGGAGTTGTGGCGTCAGGATGGTGCAGGTGGCGCGTTGCATTGAAAGCGCCATGGCCATTTTTTCGATGTCGAGACTCGCCGCCCCTTTCAGGCCGACTTCGTGCGAAGAAAGAAAATGACCAGTGGCGCCGGCCAAAAGCGAAACATAGAGCGCGCCGATATTTTCGAGAAGGGTCGAAAGCGGCAGAATGCTGAGATAGCGGTCATGGGCATGGGCACGGGAAGCCTGCAGCAGCGATCTCACCACGGCTTCGATCGACGAAAGGTCGAGGCACACCCCCTTCGGGCTGCCGGTCGTTCCGGAAGTGTAAGTGATCTTGACGGTGCCTAAAGGCACATTGGCGCAGGCCGCCTCATGAACGGGAATCTCTGCATAGCTTTTGCAGCAATGTTCTCGCCAGATTGTCTGCCCAGTAGCCAACCCGAGTTCCAAGAAAAATTCCGGCCTGTCAGTCAGGATCGTATCGATTCCGGAATCTCGAATGACATGGGCAAGCTGGGAAGGACTGAAAAAGGAAGGAAGCGGCACGCAAACCAGACCTGCATGCAATACCGCGAGATCGAGCGCTCCCCAAAGCGGGGAATTGTCCAGAGCGATCCCGACCGTCTTCGCTCCCGATGCGCGCAATTGCGCGCTGATTTCACCCACGATGATCGACAGTTCGGCATAAGTGACGCCATGCTCGCCGTCGGTCAGCGCTAGGCCTTCATGCAGAAACATTTCCGAAAGCATCAGGGCAAAGGCTCCAGCAACTTCAGGTTGTCGAGCAGCACGGGGTAATTTTCCGGGACATTGCCCGCCATCACATAGGGATTTTTCCCGTAATAGGATCCCCATCCCGCCTGGCATTCGGTCCGCAGTCGGCTCCTGTCCGCTTGACAGATGGGCGTGATTTCTATGCCCAGCTTGGTGAAGGCATTGCGCAGGCCGGGATTGGCCGTGAAAACAACCCAGGGCACGCCGATTTCGTGAAGATGCGCAGTCAGAACCGCGATCAGATGCCGCCCCATGCCGGGGCGAAAGCCGGCCAGATTGCCGACCTCGATGATGTCTGCCCGTTCGACGCACCGGCCTGTTTTCATGGACAGAGCCTGCTCTACCGGCTCGTCCAGGTAAACCTCGAGAAAAAGCTTTTCCTCTCTGGCGATTCTGAGCCCGCATACCGCGAGCAATTCCCCGTATGCGTTTCTCAGGCTCATCAGCTCAGGCATGAAATGATGTACACGAGCGCCATAGGCCAGCCTGAAGGAATTGAAAATGAAGCGTTCGAGCTCCTGCCGGTCTTCCGCACCAGGCCCCGAGAAGCCTACATGGAAGCGCTTTCCGAAAGCGGTTCTGCGCTCGCTCACGGGCACAGGAATTTCTTCCCCGCGGTCACTGCTGAACTGCTGCAAACCTGTGTGCATCGCATAGTCTCCCTCTGGAAGCTGCTCTTTCGCGTAGCTTATGCAAAATCGCTTAAGGTATACTTAGGGAACCACTCATCCTGTCGTGAGCGACATTTGAACAGCGGAATGTAACGGCGATGTCTCCGGAAAAGCACGGCAATGCAACCCTCCCGAAAATCGTCTTCCTCGACCGGGCCACCCTCGATGTCGAGATCGGCAGGCCGAAAGTTCCCCATGCCTGGAAAGAATTCCCGTCGAGCAGGGACTGCGAAGTCGTGGAAAGGCTCGCCGGAGCCAGGGTGGCGATCACAAACAAGGTCGGGCTGTCGAAAGCCGAGCTTTCCAGGCTTCCCGAGCTCAAGATGATTGCCGTCGCAGCAACCGGAACGAACAACGTGGACGTCGGTTACTGCAGGGCGCACGGCATCATCGTATCGAATATCAGGGGTTATGCGAATTCTTCCGTACCCGAGCATGTCTTCTGCATGATCCTGGCGCTGAAAAGGAATCTTCTCGCCTACCGCAGGGACATCGGACGTTGGAAGCAATCAGGCCAGTTCTGCCTGCCGATTCACCCGATCACGGACATCAGCGGGAGCACTTTCGGCATCGTCGGATTCGGCGCGCTGGGCGAGGCCGTGGCAAGGCTTGCGAAATGCTTTGGCGCGCAAGTTTTGATTGCCGAACGCAAGGGGGCCTCCGCCTGCCGGGAAGGCTATACGCCATTTCAAACCGCGCTGAAGGAATGCGACATCCTTTCCCTGCACTGCCCCTTGACTGACGAAACCAGGGGATTGATAGGCATGGAAGAATTAAAGCTCATGAAATGCGGCGCCCTGCTCATCAATACGGCAAGAGGCGGGCTGGTGGATGAACATGCGCTCGCCCATGCGCTGAGGCATGGCCTCATAGGCGGGGCGGGGTTCGACGTGCTCATCGAGGAGCCACCCTTGTCGGGCAGCCCCCTGCTCGACGTCGATCTTCCGAATTTCCTGCTCACCCCACATGTCGCATGGACGAGCAACCGGGCCATGGCAGCCCTTTCCTCCCAGTTGATCGCCAATATCGACGCTTTTCTCGAGGGGAACCCGAGAAACAACGTCGCCTGAATCAGGCAGCCTTCCTCAGCATCGGATTGAGATGCAGCGCGGCCGCTTCGCGGAAGCTGTACCAGACCTTTTTCTCGTAATCGTAGAGCTGGCAGCGTTTGAAGATTCCCGCGACTGTCGTGAAGCGGAAACGGTATTCGTGGATGTACTGTCCGTATTCGCGCTTGATGTCGCGATAGGCCTTCTTCAGATGGTAGAAGGGAATCCTGTTGTCCACATGATGCGGAACATGAATCATGATGTTGTGAATCAGTATCTCGCTCAGGGCCGAACAGCGCACGATCGTACTGCAATAGACCTGACCGATGGTGTTACTCCATTCGTTGCGCTGATCGAAGTAGGGAATATCAGGATGGGTATGATGCAGGAAAACGAATAGCGCGATGAAGTAGTTGAACACCAGAAAGGGAAGAATCACGGCTGCCGCCACGCCCGAAAAACCGCCTGCGTAACGGTAGGCGAGCGCCGAATAGCCGAGGAAGAAAACCAGCGTGATCACCTTGGAGAGGGAGAACAGGTGCCGATCCCGCAAGTTGGGATCGGGCTTGAAGCGCACCATCCCCGCCCACCAGACCCGCAGCAGGTAATGCAGCGCACAGGTATAAGGGCTGCGTTCCAGACGATAGACAAAACGCTGGAAAGGCGGTTTTGCGGCATATTCAGCGGGGGTCAACGGACGCCAGATCCAGTCTATCGGGGTGAACGAGGTGAATCCGTGATGCACCTTGTTGTGACCGTAGGACCACAGGCGATACATGTTCAGCGAGGGCAGCATGAAAAGGGTTCCGAGCACTTCCGCGATCTGCTTGCTCTTGAAAAGTGTGCCGTGAGCGGCATCATGCGCCCAAACGAACATGAACGCGACCGTGCAGCCGGCAAGCAAACCGAAAAACAGCTTGAGCGCGATAGCGTGGCTCAGGAAAACGCCGCTGATCGCGCCGAGATAAAGCGCGAGATCGAACGCATACCAGAAAAGGGCATGCAGCGTCGAGCGATCGTAGCATTCCGGCGAAATCGCCTGCCGGATGGTTTGCAGCTTGACATCACGCAGTTCCCTGTAGGACGGAAAATTCATGTGTTTCCTCGAAAAACTTAAAAAAACTGTGCAGTTACGGCAAGTCGCAATGATAACGGAATCATATCACGAATTCGAGCATTTCTTTTGATCCAGATCAAATCTCAAATCACGCCAATCTGTAGAATGGGATAGGAAGTTGTGATTTAGAAATAGAGTTGCTCCGTTCCACGCCATTTCCCGCTTCGAGCCATAGCGGGAATGGCGTGTTTTTTTTGAAAGATCCCGAATGATCGACGAAGTTAGGCTAGACTTGTCGCATTTTCGCAACAATTTATCAAATACCATTTTTACAATATGGTTATTGGTGTTAAATTCCAATTTCCTGTCCTCAGGATAGGCGAAACCGAAGTTTTCTAAGGAGATCACCGTGAAAAAAATATCAATTCTTGCCGCAATGCTCACCACTTCCTTCGGCGCTCAAGCAACCGTCGCCAACATCGACGGTCAGGCCGGCGGAGGGCTGGTACCCTGGGCCCTGCTTTCATCCGGCCCGACGGTTGCCTACACCCACATCGGCACCCAGAACCTGGACATCAACAGCCTGGCAATCAATACCAGCTTCTCCAACAGGGTCGAAGTGTCCTATGCCCACAACATGCTGAATGACAGCGCGCCGGTGCTGAATGCCGGGGGCGCGCTGGTCGGCAACAACACCGACAATGTCGACAACTTCGGCATCAAAGTGAAGCTCAACGACATGAGCGATTCGATGCCCCAGTTCGCTCTCGGCGCCGTCTACAAAAAGGCCTCAGGCAATCTGGCCAGCACGCTCAATACCGCACTGGGCGTCAATACGTCCAGCACTGACGTCTATGGCGCAGTCAGCAAGATCGTCAACATGGCCGGAAAGAACGTGCTGCTGAACGGCGTATTGCGCGCCACCAAGGCCAATGCGCTGGGGCTGCTCGACTTCGGCGGCGGAAACACGGCTGGCGCGAGCACGGGCTACAAGATCGAGCCCGAACTGTCGGCTGAAATCTTCGCGGCATCCAATGTCGTGGTGGGCGCCGAATACCGCAGGCAGCCGAACTACGCCATGGCCGGCACTGCCCAGGCGACCTACCTGAGCCAAAATTCAGCATACGACTTCCATGTCGTCTATGTGGCCAACAGCAACTTCAGCCTGACTGCAGCCTATGTCAATCTGGGCACGGTGGCTCCGGTGGCGAACGGCTACACTCGGCAGAACGGCATGTTCCTGCAGGGACAGGTCAATTTCTAAGCTGCTTCAACTTCTTGAATTGCCTCTCAAGGCCATCCCCTCGGGGATGGCCTTTTTTTAATGCATGCGGGGCGCGATGAAGAAATAGAAAATCAGCGTCGCCACGATATTGAATACGACAATGACGGCGAACACCTTCAGCGCGAGCGCGAGATAATTCGGCTCGGTCTGTCTTTTCTGAACCTCTTTTTCATCCATCTTCCCCTCCTTTGCAACAATCTTAGGGAATTATAACCCAGCTTTGTCAGCCACCGTTTGCCGCGGTAGAATGGTTGCATAGACTAAAGGAATATTCATGACCCGGCACCCCGCTTTCGAATGGCTCAGATCCCAGAAGATCGATTCGCTC
>JAJZVB010000022.1 GCA_021845885.1 Pseudomonadota bacterium
GATTGATTCTGACGCCGGATTGGCTGCCGCCTGCTTCTCCCGCATATTTGGGCACGAGCGGCATGTCCATGAAGGGCGACTTGCCCGGCTTGTCGAAATGCTGGTCGGGCTTCATCGGGTCGTACCAATAGAGCACCTTGTCCCCCTTCATGGCAGTGTCCGCCATGTTTTTCTGCACGGGATGGGTGCTTCTGAGCGCATACCAGTAGCCTATTGATGCGCCCAGAGCGGCTACGATCATCACCAGAACCCCGATCTTGAATACCGAATGCTTCATGGCATGTCCTCCCCATAGGCGAAACGAAGCTTGGCGGCTGCCTGTTCCTTCCGGTTTTCCAGATCGATCGCCTTGAGCCTTTGTTCGATCCATTCATTACGGGCATTGACGACTTCTTCGATTTCGCCCTTTCCCGCGCGGTAGCTGTCGAGCCGGAGAACGTATTTTTCCCGGGAAAGCGGCAGCCAGGTATCCTTCATGCGGTCGAGCTGACGGCTCGTCGCGGCATAATCGGCTAGATCGTTTTCCAGTTCCGCGATGTGATCCCGCAGCATGGCCGCTTTCTCATCGGAAATCCTTGCGATCTCCTCTTTCTTTGCTGCAATCCTGGGATCCTGACGGGTTTCGGGGAAGATGGGCAGGTCGAAAGTGAGCTGAACCGATACCATGTCGCTGTAGAGGGGGCCACGCCTCTGGTAGGCCACGGCGACGCCCCAGTCCGATTCCTTGGTCGCCTCGGCTTCCCTTTCCTCCGCCTGGGCTTTGCGGGTCAGGGAATCGAAGATCGCGAGATCCGGGTGATGATGGAGATGCCGGTGCAGCCTGTCGGGATCGATATCCAGTTGTGGCGGTTCGCCAGCAAGCGGCTCGTCCGCTTCATGACCGATGAGGCGCCCGAGTTCGGCGCGGGCCTTTGCGAGATCGCGAACCAGATCGTCGCGCCGGTCGGCAAGCTGCGCCGCTTCCTGCTTCGGCGTGATGATGTCCGCAGGCTGACCGCGGTTTGACGCAATTTGTGCGCGAACGGCCTCGAGCAAAGTGCGGTTTTCCCGGTCCAGTTCGTCGAACAAGGCGAGCCGCTGTTCGACATAGTAACGGTTGATCCAGGCGAGTGCCGTATCGCGCCTGATCCTGATCAGTTCGATATTGCGCCTGCCCCTTGCCTCGTCGATGCCGGCTGCGGCCTCCAGCCTCTGAGCACGGCGTTTGTCTCCGTTCGGCACATCCTGCATCAGCCCGATTTTTTGCATGGTCATGAAATCGCGGCTGGTGCTCCAGCTATCCGGACCGTTGACAGGCAGGTTGTCCACCCCGAAGAATAGCTTCGGGTCGGGCAAGGCACCGGCAGCGACTGCGGAAGATTTCGCAGCGGCTATTGTTGCGCTTTGCGCGGAAAGATCGGGGGAACCATGCTCGGCCAGGTCGAGCGCGGCATTGAAAGTCAAGGGTGCAGCCTGGGCAAGCCCGAGCAGCCCGGCAAAGGGTAATACCATCCAGCGATAGTGCATGATCCAACTCCAAGCGTGACAGCGCGTTCGAACGCGCACGAACAACCCGTTGAAACGGGCAAGTGTCAGGGGGAGTCAGATCGAACGAGGGGGACGCCAGAATCCGCCGGGATCCCGGGTGATAAGCAGTCCTGCAGAAAGCGGAGTGAACGCCTGGGAAAATTCAAGCGGATGGAAAACGGATTGAGCGGCAATAGGCTGATAGGCACCGCATGTCTTGCATTCCTGTCCGAACTTGCAGGGATGACCGTGCTTCATCTTCCCGTTCGCTTTGTCGCATTCGGGGCAGCAATGGGACATTTTTCCATGATCCATCTGCATCGTGCATTGACTGGAAAAATCGACAGCCGCCTGTCCGTAAATAGGCAGTGACAGGGTTAACAGTGCGATGAGAAACAGCCGTAAAAGTTTCATGCGTTCAGTATAGCCGATGGATTTCATTTTTGCATACTTTGCCTGCCGATGAAGTGCTGGAATTATTGAAAAAAACAAATCCGAATTCGCAACAGGCGCTCGACGACCTCGGTTGACCGGATTGGCGGTCAGCCGCCGAGAACCATGGGGGATGCGCTATGCTTGGATAATGGAGAAGATATGCGAAGGGCGCCTCGCGAATCACGTGCAAAGGCTTGCAGGGCAAATCGGCGAGAGGAATTTGCGCAGGCCGGGTTCGCTCGGGGCTGCAGCCGCCTACATCGAAACCCAATGGAATGAAATGGGGTACGAGGTGACCCGCCAGGACTATGTCGCGGGAGGCGTTGAATGCTTCAACCTTGAAGTTGCCCTTCCCGGGACTGGCTCGGCCCAGGAGTCGCTCGTCGTCGGGGCGCATTACGACACCGTTTCAGGGAGCCCGGGCGCGGACGACAATGCGAGCGGGGTCGCGGCTCTGATCGAGATTTCGCGCAAGCTGAAGGAAATGTCCCCGAAGCGCACCTTGAGGCTCGCGGCCTTTGCGAACGAAGAGCCGCCCTTCTTTTTCTGGGGGGAGATGGGAAGCCTGGTCTATGCCAGGGAAGCGCGTCGCAGAAGGGAGGACATACGCCTCATGATTTCCCTTGAAATGCTCGGGTATTACCTGGACGAGCCGGGAAGCCAGGCCTATCCGCCGCTTTTCAGGTATTTTCATCCCGACAAGGGCAATTTCATCGCCTTCGTCTCGAACTTCGGATCGCTGCGGCAGCTCAGGCATGCCGCCCGGACATTCAGGCGCCAATCGGACTTCCCGCTGGAGACCGCAGCGGCTTTCAGCTGGATACCCGGAATCGCATGGAGCGACCACCTTTCCTTCTGGCGGGCGGGCTACAAGGCCTTCATGTGCACCGACACGGCCTTTTTCCGCAACCCCTATTACCACAGCGCGGAAGACACACCGGAGAAGCTGGACTATGTCCGGCTCGCAAGGCTGACCGATGCGCTCGCCGGGATGTGCAGCGAGCTTGCCTGCTGCGATACCCTCTAGGAATCATCGGGCTTTCCCGGCGCCGACGATCGGATCCCTGCCCACGAAAATTTTGTCCCCCTTCGTTCGAATTCAATTATAGGCCCGCCTGAGCGGGAACGGGTTGACGGGAAGGCAAGAAACCACAACAATGAGGCTATTTTTCTTGCCGCCTATGACGCTTTTGCCCGTTCTGGCCGAGCAAATCAGGTATTTGGTGGGCATTTTCGCCATACTGAATCCGCTCGGCGCCATCCCCATCTACCTCAGCCTCGCGGCGGACCGCAGGCCGGAGGAGATGCGCCGCACTGCGCTCAAGACGGCGGTTGCCGTCGCGGTCATCCTGATTCTCGCGGTCTGGGCAGGGGACGCCCTGCTTTCATTTTTCGGCATAGGCGTTCCGGCTTTCCGCATTGCAGGCGGGCTCCTGGTGCTCATCATCGCCATCACCATGTTCAATGCCAGGACCAGCACGGCGAGGCATACGGAGGAAGAACAGGCGGAAGCGGAGTCCAAGAACGACATCGCCGTGGTTCCGTTGGCCATTCCCCTCCTGGCCGGACCCGGGGCGATCAGCCTGGCCGTGGTGGATGCGCATCAGGCGGGAAGCTTTTCAGGCAGGCTCCTGTTCTGCGCCGGAATCATTGGGATAGCCGCGATCGTCTGGCTTGTTTTGAGGCTCGCCGAGCCCATAGGCGAGCGTCTCGGAACGGGCGGGCTCAACATTGCGACAAGGGTCATGGGGCTGATCCTTGCCGCCATGGCCGTGCAGCTCATGGCTGACGGGCTGCTTGCCCTTTTTCCCGGCCTGGCGCGCTGACCGGCTTCCATGACGGGTCCGGGATCGAAAACGATCCCTGTTCGAAGGATATCCCTATCGCTTAGTTCATTGCGAAGGGCAGGTCAAACCCGTCAGCCAGCTTTCGAATTGTTCCGGAGGAAGGGGTTTGGAATAGAGGTAGCCCTGGGCGAAGTCGCATCCGGCCTCGAAGAGCAGATCCCGCTGCGCGGTGGTTTCCACGCCTTCCGCGATCACTTTCAGCCCGAGCTTGTGCGCCATGGCGACGATGGCTTCGCAAAGCGCAAGATCGTTTTCATCGGCTTCGAGATTCTGCACATAGGAACGGTCTATCTTGAGATAGTCTATGTCGAACCGCTTGAGGTAGGAAAGCGAGGAATAACCCGTCCCGAAGTCATCGAGTGCGAGCTGGATTCCCGCATCGCGGAATTTCAGCAGTTTCTCGTTCACTTCGGCTTCCGCATTCAGCAGCAGTCCTTCCGTGATTTCGATGGCGATGTTTTTCGCATCCAGCCCCTCCTGGCGCAGATATTCGGGCCAGGACATTTGCTCGTCCTGATGGATCTGCACGGGCGATTTGTTGACGCTGATCTGGAAGGATGGGTCATGATTTCTCCAGAGCTTTGCCTGTTTCACCGCTTCCTTGAAAACCCAGTCGCCGATGGAGACGATCAGCCCGGTTTCTTCGGCAAGGGAAATGAATCCGGTGGGGTCGATCATGCCCTTTTCTGGATGCTGCCAGCGCAACAGCGCTTCGGCCTTGTGGATTTCTCCGCTCTTCAGCCCGACGATGGGCTGGTAATGCACGCGGAACTGGTTCGAGGCCAGCGCCGCGCGCAGGTCGCTGGTGAGGCGAAGGCGGATCTGGGCCGCTTCCTGCAGATCCGGGGTGAAGTAGCTGAAGCGGTTGCGCCCTGCGTTTTTCGCCACGTACATGGCCTGGTCGGCATTCTTGAACAGCACATCGAGCTCGGTTGCGTCATTCGGGTAGAGCGAAATGCCTATGCTGGCCGACACATAGGCTTCTTCCGTATCGAGCCTGAAGGGCCCGGCCAGCTTGCCGATGATGTCCTGGGCGATGCGCCCGACGCTGGAGACATCGTCGAGCTCGGAAAGGATGACGGTGAATTCGTCTCCGCCGAGACGGGCAACCGTATCCGACCCTCTGATGCAGGAAGTGATGCGGCTTGCCGCCTCGACGAGCAGAAGATCGCCCATGTCATGCCCGAGCGTGTCGTTCACTTCCTTGAAGCGATCGAGGTCGACAAGCAGGAGCGCCATGGGTTTTCCTGAACGATGGGATACCCTGGCTTCCTGTTCCAGGCGATCGTGAAACATCTGGCGGTTGGGCAGCTTGGTCAATGCGTCGAAATTCGCCTGTTTCCAGATCGTTTCCTCGAATTCCATGCGCTCCGTGATGTCCCGCCCGACCCCGAGCACGGTGGAAACATTGCCGTTCGAATCGAACTCGGCTGTCAGCCGGATATGGCTGCAGACCTCCCTGCCGTGCCTGTCCGGCCATTTCAGCTCGAATTGGGCATCCTGCCCGCCCTCGAAGACCCCCCTGATCTTTCTTTCGTAGATTTCGGCAGTGGCCCCTCCCGGGTTTTCCGTGGGCTTCTTGCCCAGCAATGCGCCCATGCCGCCTTCGGCCATTTCCCCGAATGCAGGATTGACGTAAATGCGGCGGCATTCCCTGTCGTAGCGGGCAATGGCGTCGGGCGAGTTTTCGATCAATGTGCGCGATTCCTGCTCCTTTGCGACGAGCGCTGCCGTCCTTTCTTCGACGATGTGTTCGAGTGAGGCGTTCATTTCGTTGATCTGCGATATCTTCTGGTTCACCGTGTCATTCATCGCCATGAAGCTGCGCGTGAGATCGCCGAGCTCGTCGTGCCGATTCTTTCCCCTGTTCAGGCGGTCGAGCTCGTCGCTCGGCACGACGCCCTGAGCGCCGCTTGCCACATCGCGGAAGATGCGGATCAGGAGGGTGATCGGATGCGAAAGGGAGGTGGCGAAATACCAGGCTATGGGGAAAATGAAAAGCAGGCTTGCTGCGGCGATCAGCCAGAGGATCCCGATCATTTCCCAGATGTTCTTCTGGACGGTTTCCATGGACTGGAGCATGGCGATGGCGCCAACGGGCTTTCCATCATCGTCGAGCGGCATCAGGCACTGATAATAGCCCGCTCCGCCTATGCTGATCTCGTTGAGCACCGTTTTCCGGACCGATCCCCCCCAATCCGGCAGAACATAGGCCGAGAGGCTGCCGCTGCTCAATCCCTTTTCAGTGAAGACATTGATTTTCGTATTGGTCAGCCTGGAATATTGCCTGACGAAATCCAGGTCGAGCGGCTGCACCAGGTCGACGAAGCCGAGCTGCCTCGTTTCGGGCTTTCCCGTCGAAGAATCGAAGGCTTCCCCCATGATAGGGACCTGAACTTCGATCGAAAGCAGGCCGTCCACCACTGCGTACTGCGCATTTTCACGCTTGGGCATGCCTCCGTCGTTGCGGATACTGACCCTTTTCACGGAGCCGGCGTTTTTCGCATTCTTCCAGTTCAAGTCCTCGCCGGTTTTCAACGCGACGACCTGGAAAAGGGGTTCGTCAATCCGGTCGACAAAGCCCGCCTGACTATGATTGCCTTCGAAAAGCGCGAAAGAGATCAGGTTGCCGGAGGCATTGTAGATGGCGATCCTGGAAGCCTTCGCCACGAGACCGATCTTGTAGGTGTCCTGCGCGAGCGCCCGGTAGGTGTTGACCAGCGTTTCCCGATCCAGATTCGATTGCGAATACTGCGTCAGGTACCAGATGGTCGAGCCGAGATCCTTCTGCGTCGCCAATTCCCTGGATGCGGCGAGCAGGTTCTCCCTGCGCTCGGAAAGGCCGTCTCTGACCACTCTCGACGCATTTCGCAACAAGGCGCTGGACTGATCCAGGTGCTGTTGGCGAATGACCAGGGAAACAGCAGTCATGTAGGCCAGAGCCAGAACGATGCTGATGGTGGCCGCGCCCAGCAGGAGTTTATATTTCAGCTGCCTGATTTTCATCGCCGCGTTTTTCAAAACTATTTTTCGCCTTCAGGATGGTAGGAAAGCACGGGCGCATAGGCTTCCGGAGCGATCGAAGTATTGAACTGGTACGACGCATCATTGCTCTTGTCGACCAGCCCCAGTTCGATCAGGATGGTTTTCGGCATCTTTTTCGTTCTGCCTTCCAGGAAATTCACCGCGGCGTCCGTGACCACTCTCGCCTGGCTGACGCCTTTCGTATCGGCTGCCGCGGAGATTTCCCCGCTGCGGACGAGTCCGGCTATCTCCCGGGTGAGGTCGTAGGCGACTATCCTGATTTTTCCTTTCAGTTTCGCTTCGCTTACAGGCAGCCTTGCAGCTGGCGCGCAGCCCGTGCATCCGAGAATGTAGTCGATCTTCCTGCCGTATCGGGCGAGCAGCTCGGCCGCCAGCCTGGACTGGATGATTCTGTCGCTGTCGCCGTACTGGATGTCGAGTATGTTGACCCTGATCGGGGCGTGCCTTGCTTCCTCCAGGGTGCCTTCGACCTCCCCCTTGACCCATCCCGCATCGGACGGTCCAGGAAGCAATGCGATATTGACGGTTTTCAATCCGCGTTTTTCGGCATCCCCGATGACCCATCGGGTGGCATTGATTCCCATGCCCTTCAGGGAAGTGGTCACCTTGAGCGTCAGGTCCCGGCTGGTGCTGTCGTTCGCGAGTTCGAATACGGGGATGCCCCTCATGCGGGCCTTGGCGATGGAGGAATTGTTGGCCGTCATGCTGATGGGGGAAATGACGATGGCGTCGTATTTCGCAGCAATCGCTTCGTCCATCTTGCGAAGCTGGCCGATCAGGTCGTCGTACCCTTCCGCAGGGAAAATGTCCGCCCTGATGCCCAGGCGCCTGGCTTCGCTGATCACGCCGTAACTGCAGCCTATCCAGTAGGGATCTTTCATGTGAGGAAAAAGGAAGGCGATGCGCCAGGGTCGGCTGGCGTGCTTTGCCATGGCGAAATGACCTTGAACCACATGGCCGCTCGCCAGTTCTTCATCAGCCGAACCTTGGAGCCTGATCGGCGGATAAATGGAATAGACGGGTATGGGGTCGAATCGGGCGTCGGCCGAAAAAGCGGTTGCGGCATGGAAAAACAGTATGCACAAGCCCAGCCAGGCCGATCCTTTATGCTCAGTCATGCGCTGTGCCGAGTTCGAGCTTCGCAGGCACGCTTTGCCCCGCGCTTTCCACCTTTTCGGGCGATTCGAGATTCAGCCGGTCAACCGGGGCGCCCGAGGCCTTCAGGACGGAAAATATATGCTCGCTCCGCGCTTTACCCAGCGCCTGCAGTTCCGAATCCCTGACGTTTTCTTTTTCGCGCAGGCGCTGGAAGAGGAAGACGCACAAATCGCCTTCCCGGCCCTCGAAACCTTTTCCGGCCTTCGAGAGCGCTTCCTTTCCGAAGCGTCCGGAAAACAGCTTTTCAATGGCCGACTGGATTCTGGGCGAGTTCGTTGCAAGTGGGCCGGGGTCCTCGTGAATGCCGACATGCTGGCCGGAAGCCAGGGCGACGGCCCGGCGCGCCTTGAGATCCTGGAGCGCAGCCCTGTCCGCCTCCGAATAGACGCCGTGCACGGTCAGGAAAAGCCTGGGGCGCTTGTTCATGGCGTCGGCGAGCCTGGAAAGCTTTTCCAGTTCGGGCGGGGAGAGCTTCGCTTTCCCCGCATCGAAGGCCATGTTTTCGAACTTTTCTCCGCCGCCGAAAAGCGCGCCCAGGGCCCTGAAAGGGGCGGTGATGATCTTTTCGAAAATGGATGAAATGGCCTTCCAGATGATGCCGCCGTAGCTGAATTTCGGGTCGTCCAGGTTTCCGGATACGGGCAGGCCGAGGTCGATGCGGCCTTCGGAATCCTCGAGAATGGCGATCGCCAGATCCAGGGGAAGGTCCTTGGCTTCAGGGCTCTCGACCCGGCCGCCCAGCCTCAAGTTGTCCATAATGATCTGGTTGTCGCCTGTCAGTTGATGGTTCTTGATTTTATAGTCGAGGTTGAGCGTAAGCTTGCCTGAATCGATTTTCCTTCCCGCGAAAGTCGCCGAATAGGGCGTCAGCCGGGTCATCTCGATGTTCCTGAATCCCACCTTGATGTCCGTCAGGTTTTTCGGGTCGAATAGATCGATTTGCCCGGAAGCGCGCACAGAGCCGTAATTGTCCACCTGCCCGGTCAGCTGGATCTGGCCCAGTGCGCCGGGGTTGGACGATATGCCGTTGACGAAGCCGTGCAGCTTGTGGATTCTCGTGCCGAACGGGAGGGCCAGAGAATAATCCGCATAATCCATTTTGCCCTGGCTTATCCTGATCCTGTCGATATTGACCTTGAAAGGGAGGGATTTTTCAGCCGGAGGGGAGCGCTTTTTCAGGATGATGCGGGTGATGTTGACGGATTTGTTCCTGGATATGATGAGCTTCGCATAGGGGCGGTCGATATCGACCGTCCCTATGTCGAGCTTCGATCCGGTCGCCTCCAGATCGCGGCTTGCCAGCGATTTCCAGGCGAGAAATACATGGTTCGTACCTTTTTCAAGAAGGCGCAGGTCTTTCAGGGCGAACTTTCCCCTGTATCCAGCGCCCTTCCTGTCATAGAAGGCATGGCCCGACGCATCGAGCTTCCCGCTGGCTATCGCGAGTTTTGCAAAAGAGGCGAGATAGGGCTGGGCGGGCTTCAATGCCAGGTTCTCGATTTTGAGATTCAGGTTCGCAGACTTTCCGGCGGGAACGACATGGCCTTCAGCTTCCAGGCTTCCTCCTTCCTGGCTTTTCAGGGAGGCGCGAACCGAAAGGGGGATGGAAAGGTTGTCGCTGATTTTTTCCACATTCAGGGAAATTTCCTTCAGGTTCAGGGAGGCTGCAGGCGAAACGGACTGGTCCAGCAAATGGGCCGAGAATCCGGAAAGTTCGAGTTTATCTGCACGGTAATGCCAGGGCCGGGAAGAGGCTTCAGGCTTTTTGGATGCCTTCAGTAGGGCTGGAAGATCGATTTCGCCCTTCCTGTTCCTGACTGCCTTCAGGTCGCCTTTCGCGAGCGCGATTTTGCCGAAAGACAAGCTTCTTCCGGCGAGATCGGCATGGGTGTCTTCCAGATTCAGGTTTCCGATCTGCAGAAAGGGTTTTCCATTTGAAAAGCCGATCCTGCTTCCGGAAAGGGTGAGCAGGCCGAGGGAGAATTCTTCCCTGGCGAGATCGAAGCGGCCTTTCCCGGCTTCGATCATGTCGACGGACAAGGACGGGCCTGCGCGGATTTTGGCAATTTTCGCCTTCAGGTCTTCCAGGTCGAGGCCGATCTTTCCGCCCGAATAGGCGAGCCTGCAGTCCGTGGAAAGAGAGGCCGCCCCGAAAGAAGGAGCCATGGGCATTGCCTTGAAATAGGCGGAAAAAACCGCCATGTCGGGGCTTTGCGCATCCAGCTTTCCCGATATTTCCAGGGGGGAAAGCATGGCCTTTCCATCCCAGAGCAGGCTTGTGCCCGATGCTGTCCTTGCCGATAGCCTGAATCGTCCCTCCTTTCCAGGCCAGGTCGAAATGCCGCTCAGGTCCAGTTCGAGGGGTTCCATCCTCGTTGAAAAGCCGTTCTTTTCGTCCGCGAAATCGATCCTTCCGCCGCTCAGCCTGAAGCGCCCGATGTCCAGCTTTGTCGTCGAAGACGAATCGTTCCCGCCTTCAATTTTCTCGATGAATTCGGACCAGTTCGATTTCCCGTCTTTCCTCAGGACGAGGGCTGCCTGCGGGTCCTGGAGTTCCATCTTTTCGAAAACCACGGTGCGCCTGAAGATTCCGGAAGCAGAAAGGTCGATTTCCAGATTCCTGAAGGTCAGCAGCGTTTTCCCGTCCGGTCTGGCCAGACGAAGATTTGGGAGGGCGAGATCGAGCGTGAAAGGGTTGAGTTCGGGCAAATCGAAGCTCAGATGATAACCCGTTTTTTCGGAGACGTATTTCTCGGCCTGGGACTGGATGATTCTCGGGACGGCCAGCCAGCCGAAAAGCGCATAGAAAGCGAGAAGGCCGAAAAGCGCTGCGGCGAGTTTCCTGAAAAAAGTCCGCCTGACGGACATGAATGATCTCCGGGGGAACATCTGATTGAATTTTAGCTTGGTTCCAGTTTCGTTTTCCATTCCTCAGATCGGGACGACGCCTTTTAGCTTCGAAAAGCAGTTCTCCTTCAGGAGGGAAAGGAAATCGGCCATGTAGGGGTGGTCCGACATTTCCCGGATCATTGCGGCATAGAGGCCGGACCAGAGCCCCTTCCTGCCTATGCGCCTGGCAATGACATAATCGTGCTCGAGGTAATTGCTCAATCCCCAGCTGGGCAAAGCGGCAATGCCTCGCCGGCTTGCGACGAGCTGAAGGATCGCCACGGTCAGTTCCGCAGTGCGGCGGGGAGGGCGGATACCGGAAGGAATCAGCACTTCGCGCATCAGGTCGATGCGCTCGTCCGGAACGGGATAGGAAATCAGCGTTTCTTCCGCGAAATCCTCGGGAAGAAGGAAGCGCTTCGCTTTCAGCCTGTGGTCGATCGGCAAAACGGCCAGCATTTCGAACTTGAAGAGCGGATGATAGGAAATGCCTTCCCTCTTTAAGGCATCCGAAAGGATGACGATGTCCGCTCGGTCGTCCAGAAGCGAAACCGGATCGCTGTGAAAGCCGGAAACCAGGTCGACTTCTACTTCGGGCCAGGCCTTTCTGAACGCGTCCATTACCGGCATGAGCCAGTCGAAACAGGTATGGCATTCGAGCGCAATCCTCATGGAGCCCGACTGGTTTTCATGCATGCCAGACAGGTCGCGCTCGGCCCGCCTGATTTCGGAAAAAATCGTTTTCCCGAGTTCCGCCAGCCTTTTCCCTGCATCGGTCAGACCATATGATCTGCCCTTCCTTTCAAGAAGGGGGAGGCCGTAATGGGTTTCGAGCGCCTTGATCTGGTGGGAAATGGCGGACTGGGTCAGATGGACGCGCCTGGCCGCGGAAGAAACATTCCCGGATTCCTGGATGGCGATGAGGGTTTTCAGATGCCTGATTTCGAGCATGTCCGATTATGAATGAAATTCATGAATTGAGCAAAAAATTTCATTTTTCTAATGATGCATGAGGTTTTAGAATGGCCTGAAATTTCTTCACAAGGGACAACATGAACATTGCACACAATCTGGGTTTTCCGCGCATAGGCGCAAAAAGGGAGCTGAAGTTCCTCCTGGAATCATTCTGGAAAAATGAAATCGATTCCGAAGCCCTTCTCGAGGGCGCGAAAAGCTTGCGCAGGAAGAACTGGCAGAAGCAGTCCGAATCCGGAATCGACCTGATCCCGGTGGGCGATTTTTCCCTCTACGACCACATGCTCGACATGACTTGCCTGCTCGGCGCCGTTCCTGAACGCTTTGCCGGACCGAGTCGTCTGGACGCCTATTTTTCCATGGCGAGAGGCAATCCTGATGCGGTTGCGATGGAAATGACCAAATGGTTCGACACCAATTACCACTACATCGTCCCGGAATTCAAGCGCAAGACGGCTTTCGAAATCGGTTCGGAAGTCCTCTTCGAAGAGGTTCGAGAGGCCTTCGGTCTGGGCATCAAGCCCAAGCCTGTCCTTGTCGGGCCCGTCACCTATCTTTATCTCGGAAAGGAGAAGGAGGAGGGATTCGACAGGATCGATCTCTTCGAAAGCCTGATCCGGGCATATCGGGAAATACTGGAAAGGCTCTCCACCATGGGGGTCGAATGGGTGCAGATAGACGAGCCCGTCCTCGCCCTCGATCTTCCGGAAGAATGGCTCGATCTTTTCGAAAAAGCCTATCGGGAATTCGCGCCTTCCGGGGTCAAAGTGCTGCTCTCCACCTATTTCGGTTCCGTCGGGGCGCATGCCGAAGAGCTCAAGGCGCTTCCCGTGGAAGGGCTGCATATCGATTTGTGCAGGGGAAGGGATCAGCTTTCTTCATTCCTGCAAAACTACCCGTCGGAGAAGATCCTTTCCCTCGGCATCGTCGACGGCAGGAATGTCTGGCGGACAGACCTCGAGGACGCTTTTTCAGTCCTCAAGAAAGCCAGGGACTGCCTGAAGGACAGGCTATGGATCGCGCCGAGCTGCTCCCTGATCCACGGCCCGGTCGATCTCGATGGCGAGGTCGGGATGGACAGCGAAATCAGAAGCTGGCTCGCCTTCTCGGTGCAGAAACTGAAGGAGATTGCGACATTGAAGAAGGGATTGAACGAAGGGGGAAGCGCCATAAGAAGCGCCCTGGAATCATCCTCCCTGATCCTTTCGGAAAGAAAAAACTCTTCGAGGGTCCATAATCCCGTGGTGCAGGAAAGGCTGGGAAGGATAAAACCTTCCGACGAAAAAAGGATCAGCCCATTCCATGAAAGGAGGAGGGCGCAGAAGGAGCGTTTTGCGCTCCCGCTCTTTCCAACCACGACCATAGGCTCCTTCCCCCAGACGGAAAGGATAAGGAAGATCAGGGCCGACTTCAGGAAAAGGAGGATAGGATTCCTGGGCTATCTGGAAGCCATGCGTTCGGAGATCCGTCTCGCAGTCGAAAAGCAGGAGGCCCTGGGGCTGGACGTCCTTGTTCACGGGGAGCCCGAGCGCAACGATATGGTCGAGTATTTCGGCGAGCATCTGCTCGGCTATGCCTTCACCGAGAACGGCTGGGTGCAGAGCTACGGATCGAGGTGCGTGAAACCCCCGCTCATTTACGGAGACGTGTTGAGGATGGGGGCGATCACAGTGGAATGGAGCCAATATGCGCAATCCCTGACTGAAAAGCCGATGAAGGGCATGCTGACCGGGCCTGTCACTCTGCTGCAGTGGTCTTTCGTCAGGGACGATCAGCCGCGCAGCTTGACAGCGCTGCAGCTCGCGCTCGCGATACGGGAGGAGGTGCTCGATCTCGAAAAGGCTGGAATAGGCATGATCCAGATCGACGAACCGGCGATCAGGGAAGGGCTTCCCCTGAAAAAATCGGAATGGAAAGCCTATCTGGAATGGGCGGTGAGGGCGTTCAGGATAGCGGCTTCAGGCGTGAAGGACGAGACCCAGATCCATACCCATATGTGCTACTCGGAATTCAACGACATTTTGCCCGCTATTGCCGAACTGGATGCCGACGTCATCACCATCGAAACATCCCGCTCCGGCATGGATCTCCTGGAAGGCTTCGGCAGGTTCGAGTATCCCAACGAGATCGGGCCTGGGGTATACGACATCCATTCCCCCAGGATTCCCGAAACGGGGGAAATGGTTCGCCTCCTCGAGAAGGCGTGTTCCGTGATCGACCCGGACAAGTTGTGGGTGAATCCCGATTGCGGGCTGAAGACCCGCGACTGGCAAGAAGTGGAAGCGGCCCTGGGCCGCATGGTTGAGGCGGCAAAAAAGCTCCGCGATCAGGCCGGGAGCAGCAGCACGAGCTTCAATTCGCGCATCGGGGCGGGATAGAAGGTGGTCTGGATGTAGGTCTGAAAATCCCCTTTTCGACACCGCCATGCAAATGGTAGAATTGCTCGATGCTTCCGAGGATTTTTCCATCGATGCGGCTTGGCTGCAGGCCTGCAAAATACCGGACAATGCGAATCCAATGCCATGAACCATGAAGCGAATGGTTCGGACCAGCCGCTTGGCCCAGTCGTTCCAGGCTGGAAGCCTCCGCCCTTTCCATCCCGCGAGCCGATGGAAGGGCGATTCTGCGTGCTCGAACCGCTCGATCCGGAGAGGCATGCAGCCGATCTTCATAGGGCCTATGCCCTGGATCGCGACGGAAGGAACTGGAGCTATCTTCCCTACGGTCCCTTCGAAAGCCCCGAATCCTACCGGGCCTGGATGAGCGAAACCTGCCTCGGCCAGGATCCCATGTTTTTCGCGATTGTCGACAAGGAAACGGGGAGCGCTGTGGGGGTATGCAGCTACCTGCGCATCGATCCGCGCGCAGGATCGATCGAAGTCGGGCATCTCAATTATTCGCCGCTGCTGCAGAAAAAGCCCGCGGCAACCGAGGCGATGGTGCTGATGATGGAGAGGGCGTTCGGAACCGGTTACCGCCGTTACGAATGGAAATGCAATGCGCTCAATGCCGCTTCCCGGGCAGCGGCCCAGCGTCTCGGCTTTTCCTTCGAAGGCCTGTTCCGCCAGGCCTCCGTGGTCAAGGGAAGGAACCGCGATACGGCCTGGTATTCGGTCATTGATGCGGAATGGCCGCTTCTCAGAAGCGCTTTCGATATCTGGCTGAGTCTCGCCAATTTCGACGAAAACGGGATGCAGAAAACAAGGCTTTCGGAACTGACCCGCCCTTTGCTCGCCAGGCCGGGCTAGGCCCATCCATTCACCAGGGAACGGGCTTGCCGTCGTAGGCGAAGAATTTTCCCGAGTCGGACAAGACGAGCCCATCGATCACCTCGCGCATGCCGGATACGCTCTGCTCGACGGAAATCAATGCGCCTGGCCCGCCCATGTCCGTCCTGACCCAGCCCGGGTGCAGCAGCACCACAGCGATTCCGGCGGATTTCAGGTCTAGGGCAAGGCTTTTCATGACCATGTTGAGCGCAGCCTTGCTGGAGCGGTAGGGATAGTCTCCGCCTCCGCTGTTGTCGGCAATGCTGCCCATTTTGCTGGTGATGGTCGCGACGGTCTTCTTTTCGCTGCGGGCGATCTGTTCGAAGAAGGCCTCGGCCATCCTGAGCGGAGCCATCGTGTTGATCCTGAAGGCCTCTGCCCATTTCTCGTAATCCGTTCGGCGGAAATTTCCCGATTCCGGATAGATGCCTGCATTGTTGACGAGGAGGTCGATCGATTCTCCTTCGAGCCGCCTCGAAAGCCCCGCGATCTGTTCATGGTCCGAGACGTCGAGAACATGCCTTTCCATGGTATCCGGATATCGGCTCGAGAGTTTTTCGAGTTCAACGGAGGCATGGCGGCTGCAGGCCAGGACCCGCCATCCGTCCGTGGCGTACTGTTTCGAGAACTCAAGCCCGATTCCCCGGTTCGCTCCTGTGATCAATGCAGTTTTCATATTTCATCAATCTTGATTTCCTGTTTTTAATGTCTAGCATGAATCGTCCACATCATACAAAGGGAAAATCATGAAGAAAATCATTTCGGCTCTCCTTTTCGCGCTCATGGCCTCGACTCATGTCTTTGCGGATACGGCCATGAACCAGCCCGCCCAGGAACAGGGCAAGAAGCTCACCAAGCAGCAGATGAAAATGAAAAAATGCAGCAAGGAGGCCAAGGAAAAGAAGCTCAAGGGCGAAGAGCGCAGGAAATTCATGAAATCCTGTCTTTCGGGGAAGAACAAGTGATCAGAACGGATCCCAGGTTTTCTTTCTCGTGTAGTGCATGTAGCCGATGCTCGCCCCGGTTCTCAGGCCCACGCCCAGCCTGATCGGGGCGAGGATGATGTCCCCGCGCTGCTGGTAGTTGATGCCCGCTCCGCCGACATAATAGAAGCTTCCGTCCACGCCGGGGAAGCGCTGGAATATCTCGTTCGTCGACGGGAGGTGGTAGACCAGGATGAAAACCTTTGAGGCGTTTCCGCCGAGGTCGAAACCGATGGAAGGGCCCGTCCAGTACACCTTTCCGCCTCCCCCCTTCTTGAACTTGAGCACGCCGTCCCCGTAGCGCAATCCGACGCCTATCGCGCCGCTCGCCTCCTCGCCCATGATGTAGGCATTGGGCCTGCCATGCTCCTTGAAAGCCTTTTCTATGATCTTGCCCAGACCTTCAGTGCTCTTGCCGAAGAAGTGGGTGGCATCCCTGATGATGGAGTCCTGGTCGTAGGTGTCATCGTCCTTGGCGCCTGCAGGCAAAGCCTGAGCGATTGCCAGGAAGCCGAGCAGGACGAGAAGCCCTCTTTTCATGATTTCCCCTTCTTTTGAAGACTACAAGGATGGCGCGACGAAAGCGCTGTGTCAATTAAATCGAGTTTCGATGATGAAGCTTCGAGACATCCGTTTTTTCCTTCATGCCTTCAAACGTGATAGCCTTATTTCGAAAATGATAGTGATTATTATTATTTTTTTAATTGACGTTGGGGAGGCGGAAAAGTTCTGCATGTGCTAAGAATATATCAGGGGCATCTCCAAGGAGCGGATATGGAAAAGGACGGGACTCTTCCCCAAAAAAGACGAGTGAACAGGAAGAAGGCGGGCATGGCGGAAGATGCCGTCAGCCAGGAAATGAGGAGAAAAATGATCGAGGAATCGGCCTATTACAGATTCCAGAGGCGGAGGCAGGGAAACGGCGGAGATCATCTGGAGGACTGGCTGCAGGCCGAGGCTGAAATCGATGCGATGCTCAATGCCGATTGAACCTTGAGTGTGAAAGGAGAAGGAAATGAGCAATATGCCATTGAGGCGGGTGAATGGCCCGATTTCCCTTGTCGAGGCCGGAATGCCGCCCGTGCCCGGGGTTTCCCCCAACGATCCCGCCGTCTCGGTGATGACCGATTTCACGAAAACCGCCGTGTTCTCCATAGGAGAGGATGTCGGGATAGACCCGTCCCTGCTTTACATGAAGGCGGTGGGCGTGAGGTTCCTTTTCGTCAAGGACGCGGAAAATAGATTGGTCGGCCTGGTCACCACGACGGATATCCAGGGTGAAAAGCCGCTGCGCCATCTCCGGTCAGGCAATTTCACCCGGGCTGACGTATTGGTGAAGCATATCATGACCCCGGTCAGCCAGTGGGAAGTGACCGATTATTCGGACGTGGAGAAGGCGAAGGTCTCGCAGGTTGTCGACTCGTTCAAGGCTGCCGGAAGGCGGCATCTCGTCGTCGCGGAGCGTGACCTGGTGCGCGGAATCTTTTCCGCGACCCGGGTCGAGCAGGCGCTGGGCGTCAAACTCGACATCGTCAGGACCGCGAGGAGCTTCGCCGAGATCGAGCGTGCGCTGATGTACTAGTATCCGTTGGCCACGGAAGGGGTGTTGAACTGGGCCAGCCAATTTGGCACTTCATGAGGCGGCATGGGCCTGGCGATGCCGTATCCCTGTCCGAAATCGCATCCCAGGCGCACGAGCAGCATGCCATGCTCGGCAGTTTCCACGCCTTCGGCGATGACCATCTTGCTGAAAATCCTGGCGAGGCTGATGACCCCTTCGATGATGGAAAGATCGTCCGTGTTTTCCTTCATGTCGTGAACGAAGCGCTTGTCGACCTTCACCGTTTCGACGGGAAGCTGCTTCAGGTAGGCGAGCGATGAATAGCCCGTGCCGAAATCGTCAAGGGAGAAGGAAACCCCGAATTTCTGGCAGGCCGTCATCGTATCCCTGACCAGATCGAGATCGTCGATGGCGGTGGTTTCCAGTATTTCAAGTTCCAGTTTCGAGGGCGGCACTTCGGGATGGCGCGCGAGAATTTCTTCCAGGGTGCCGACGAAATCGGGGTGTTTGAGATGGGCGGCCGAAATGTTCACGCTCACCGGCAGATCGATTCCTTCCGAGATCCACTGCGCCATTTGCCTCAAGGCTTCTTCCAGTATCCACTTTCCTATATCGAGAATCAGCGTGGTTTGCTCTGCAAGCGGAAGAAAGGCCATGGGGCCGATGAGTCCGTCCTCGGGATGTTGCCACCTGAGGAGCGCCTCGAGGCCGATCACGGCACCTGTCTTGAGATTGATCTTGGGCTGATAGTGCAGTCCCAGTTCGCTTTTTTCGAGGGCCAGGCGAAGCTTCGAAAACCTTTCCTGCCTGGTCCTCAGCGCCATGTCGAGCTTCGAATCGAACCACTGGAAGCGGCTTCTTCCCGACTGTTTGGCGAGATACATCGCCTGATCGGCATGCCTCAGAAGCATGTCGGCGTCGACATGGTCGAAAGGGTAAACCGTGACGCCTATGCTGGCCGTGATCTTCAGCACATAGGCGTCGACCTGGTAGGGACTGGAAAGGTCAGACAAGACTCTCGACAGCGTGATCTCGACATCCGACATGTCCTTGATCCCGGTCAGAAGCAGGACGAACTCGTCCCCCCCCAGCCTCGCTATCGTGTCCTCCCCCCTGAGTGCAGCCTTCAGCCTTTTTGCCACCTCGATGAGAAGCTTGTCTCCTGTTTCGTGACCATGGAGATCGTTGACGGGCTTGAAGTCGTCCAGGTCCAGGAAGGCCAGCGCGAAAATCGAGCCGCTCCTGTCCGCATGGAGAATCGCCTTCCTGAGATCCTCCGCAAGCAGGCAGCGGTTCGGGAGCCGAGTGAGGGGATCGAAATGGGCGATATGGTCATGGTGATCCTCCTTTTCAATGGCGTCTGCCCGGCCCAAAAGGGCAATGCGGTGGACCCCGTTTTTAACGGCGCAAATGTTGAGCGGGGAAGAGAAAGGTTCGCCGTTCCTGCGCTTTCCCCGGATTTTTCCGCCCCAGCTTCCGGTGCTCTCGATCGAATGCTGCATTCTTTCGCCGTCTTCCCTGAGCTCGAGGAAATTCGCTAGATCCATGCCCTGCAATTCCTCATGGCCATAGCCGGTCATCCGGAAGAAGGCGCCGTTGGCCCTGACGATCCTGTTCAAGTCGTCGAGCACCAGGATGCCTTCTTCCGCGTTGTCGAAGATGCTGTTGCAAATGCGAAGGGCTTCCTCCATCTCCTTTTTTTCGCCGATGTCCTCGAAAATCGTGAGCACGCCCTCAATCTTGCCTTCGTCGTCGTGCATGGGAAACTTGCTCATGCTGAACACTTGGTTTTTCAGGCGCTTTTCCATCCCGATCAGGGGGGAATGGCTTTGCATGACAAGGCGGTCTTCCTCGCTTTCGGAAAAAGGCAGATCCCCGGTTTTTCCCCGTATTTCGCATGGATCCGGGAATCCTGAAAGGCGGGCGAAATGGCCGTTGCAGCCCTGGAATTTCAGGTCGACATCTTTCCAGAAAACGAAAAGGGGGATGCTTTCAAGAAAGAAATTAAATCTTCTTTCGGATTCGGCGAGGTTCGCCCCGTCCTTTCGCGCATCTCCGATTTCAGCCGCGAGCCGGGAGGCATCCTGCAAAGCGAGATCCCTGGCCCTTTCGCAGCGGGCATGGTTCATGGCCAGCAGGCAGGCTTCCCCGAGGCGCGCTATGGCGGGCTGGAGCGCCAGGGCGAATTCCTCGGGCAGGGGGGAATTCCTTCTCATTACCAGAACCCCCGTTTGCCCTATCGGGAAAAGGTGGAAAATCGCGGCATTCTCGCTGACGATTTCCATCTGCTCCAGGGGTCTTGCGATTCTGTCGAGGAGCCTGGGGTGATCGGCAATCCGGTCGTATTCCCTCGCCGGATAGCTGTACCTGTGCGTCATTTCTCCGCCTTCATCTTTCAGCCAGGCATGGACGCTTCGGCAATTGACGAGCCTCGCCGCCTGGGGCAGAAACTGGCGAAGCAGCTTCGCGAGGTCCCCGCAAGGATTGACGAGCATGGCGAGCGCATGCTGCATGGAAATGCGGTTGACCGCCTTTTTGAAGCGGCTTTCGCTGTCTGTTACCGGAATGCCGAGCACCACGCTTCTGTTGAAAAGGGAAAGGCAGCCGTCGCTTCCGTTCGCGATCTGGCCGAATGTCAGCGCGCCGATGATGCCTTGGTCGAAGGAATCCGCAATTTCGTCCACCTCCTCGGCGAATTTTTCATTCAGGTAAGCGCTCCTGACGATACAGCTGAAAACGATCGGGTGGAATTCCGTATCATCGGGCATTTTCGCTGCAAGCTTCTTCGCTGCATTCCTCGATGCGCCGATCAGGCTCTCGGGCGTGGCTTTCAGAATGCAGAGCGGGGTCAGTTCGGGGATGGCTTCGTTGCAGACCAGGAATTTCCCTTCCCTTGCGACAGGCTCGCAGATGAAGGTTTCGGCCTTTTCGATGCCGATGGGATAGTTTCTCGCGAGATCGCTGAATTCCCGCTTCCCCGTCTTTCCTTCGGCATCGATGATGCCGCAGAAGAAATCGTGGAAATCCGATTCTTCCCGTCTGGAAGCGTTTTCGGCAATTTCGAGATAGGTTTCCGCTGCAGGCTTGTAGTCCAGGCTTCTGACGGTCCGTCCATCGCATTCCGTGACGATAAATGGGCCGGCCAGCTTCTGCCAGCCCCCGGAAATCCCGATTTCGCAGGCGCGGGGCATGCCCACGAGCTGGGCATGATTTTCCATGAGGCCGAGATTGCTGAAAATGCAGGGCCTGGGGGCATGGTCCGAAAATCCAGCCCCTCCTCCGATATATTTCGTTTCCGTCCCGAGAAGGTCGTAGACTCCATCGAGGAATGAACCGATTTGCCCGGTCGAGCCATCCACGAAAATGAGGACGGTGGGGTAGGCGGAAAGCCGGTCGGCATGGGGAGAGACCAGTTCGGAGCCATCCGCACGGGAATAGCCGGCAATGTTCGCTACGCTGGCTTCGAAAGGGTAGGGGACGACGAGGGAGCCTTTCTCGTAATGCTTCCTTCCGAAAAGTATCCCCGGAAATATTCCGCCGAAAATGGGCAGGGGAAGAAGATTCAATCTGGAATCGAACTGCTCCCTGGTGAACCCGTTGTTTTCGCTGGCAATGAGAAGCAGGCTTTTCGCGCCTTCGGCCATGGCGGACTCGATGTTGTCCAGAAAAATCCCTGCCTCTCCGGAAGGGTCGAATCTGACCCGGTTCATGGTTTTGTTCGGGTGAATCCGCCAGGTTCGAAAGCTTTTCCGATTTTCAAAATCGGCTTTTCCGGGATGGAAGGCTGCATGTGAATGATCTCACGGCAATACCGAGTATAAGTTGTGAAAGCAAAGCAAGAATCGAACCAGTTTGGAATATTTGCGATAAAACAATAGCTGTTATATTTTTTCAACTGAGTGCAGGGCGCGGGTGTAAAAAAAACCGACAACTCTTCGCTTCATTTATCCTCATACCAGTGATTTTAAAAGGGTTATTGTATGAATATCGAGCAGGGAGACGGCGCTGAGGCTTCCGGATTGATACAGGCGATCATCAATGCGCTTCCTGTCCCGATCTTCGTCAAGGATTCAAAGGGGCTTTACGTCTATTGCAACAGGCCTTTCGAGAATTTTGTCGGCAGGAAAGTTCAGGAGATCGTAGGGAAAGGCGTTTTCGATCTTTGGGATCATGATCTCGCCAAAGTCTATTTCGATGCCGACAACCGCCTGTTCGAATCAGGGGGGGAGCAGCAATACGAAGCCAAGGTGAAATATGCGGACGGCACAATCCATGAGGTCATGTTCCACAAGGCCGTTTTCACTTCGATGGGCGAGCGCTACATGGCCGGGGCCATACTGGACATCAGCGCGAGAAAGCTTGCCGAAAGGGAGCTCGAAAGGCTCGCCCTGACGGACATCCTGACTGGCGCTGCGAGTCGTTATCATCTCTGCGCCACGCTGGAAAAGGCCTGCAAGATGGCGGACAGGCAGAATCGCTCGGTCGGGCTGATGTGCATCGATCTCGACGGATTCAAGGCGATCAACGACACCTACGGCCATTTCGCGGGAGACGAGGCGCTCGTCCAGGCGGCCGCGCGCATCAGGCGCTGCATCAGGGAATCGGACACCCTGGCGAGGCTGGGCGGGGACGAATTCGTGATCGTTTTCGAGGGACTCGAGCGCAAGGAGTCGATTTTCAGGCTGGCCGAATCGATCCTTGAATGCCTTTCCGAAAAAATGGAATTGCAGGGCAACCCGGTAGGCATGGGGGCGAGCATCGGCATCGCTTTTTATCCCGATCACGGGGCCGATCCCCAGGCCCTGCTCAGGCGGGCCGACCGGGCGCTCTACGAATCGAAACAGGCGGGCAAGGGGTGCTATCGCCTGGCCGAATGATTCCCCGCAGCCCTCGCATTTCGACTATCATTTACGAATGAAGGCAATGGAAGCGGAGTGAGCATGTGCGCGGTTTTCGGGTGGGAAAAGGGTCGCGGTAGCCGGTTCGGCGGAGGCCGGATCGCCTTGCAGGGGATCGCTGCATGAGCCTGGCCATCCCGGCCCAGATCGTGATACTGCTTGAAAACGGGCGCGCCGTGATCGAGGTCAAGGGAATCCAGAAAGAGATTTCCGTCGAACTCCTGGACGAAGTGAAGATCGGCGATTACGTGATCGTCCACGTGGGTTATGCGCTCTTCAGGCTCGACGAGGAAGAGGCTTTGAGGACCCTTTCGCTCTTCGACGAAATGGATGGGGAATGATCAGGCGAGCTTCCTTTTCGCCCAGGAAAGAACCGGCTTGAGCCTTTCCGGCAGGAGTTCTTCGGCCTCGATGAAATCGACCCACTTCCATTCGTCGTGCTCCGGCCTGCCCAGCTCTTCCGAGATTGGAAGGATGATTCCGGATCGATCCGTTTCGGAGAGGTAATATCTCGCGATCTTCGGCGGATTTCCGTAGGGCGAGGTTTCGATGAAGGCTGCTCCCCAGGAAAACGACAGATTCTCCAGGCCCGTTTCCTCCCTCGTTTCCCTGACCGCCGTATCGAGCGGGCTTTCACCTTCCTCGCTCATGCCCTTGGGAAAATCCCAGTTCCTGTAGGCGCGCAAAAGGAGAAGCAGCCAGCTTCCTTCTTGCCGCCTGGCAACGACGATCCCGGCAGAAAAGCGCATGCTCATCGCTTCACCTGACAAGGTCTTCACCGAAAGGAGGAAAAAACACTCTTTGAAATAGACTCACCCATCAAAATTGATCCGGTTCAAGCCTCAAAAACACCTCTTCCAACTGGTACCCCCCAATCTTGCTCATACTGTCAAAATTGACAGTTACGTATCCACCTTATCGAAAAGTAACATTGCTTCGGCATTCAATGTTACGCATGAAACTGTATATATTAATTAACATCATCAATGCATGGAGGGGGCAAGAGGTGCGATCAAAGCGCAGGTTGTCATTGCGTGCCTTCGCATTGCCCGAAGCAGTCGAGGAAGCCATTGCCCGATATGGCAAGGGAAGATAACGGTTCAACATGATTAAGAATGCGTTGTAAAAACAACATGGCGATAAATTGACCATGATCAATATACCTGTATCCGAATTTTCCGTGCTTCAAGTTTGCTTCAATTTCAAAGCGATTTCCATCATGCATATTAAATCCGCTAGTCGAATATATTTTCTTTATGCATTTCTTCTTGGATTTATATTTCTTACAGAACATTCAATGCACCATAAGCCCGCGTGGGTTGCCGCTTCCGTCGTAATATCATTTCTCTTGGTTGTCGGATACAAACG
>JAJZVB010000136.1 GCA_021845885.1 Pseudomonadota bacterium
GATGGATTGGTAGTTGAGGCCGATTCCGGTCTTCGCCTTGTAGGCTTCGGCCCATTTGGAGTAGATGGGGTAAGGGAAGGTGGCGCCAGCGCCGGTGATGTCGGCAGCGTATGCGCCGGACGACATGGTCATGGCAGCAACCGCCGCGCTGATGATCAGGTTTCGGCTTTTCAAAGCGAACATTTTTACTCCTTGTAATGAACAATAATGTCGGAACGGGTAATTTGGAACCTGTCTTCCCCGAATTTCTGCCTGGTGAATCATAGCCGACCCATGTTTCATTATTGTTACAAAAATTTAACCTTCCACGGATCAGATTTGACCCCCAGGTTTTTCGAGGGTAATATTGCCGAGTTTTGTGTTCAGGGATACCGATGCGTCGAAAAATAGTGGCCGGCAACTGGAAGATGAACGGCAGCCTTGCAGAAAACGGGGCTTTGCTGAAGGAAGTGGTGGCCGGCAGCTCGGGTCTTTCCGGAGTGGTTTGCTGCTCGCCTTATCCCTACCTGTTCCAGCTGCAGAGGGAACTTCAGGGCACGCATGTCGCCTGGGGTGCGCAAAACCTTTCCCAGTTCGAAAGAGGGGCATATACCGGCGAAGTTTCGGCTGCCATGCTGGTCGATTTCGGATGCAGCTATGTTATCATCGGGCATTCGGAGCGCCGCGCGATTTTCGGCGAGACCAGCATGACTGTTGCAGAGAAATTCAAGGCTGCGCAGGATTCGGGATTGATCCCCATTCTTTGCCTGGGCGAGACGCTCGCGGAGCGCGAAGCCGGGATCACGGAAGCTGTGGTTGGCGAGCAGTTCGACGCGGTGGCGGGTCTGGCCGGGATCGATGCCTTCGAGCAGGCGGTGATCGCCTATGAACCCGTGTGGGCGATTGGGACGGGGAGGACTGCGACCCCGCAGCAGGCGCAGGATGTGCACAGGCATCTCAGGGATCGCATCGCGCTGATGAGCCCTGATGTGGCGGGGAAAGTGCCCATCCTCTATGGCGGCAGCGTGAAGCCTGCCAATGCGGCCGAGCTTTTCGCCATGCCTGACATCGACGGCGGGCTGATCGGGGGTGCTTCCCTGGTGGCGCGTGATTTTTGCGAAATTTGCCGCGCAGCGGCTTGAGTGGATTATGAGCGTTCTTATTCTGATTTTTCATGCGCTGGCTGCGCTGGGCGTCATCGCCCTCGTGCTTTTGCAGCACGGCAAGGGCGCTGACATGGGCGCGGCTTTCGGCAGCGGTTCGGCGGGAAGCCTGTTCGGTTCGAGCGGCTCTGCGAGTTTCCTGAGCCGGGCGACGGCCGTGCTCGCCGCAGTTTTTTTTGCGACCAGCCTCGGGCTGACTTATGTTTCCAGCCATAAGGCCGCATCGAAAGGGGTGATGGCTACGGTCAAGCCCGCTGCAGCGCCGAAATCCGGCGACATTCCGAAATGATTTGCCGGAAGGGTTGGGTTAATTTAAAATTGAGAGATTGAATGTCTCTATGCCGATGTGGTGAAATTGGTAGACACGCCGTCTTGAGGGGGCGGTAGCGCAAGCTGTGCCAGTTCGAGTCTGGCCATCGGCACCAAACAAAATAATATGCAGCTATTGATGAGAATGATAACCGGTAAACAATAAACCGGTCCCGAGCCTGGCTCGACGTCATACTGGAGGGGCATTATGCTGGAAGGTTATTTCCCTATTCTGCTGTTCATATTTGTGGGCATCGTCATGGGCGTCGCGCCCATGGCTGCAGGTGCCATCCTCGGGCCACACCGCCCGAACAGCAAAAAACTTTCTCCCTATGAATGCGGATTTGAGGCCTTCGAGGACGCGCGCATGAAATTCGACGTCCGTTATTATCTCGTGGCCATCCTCTTCATCCTGTTCGATCTCGAAATCGCATTTCTTTTTCCCTGGGCCATCGTGCTGAAGGAGATCGGCCTGTTCGGCTTCGTTTCGATGCTGATATTCCTCGGCATACTCACGGTGGGTTTCATTTACGAATGGATGAAGGGGGCCCTGGAATGGGAATAGAAGGCGTCCTTGAGAAGGGATTCGCGACGACCCAGATCGACAATGTCATCAACTGGGCCAGAACGGGTTCCCTTTGGCCCATGACTTTCGGGCTCGCCTGCTGCGCCGTCGAAATGATGCATGCGGGCGCATCGCGTTACGATCTCGACCGCTTCGGCGTGGTGTTCAGGGCGAGCCCGAGGCAGTCCGACGTGATGATCGTGGCGGGTACGCTTTGCAACAAGATGGCTCCCGCGCTCAGGAAGGTTTACGACCAGATGGCCGAACCCCGCTGGGTGATTTCCATGGGCTCGTGCGCCAACGGCGGAGGCTATTATCATTATTCCTATTCCGTCGTCAGGGGATGCGACAGGATCGTTCCCGTGGACATTTACGTGCCGGGTTGTCCGCCTACTGCCGAAGCGCTGCTCTACGGCATCATCCAGCTCCAGAACAAGATCAGGCGCACCAATACCATCGCAAGGCAATCATGATCGACAAGATGCAAATCGAAAACCTGCTGGCTGATCGCCTTGATAGCTTTTCCGAAAGGCTGGGCGAAACAACGATAGGGATTTCTTCGGCTGAAATGATCACCTCCCTCGAGAAGCTGAAGGGTTTCGGCTTCGAGCAGCTCATCGATCTTTGCGGGATGGACTATTCGGCCTATGGGGATGGAAGATGGGAAGGGAAACGGTTCGCCGCCGTCTATCATCTGCTTTCGATCAGCCGAAACGAGAGGCTGAGGGTGAGGATCTTCGCCGATGACGACGATTTTCCTGTTCTCGAATCCTGCATTTCCGTGTGGAACGGCGCGAACTGGTATGAGCGCGAAGCTTTCGATCTCTTCGGCATCGTTTTCTCGGGTCATCCGGACTTGAGAAGGATACTGACCGACTACGGTTTCATCGGCAATCCTTTCCGCAAGGATTTCCCTCTTTCGGGCAATGTCGAGATGCGCTACGACGAACATCTCGGGCGGGTCGTCTACCAGCCGGTCAGCATCCCGCCCCGGGAAGTCACCCCGCGCATCGTTCGCGAAGAGCATTACGGGAAGATTCATGGCTGAAATCAGGAATTACACGCTCAATTTCGGACCGCAGCATCCTGCCGCGCACGGCGTGCTGCGTCTGGTCCTGGAACTCGACGGCGAAGTGATCGAGCGGGCCGACCCGCATATCGGCCTGCTTCACAGGGCGACCGAGAAGCTTGCCGAGAACAAGACCTTTCTCCAGTCAGTCCCCTATATGGACAGGCTCGACTACGTGTCGATGATGTGCAACGAGCACGCCTACGTGATGGCGATTGAGAAGCTGATGCAGATCGAGGTGCCGGTCAGGGCGCAATACATCAGGGTGATGTTCGACGAAATCACGAGGCTGCTCAATCACCTGCTCTGGCTTGGGGCGCACGCGCTCGATATCGGCGCGATGACGGTTTTCCTTTATGCATTCCGCGAGCGCGAGGATCTGCTCGACTGCTACGAAGCGGTTTCCGGGGCCAGGATGCATGCCGCCTATTACCGTCCCGGAGGAGTGTACAGGGATCTTCCGGATTTCATGCCGCAATATCAGGCTTCCAAGATACACAACGCGGCTGCCGTCAAATCGATGAACGAAAACAGGCAGGGTTCCCTGCTCGACTTCATCGAGGATTTCACCCGGCGTTTCCCCAGGTACGTGGACGAATACGAAACCTTGCTCACGGAGAACAGGATCTGGAAGATGAGGACGGTGGGTATAGGGGTGGTTTCTCCGGAGCGAGCCCTTCAGCTCGGCTTCACCGGCCCCATGCTGAGGGGCTCGGGGATAGAATGGGATCTTCGCAGGAAGCAGCCTTACGAGGTTTATGACAGGCTCGATTTCGAAATCCCGATCGGGGTCAACGGCGACTGCTACGACAGGTACCTTGTGCGGGTTGAAGAAATGCGCCAGTCCAACCGCATCATCAAGCAGTGCGTGGACTGGCTCAGAGCGAATCCGGGCCCCGTGATCACGGAAAACCACAAGGTGGCGCCGCCTTCCCGCGCTTCGATGAAGGAAAAGATGGAGGATCTCATCCACCACTTCAAGCTTTTCACGGAAGGCATGCATGTGCCTGAAGGGGAAGCTTATGCCGCGGTCGAGCATCCCAAGGGGGAATTCGGCATCTACCTCGTTTCGGACGGCGCCAACAAGCCTTACAGGATGAAGATCAGGGCGCCCGGATTCGCCCATCTGGCTGCATTGGACGAGATGGCGAAAGGGCACATGATCGCCGACGTGGTGGCGATCATCGGGACGCAGGACATCGTTTTCGGGGAGGTCGACCGATGACGCTTTCCCGGGAATCGCTGCAAAAGATAGACAGGGAAATTTCGAAGTATCCCTCCGACCAGAAGCAGTCTGCAGTCATGGCTGCACTCAGGATCGCCCAGGAAGAAAAGGGATGGCTTTCTCCAGAAACGCTGGGAGAGGTCGCGGATTATCTTGAAATGGAGCCGATCGCTGTATATGAGGTGGCC
>JAJZVB010000137.1 GCA_021845885.1 Pseudomonadota bacterium
GCCCTTTCCTAGAAAAGTGATTCACGTTTCCGAAATATAGGCGATCAGCGCGTGAAACATGTACTAGGGCGAGCACGTAAGTGGGAACACGTACATGGTTTGCATGATGCGCGCGTGTCATGTCGATATGTCACAATATGCCATGCGTCATAAAGGGCATGGGCATGAAAGAGCTGAAAATGTAGTTTCTCGGGATTCGAGCCATGAATAGCGAATCTGCGTTTCCGGGGTTGGACAGTATCGAGGCCCGCGAGCGGCTTTTGCAATATGGGCCCAACACCGTCAGGGAGGGGGAATCCCATCCCTGGATCCTTTTTGCCGGGAAGTTCTGGTCACCCATACCCTGGATGCTGGAAATCACCATCCTGTTGCAGCTCGTTCTTGGAAAAACGGACGAGGCTGCGATCATTTCCGCCCTGCTCGCATTCAACGCTGTTCTCAGTTTCGTTCAGGAAAACCGGGCCAACCAGGCCCTTGCCATGCTGAAGAGCCGCCTTGAAATCCAGGTGCGCGTATTGCGGGACAGCCTGTGGCAGCGCATACCGGCCAGGGAACTGGTGCCGGGAGACGTGACCCATCTGCGCATGGGGGACCTCGTCCCGGCCGACATCCTGCTCTTTGACGGGCAAATTCTTCTCGACCAGTCCGCCCTGACCGGTGAATCCCTTCCGGTGGAAGCCGGCCAAGGCAAGACGGCTTATGCCGGATCCTTGGTGAAAAGGGGAGAAGCGTCGGGGGAGGTGATTTCGACCGGGGCGAACACCTATTTCGGCAAGACGGCCGAATTGGTTCGAAGCGCCAAGACGGTGAGCCATCTCGGAAAGCTGATCTTCACCATAGTCAGGTATCTGGTGATGCTCGACATGGTTCTCGTCGCCGCATTGCTGATCTACGCATCGATATCCGGCATGGCGATGGCCGAGATCGTCCCTTTCGCGCTGATCCTGCTTGTGGCGTCCGTTCCCATAGCGCTGCCTGCAACCTATACGCTGGCGACTGCGCTGGGATCGCTCGAGCTGGCGAGAAAAGGGGTGCTGGTGACCCGTCTTTCGGCTATCGAGGAAGCGGCGGCCATGGACGTGCTGGCGAGCGACAAGACCGGAACCATTACCCAGAACAAGCTGGCGCTCGCAAAGCTCCGCCCTTATTCCCCCTATTCAGAAAGCGAGTTGTTGAGTCTGGCCGCGGCGGCCTGCGATGAAGCGACGCAGGATCCCATAGACATGGCCATCCTGGATTTTGCAAAGTCGCCGGCACTTCCCAACAGGTTGAGCTTCATCCCTTTCGATCCCGAGACGAAGCGCTCCGAAGCGTTGTTCGAGCAGGAAGGGGGAACGCTGCGCGTGATCAAGGGCGCGCCCAAGGTGGTGGCGGGTCTTGTCCGGGAAAAAACGGACATCATCGAAGAGGTGGAGCGGCTCGGTTCGGAAGGATTGCGCATTCTGGCTGTCGCAGCGGGAAAGGGAGACGCGCTGAGCCTGGTAGGACTGGTCGGTTTGCAGGATCCGCCCAGGGAGGATGCCCGCTCTTTGATCAGGAGCCTTAACGATCTGGGCGTCCGGGTCATGATGATCTCGGGGGATGGCCCGGCCACCGCCGGCGCCATTGCTCGCGAAGTGGGCATGGGGACTCGCGTATGTCCTCCCGAAAAACTGCAGGGGGAATTTGTGCTCGATTACGACGTGTTCGCCCGCGTTCTCCCCGAAGACAAGTTCCGCCTGGTGCGGGCTTTGCAGGAGGCGGGTCACGTCGTGGGCATGAGCGGAGACGGCGTCAATGACGCTCCGGCATTGAAGCAGGCTGAAGTCGGCATCGCGGTGGCGAGCGCCACGGACGTGGCCAAGGCGGCAGCCAGCCTGGTCCTCACCAATCCGGGTCTGACTGACGTAAAGGCTGCGGTGGAGACCAGCAGGCAGATCTACCAGCGCATGCTGACCTATACGCTGAACAAGATCGTCAAGACTCTGGAAATCGCCCTGTTTCTGAGCTTTGGGGTCATGCTGACAGGGGTGTTCGTCATCACGCCGATGCTGATCGTGCTCTTGCTGTTCACCAACGATTTCGTCACCATGTCCATTGCCACCGACAATGTCTCCTATTCCGTGAAGCCCGAACGCTGGAATGTGCCGAGCCTGATGATTACGGCTGGCGCCCTGGCCGGTCTTGTGCTGCTGCTTTCCTTCGCGGTGTTCTTTGCCGGGCGAGACTGGCTTCACCTTCCATTGAGCCAGCTGCAGACCCTGATTTTCGTGATGTTCGTCTTTACCGGGCAGGGCAACGTTTATCTGGTTCGGGAGCGGCATCATTTCTGGAAATCGATGCCCAGCTATTGGCTCCTTCTGGCTTCCTCCCTGGATATTCTGGCAGTCGGCTTTCTCGCCACAAAGGGCATCCTCATGGCCCCCATTCCATTGAGCCTGGTCGCGGGGCTGCTGATCCTGGTCCTGATTTATCTGGTATTCATGGATTTCTTCAAGATCGGCATCTTCAGGCGCTTCGGCTTCTAGGCGGACGGTTGCCTTCCCGGCGATTGGGGTTCATGCGAGGTTTCCGTTTACAAGGCACTGCTTGAAAGGACGCCGGTCGATGAAGTGCATGTGAACGGGGAGCCCATCGTGCTTTTCAGGGCCAACGAGAATACCTGGATCGAAGCCATCACAGGGAGCCCGACCGGGTCAGGTTCCCCTCAAGCGATTCCCGCTAGCGTCATGGGTAATCCTGGCGGGTCGGCCGCACCAGGATATCGCTGACATGGACATGGGGGGGCTGGCTCACGACGAAATGGATGGCATTGGCCACGTCCTCCCCATGGAGCAGGGGCCCGAACCTTTCCTCGAAATTCCTCACCTGATCTTCGCCATAGCCTGCGCCTTCCTGGAAACCGCTGATCACGATGCCGGGCTCGATCAGCGAAACGCGTATGCCCCTGGCGCCCACTTCCCTGCGCAGCCCTTCCGCAAGCGAATGAACGGCATGCTTGGTTGCGCCGTAAACCGCGCTGAAGGGGGAAATATGCCGGCCCACGACCGAGCCGATGATCACGATGTCGGAAGCTTCTTTCGGATAATCGGGGGCCATTCTTCTGGCCGCCTTCTGCAGCAGGGCCAAGGTTCCAGTTACGTTGAGCCTGAGTATTTCCTCGAATTTCGAGAGATCGGCATCCTTCACCGAGCCGCCCAGGCCTCTTCCAGCGTTGGCAACCACGATGTCCGGACTTCTTCCGAACCGCTCGATTGCAGATGAGAAAAGCCGGTCGAGGACTTCTTCTTCGCATGCGTCGCCTGCGATTCCGCAAAAAGCCGAACCCAGTTCTTTCTCGAGAATCCCGAGTTTTTCCGCATTCCTCGCGTTGCCCACCACGCCGAAGCCTTCCGCGACGAATCTCCTGGCTGTCGCCTCCCCGATGCCCGAGGAAGCGCCTGTTACGATTGCAATGCGCTTCATGATTTCCTCCTGTTAGACAGCTTCCATGGCTAGGCTTGGGTAATCGGTATAACCCGCCCTGGGATCCTCCAGGCCGTAGCCGTAGAAGGTTTCCGGGTGGAAGGGATTCAGGGGGGCGTCGAGCTTCAGGCGTTCGGGCAGATCGGGATTCGAGATGAAGAGCTTGCCGAAAGAGACCGCATCGGCCTCGCCCGATTCGATCGCCCGGATGGCTTTTTCCCGGTCGAAACCTTCGTTGGCGATGAGCACCCCGCCAAAGCGCCTTTTCAGCTCAAGGCTGATTCGGTCTTTCCCCAGGGATTCCCTGGTGAAAATGAAGGCGATGCCCCTTTTCCCGAGTTCTTCCGCGACATGGCCGAAAGTGTTCATGGGATCGGAGTCCCCCATGGTATGGGCATCGCCCCTGGGCGCCAGATGCATCCCGACCTGTCCCGGACCCCAGACGGAAATGGCCGCATCGGTCACTTCGAGCATGAGGCGCGCGCGGTTTTCGACCGGGCCGCCGTAGGCGTCATTGCGCCTGTTGGTGCTGTCCTGCAGGAACTGATCGAGCAGATAGCCGTTCGCGCCATGAATCTCGACCCCGTCGAACCCGGCGAGCTTCGCATTTTCGGCACCCTTCCTGTAAGCCTCGATGATGCCCGGGATTTCGGAAAGGTCGAGCGCCCTCGGAATCACATAATCCCTATGGGGGCGCAAAAGGCTGACATGACCCTGGGGCGCGATCGCGCTGGGCGCGACGGGCAGTTCGCCGTCGAGATAATCCGGATGGGATATCCTTCCAACATGCCAGAGCTGAAGAAAAATACGCCCACCGGCATCGTGCACGGCCTTCGTCACCTTTTTCCAGCCTTGCACCTGCTCGGCGGACCAGATGCCGGGGGTATCGGGATAGCCGACTCCCCGGGGCGATACCGAGGTTGCTTCCGAAAGGATCAGCCCGGCGCTCGCTCTCTGGGCGTAATATTCGGCCATCAATGCATTGGGCACCCGGCCTGCGCCTGCCCGGCAGCGGGTCAAAGGGGCCATCACGATGCGATTGGGAAGATT
>JAJZVB010000138.1 GCA_021845885.1 Pseudomonadota bacterium
GGACCTCGACGGTGCACGCTTCCGACAAGCGTTCCATCCGCAGCATGATGCCTTACGCGTAAGGGAGGAACGACATGTCTAGAGTCAAACGTGGGGTAACGGCGCGCGCTCGCCACAAGAAGGTCTTGGCACTCGCCAAGGGATACCGCGGACGCCGCGGCAACGTATACCGCATCGCCAAGGAGGCGGTGATGAAGGCGGGGCAATATGCCTACCGCGACCGCCGCCAGAGGAAGCGCCAGTTCCGCGCGCTATGGATCGCCCGGATCAATGCTGCTGCGCGCGAATGCGGCCTTTCCTACAGCCAGTTCATGCACGGCCTGAAGAAGGCTGCGATCGAAGTCGACCGCAAGGTTCTGGCCGACATCGCCGTGTTCGACAAGCCCGCCTTCGCGAGCATCGTCGAAAAAGCCAGAGCCGGCCTCGCCTGACCGGGAAAAAGGAGGCGCAAGCCTCCTTTTTTGATATGCAAAACCTCGATACCATCCTGAAGCATGCCCTCGAAGAATTGGGCGGCATAGACGATCCTGTCGAACTCGAGCAGGCCAAGGCGCGCTATCTCGGCAAGAGCGGCGCGATCACCGAACTGCTCAAGGGACTGGGCAAGCTCGAACCCGATATCAGGCGGGAGTCTGGCGCCAGGATCAACAAGGCCAAGGAAGCCATCGAGTCGGTGCTTAACGCGAGGCGCGAGGCGATCCAGGCCATCAGTCTGGAGAAACAGCTCGCGCTCGAATTGCTCGACGTCACGCTTCCCGGAAGGGGGCAGGACATGGGCGGCCTGCATCCCGTGACGAGAACCCTGGAGCGCATCCAGGGTATTTTCCATTCCCTGGGTTTTTCGACCGTCTCGGGGCCTGAAATCGAGACCGATTTTTACAATTTCACCGCGCTCAACATCCCGGAGGATCATCCGGCGCGTGCGATGCACGACACGTTCTATGTCGACGAAGCGCATCTCTTGCGCACGCACACCTCCCCGATCCAGATTCATTACATGATGGCGCATGAGCCTCCCGTGAAGATCATCGCCCCTGGAAGGGTATACCGGGTCGATTCCGATGCGACGCATTCTCCGATGTTCCACCAGCTCGAGATATTGTGGGTGGACGAGGAGGTCAATTTCACGCATCTCAAGGGAGTGGCGGTCGATTTCCTGCAGCGTTTTTTCGAAAAAGAGCATCTCAAGGTGCGCTTCCGTCCTTCCTTTTTCCCTTTCACCGAGCCTTCGGCCGAAATCGACATGGGCTGCATTTTCTGCGAAGGGAAGGGATGCAGGGTGTGCAGCCATACCGGATGGCTCGAAGTGGGTGGATGCGGCATGGTGCATCCCAACGTATTGAAGCATGTCGGGTATGACGCCGAGAAATATCTCGGCTTCGCCTTCGGCATGGGCCTCGACAGGCTCGCCATGCTGAGGTACGGCGTCAACGATCTGCGGCTGTTTTTCTCGAATGACCTGCGTTTCCTGAACCAATTCGACTGAAATGAAATTATCCGAAAACTGGCTGAGAACGCTCGTCGATCCACCCCTATCCAGGGAAGAGCTGGCGCACCAACTGACGATGCGCGGCATCGAAGTCGAGGCGATCACGCCCGTCGCCCCCTTCTTCGAAAAGGTGGTGGTGGCGAGGGTGCTCTCCATGGAGAAGCATCCCGATGCGGACAGGCTGAATGTGTGCAGGGTCGATGCGGGGCTTTCCGAACCTTTGCAGATCGTCTGCGGCGCTCCCAACGTGAGGGAGGATGCGGTCGTGCCCTGCGCATTGCTGGGCGCCAATCTTCCGGGCATTTCGATCAGGGAAGCGAAAGTCAGGGGGGTCATGTCCTACGGGATGCTCTGCTCCGGCAAGGATCTCGGGATTGAATCCGATGTCGAAGGGTTGCTCATGCTGCCCCAGGATGCGCCCGTCGGTCAGGATTTCAGGGACTACCTCGATCTGGAAGACCATGTCTTCGAGCTCAAGCTCACGCCAAACAGGGCTGACTGCCTGAGCGCGGTCGGGATTGCGCGGGAAATATCGGCCATGACCGGCGCTGCTGCATTTTATCCTGAAATGCCGAAAATCGAACCGGACTGTCTTGACACGCGGGAAATCGAAGTGAAGGCGCAATCGGCCTGCCCGCTTTATCTCGGGCGCGTGCTGAAGGGAATAGACATTTCCGCCGAAACCCCTCAATGGATGAAGCTGCGCCTTGAAAGAAGCGGAATCAGGACGGGAAACATCGTGGTCGACGTCACCAATTACGTGCTGCTCGAATCAGGGCAGCCCATGCATGCTTACGACCTGGAAAAAATAAGCGGATCCGTTTCAGTGAGATTCGCCGGGGAAAAAGAGACGATCCTTCTGCTCAACGGCGAAAATATCGAGCTTTCGGCAAGACAGCTCCTGATTTCCGACGAAAATGGACCGATCGCGCTTGCAGGCGTCATGGGCGGCAGGGAAAGCGCCGTTTCCGATTCGACGCAGGACATTTTCCTCGAGGTGGCTTTTTTCGATCCTGCAACGATAGCGAAGGCGGGGGTTCTGAACCTTTCAACCGATGCTTCATTCCGCTTCGAAAGGGGCGTGGATTTCGGCATGACTCGAAGCGCGATGGAGCGGGCAACCCATCTGATTCTCTCCATCTGCGGCGGATGCGCGGGACCGGTTTCAGAAAAGAAGGGAACCCTTCCGGAGAGAAAGCCGATTCTTCTCAGGCTCCCAAGGGCAAGGCGCATTTTGGGGATCGAACTGTCGATAGACGGGATTTCGGGCTTTTTCGACAGATTGGGATTCGAATATGAAGTTCGGGACGATGTTTTTTCAGTCATGCCGCCATCCTGGCGCTTCGACCTGAAGATCGAGGAAGATCTCGTCGAGGAGATCGCAAGGCTTTACGGCTATGAGAACATTCCAGGCATGCGCCCGGAATCCGCTATGGCCATGCTGCCCAAAAGCGAATCCCTGAGACCGGTTTCCGAATTGAGGAGGCTGATGGTAGGGAGAGGCTACCATGAAGCGATCGGCTATGCCTTCGTCGATGCCGTATGGGAAAAGGATTTCTCAGGAAATATGGCGCCGATCATGCTGAAGAATCCCATCGCGAGCCAGATGGCCGCGATGCGGAGCAGCCTGGTTGGAGGGCTGATCGACTGCCTGTGTTTCAACCTGAACAGGAAACAGCCCAGGATCCGGGTTTTCGAGATCGGCGCCTGTTTTTACAGAACGGACGAGGGCTACGGGCAGGAAGAGAAGCTTGCCGGGCTCTGCTATGGAGCCGCATTCCCCGAGCAGTGGGGAATCCAGTCGAGAACGGTCGATTTTTATGATGTGAAATCCGATATCGAGGCGATTTTCTATCCGACGATTCCTTCCTTTGCTCCCTTTTCCCATCCCGCATTGCATCCCGGGAGATCGGCTGCCGTGCTGTTCGAAGGAAAATCGGTCGGCTGCATCGGCGAGCTTCATCCGAAATGGGTTCAGAAATACGATCTTACCCGGGTCCCTGTGCTTTTCGAGCTCTCGCTCGAAGCCCTTATGAAGCGAGAAGTCCCTGTTTTATCAGAAATTTCAAAATTTCCTCCGGTGAGGCGCGACATCGCCATTTTGGTCGATGAAAAAATCAGCGCCGGGGCAATACTGGAGTTCTGCAGAAGCATCGTCAAACCCGCCAAGGTGGAGCTTTTCGATCTCTACAGAGGGCAGGGGGTGGAAATGGGCAAGAAGAGCCTTGCTTTCCGGATCACGATGCAAGATACTCAAAAAACGCTGCTGGATGCAGAAGTTGATGCTATCATAACGCAACTCATTGAGGCATTGGAAAAAAGATTTGATTCAAAATTACGCATCTAGGGAGACTGTATGACATTGACCAAGGCAGAATTGGCCGATTTGCTTTTCGAGAAAGTCGGACTCAATAAAAGGGAAGCGAAGGATCTGGTTGAATCCTTCTTCGAGGAAGTCAGGCTCGCCCTCGAGAATGGGGAGGAAGTGAAGCTCTCCGGTTTCGGCAATTTCCAGCTTCGAGACAAGCCCCAGCGCCCCGGAAGAAACCCGAAAACCGGGGAGGAAATACCGATCACCGCGAGACGCGTCGTCACTTTCCATGCCAGCCAGAAACTGAAGGCGCTCGTGGACCAGAACGACCATGGAAACAACGGATAATTCTTCCCTTCCGCCCATACCCGCCAAGCGCTATTTCACGATAGGCGAGGTGGGGGAACTGTGCAATGTCAAACCGCATGTACTGCGCTACTGGGAACAGGAATTCACCCAGCTGAAACCGCTGAAGCGGCGCGGAAACCGCCGCTACTATCAGCATCACGAGGTGCTATTGATCAGGCGCATCAGGGATCTGTTGTACGAGCAGGGTTTCACCATCAGCGGGGCGAGGCAGCGTCTTGAAACCGAGGTCACGGGTGCGC
>JAJZVB010000023.1 GCA_021845885.1 Pseudomonadota bacterium
AACGCCCGCATTCATGCCCGTCGGAACCTATGGAACGGTGAAGGCGATGAGCCCTGCCGAGCTCGCGGAAATCGGCGCGCATATCGTTCTGGGCAATACCTTTCATCTCTGGCTAAGACCCGGTCTTGCCGCGATCGAAGCGCACGGGGGGCTGCATCGCTTCATGGGATGGGACAGGCCCATTCTCACCGATTCGGGAGGATTCCAGGTGTTTAGCCTGGGTGACTTGAGGAAAATCAGCGAGGAGGGGGTGAAATTCCAGTCTCCCGTGAACGGCGATACCTGCTTCCTGACTCCGGAAGAATCGATGCGCATCCAGCGCGTGCTGAATTCGGACATTGCCATGATTTTCGACGAATGTACGCCCTATCCGGCGGAATACGAGGAAGCGGCTGATTCGATGCGGCTTTCGCTGAGATGGGCGCAGCGCAGCAAAAAGGCGCACGAGGGCAATCCCAATGCGCTTTTCGGCATCGTCCAGGGCGGGATGTTTGAAGCGCTCAGGGACGAATCGCGAGAGGGGCTTGTGGATATCGGTTTCGAAGGCTATGCGATAGGCGGGCTTTCCGTCGGCGAGCCCAAGGAAGACATGCAGAGGATCCTCGCCCATACCGCCCCGCAAATGCCCAAGGAGTGTCCACGCTATCTGATGGGGGTGGGAAAGCCCGAAGACATCGTGATGTCCGTTTCATATGGCATAGACATGTTCGATTGCGTATTGCCGACGAGGAATGCGAGAAACGGCTGGCTTTTCACCCGATACGGCGACATCAAGATCAGGAATGCCCAATACAGGCTGGACGCGAGTCCTCTGGACGAGACCTGCGGCTGCTATACCTGCAGCAATTTCACCCGGGCCTATCTCCATCATCTGCAGCGCGTGAACGAGATATTGGGCGCGAGGCTCAACACGATACACAATCTCCATTATTACCAGTCCCTGATGAGGGAGATCAGGGGAGCGATCGGGGAGGGAAAATTTGAAGATTTTGTCGACGAATTTAGGCGTCGCCGCGCATCATCGTGTTAAAATCGGGCTTTTGTATCGATTTTCGGGGAGAAAAGCATGTTCATAACTTCCGCCTATGCGCAGGGCGCCGGCACGCCGCCGGGGTCGGACCTGATGAGCTTCGCGCCGCTCATCGTCATCTTCGTCGTGTTCTATTTCATGCTGATTCGTCCCCAGATGAAGCGCAGCAAGGAAATGAAAACGATGCTCGACGCGCTGCAGAAGAACGACGAAGTGGTCACCACAGGCGGTGAGCTCGGGCGGGTGGTCAAGGTCGGGGAGAATTATGTCACGATAGAGATTGCAGCGAACGTCGAAGTGCTGGTTCAGAAAACGGCGATCCAGTCGGTATTGCCCAAGGGTACGATCAAAGCCGCGAACTGAACATGAACCGATACCCATTATGGAAGAATGCCGTCATCGGGCTGGTGCTCCTGATCGGCATGCTTTATTCCCTTCCCAATTTCTTCGGCGAATCCCCGGCCATACAGATTTCTTCCGCGAACCCTTCAGCCGGAATCGATGCCGCCCTGGCGGCCCGCGTGCAGGACATGCTGAAATCGGCGAGCCTCGTCGAAAGCGGCATCTATCTGGATCCTTCCACCCTCAAGATACGCTTCGACAATACCGATGCGCAATTGAAGGCCAAGGATGTGCTGCAGACCGGGCTCGGGACGGATTACGTGGTCGCGCTCAACCTGATTTCCAGGTCCCCTGCATGGCTCTCCGGGCTCGGTGCGCTGCCCATGTATCTGGGCCTGGATTTGCGCGGCGGGGTTCATTTTTTGATGCAGGTCGACATGAAGGCGGCCATCACCATGGCGATGGACCGCAATCTGGGCGAGATCAGGATGGATCTCAGGGATGCCGACGTGCGTTATTCCGGGATCACGAGACAGGGCGATGAGCTCGACGTCAGGTTCGGCGACAAGGATTCGGCCGCCTTGGCGGCAAAGGAGTTAGCCAAAAAATTCCCGGATCTTTCGCTGAGCCAGTCGGTTTCCGGCGCGGAATACGAGATCAGGGCGCAGTTGAAGCCTCAGGCGAGAACCAAGATCCAGGAATTCGCCATCCAGCAGAACATCACGACATTGAGGAACAGGGTCAACGAGCTCGGCGTGGCCGAGCCCATCATCCAGCAGCAGGGGGCGGACCGCGTGGTGGTCGAGTTGCCCGGCGTTCAGGATACCGCCAAGGCGAAAGACATCCTGGGAAGGACGGCGACGCTGGAAATCCACATGGTCGACGACGAACATGACCTCAAGGCTGCATTGGCCGGCCAGATTCCTTTCGGCGACGAACTGCTGAAGGACCGCGAAGGGGCGCCGGTACTCGTGAAGAAGAACGTCGTCCTGACGGGAGAGCACATCAACGACGCCCAGCCCGGATTCGACAGCAGGACCAACGAGCCCGCCGTGCACATCAATCTCGACGGCACGGGCTCCCGCATTTTCAAGCAGGTCACGTCCGACAACGTGGGCAAAAGAATGGCCATTCTGCTCATCGAGAAAGGGGTGGCGCAAGTCGTGACCGCGCCCGTGATCAGGGAGGAAATAGGCGGCGGGCGCGTGCAGATTTCGGGCCACATGACGACGGGCGAGGCGCATGACGTGGCGCTCCTATTGAGGGCCGGGGCGCTTGCCGCACCGATGGAAATCATCGAGGAGAGAACCGTCGGGCCCAGCCTGGGCGCGGACAACATCAGGAAAGGCTTCGATTCGACGCTCTTCGGTTTCATTGCGATCAGCCTGTTCATGACCGTCTATTATCTGATGTTCGGATTCGTTTCGGTGCTCGCATTGGGGGCCAACCTTTTCCTGCTCGTCGCCGTGCTTTCCCTGCTCCAGGCGACCCTCACGCTTCCCGGCATGGCGGGCATAGCTCTCACGCTCGGCATGGCGATCGATGCCAACGTGCTCATCAACGAGCGCATCAGGGATGAGCTCAGGAACGGCAATACCCCCCAGGCTGCGATCAATGCGGGCTACGAGCGCGCTTTCGGCACGATCATCGATTCGAACATCACGACCCTCATTGCCGGCATTGCGCTGTTCGTCTTCGGTTCGGGCCCGGTCAAGGGTTTCGCCGTGGTGCTTTGCCTGGGCATACTGACTTCGATGTTCAGCGCCGTTCTGGTTTCGCGCGCGATCGTCAATTTCGCCTACGGCAGGCGCAGAGTAGCCAAACTCCTGATCGGCTAAAGGAAAGACATGGAATTCTTCAGGATCAAAAAAGACATCCCTTTCATGAGCTATGGCAGGTTCACGACCGCGGTTTCGCTCGCGACCTTCGTCGCAGCGGTTTTCCTGCTCGCTACGAGAGGATTGCATTTCGGCATCGACTTCACCGGCGGAACGGTGATGGAAGTGCATTACGATCATGCGGTGGACATCGAGAAAATCAGATCCTCCCTTAAAACCATTCCCGATGTTTCCGTGCAGAATTTCGGCACGTCCCAGGACGTATTGATCCGCCTTCCGTTGAAAGCGGACGTTTCCGGGGCCAAGGAGAGCGAGACCGTGCTTTCGGAATTGAAAAGCAGCGATCCTTCCGTGCAGATGAGGCGGGTCGAATTCGTCGGGCCCCAGGTCGGAAAGGAACTCGTCAGCAACGGTTCGCTCGCCCTGCTGCTGGTCTCCCTGGGCATCATGGGCTACCTCGCGATCCGGTTCGAATGGCGCTTCGCCCTTGCGGCCATCGTCGCGAACCTGCACGACGTCGTGATCATTCTCGGCTTCTTTTCCTTCTTCCAGTGGGAATTTTCCCTTCCCGTGCTCGCCGCAGTGCTGGCCGTGCTGGGCTATTCGGTCAACGAATCGGTGGTGGTCTTCGACAGGATCAGGGAGAATTTCAGGCTGATGAGGAAGAGCGGCGTTCCTGAAATCATCAACAATGCGATCACCCGAACCATGTCGAGAACGATCATCACCCATGGCTGCACCCAGCTCATGGTCACCTCCATGCTCTTCTTCGGCGGGGAGGCGCTGCATTATTTCGCGCTAGCCCTCACCATAGGCATCCTTTTCGGGATATACTCATCCGTTCTTGTGGCAAGCCCGATTGTCATGTGGCTCGGGGTGTCCAGGGCGGATTTCGTCAAATCCGAAAAGCGGGCGGAGGCGGGCTGAAATGGATTTCCTCGACGTGGCGCTCCATCTGGACAAGTATCTGCTTGTCCTGACCCAGCATTACGGCGTCTGGATCTATTTTGTCCTTTTCCTGATCATTTTTTGCGAGACCGGTCTTGTCATCGCCCCCTTCCTGCCCGGAGATTCCATGCTTTTCGTTGCCGGCACCCTGGCATCAAGTGGCGCGATCGACGTCAATATGCTGATAACGGTGCTGGTGGCCGCCGCCTTTTCAGGGGACAATACCAATTACTGGATAGGCCGGGTCATCGGGCCGAAAGTGTTTTCCCACGAGAAATCCCGCTTTTTCAATCACGAGCATCTCGAGAAAACGCATGCCTTTTATGAAAGGCATGGCGGCAAGACGGTGGTGTTTTGCCGCTTCCTGCCCATCATCAGGACCTTCGCGCCTTTCGTCGCCGGCGTGGGCAGCATGGGCTACCGCCGCTTCATGCTCTACAGCCTGATGGGCGGCCTGTTCTGGATAGGCTTCTTCATTTACTGCGGCTACTTTTTCGGCAATGCGCCCATCGTCAAGCAGAACCTCTCCGCCTTCATCATGGGCATCATACTCCTCACGGTGCTTCCGAGCGCCTTCGGCATCCTGCGCCAGAGGCTGAAGCCCCGCTAGATCCTGGACGCGAGCTCCCCGGCTTTGCCGGTGTAATCCCAAGGGGTCATGTCGAGCAGGCGGTTTCTCTCCTCAATGGGGAGATCGAGCCCGGAAATGAATGCGCGCAGCGTGTCCCTGTTGATGCCGCCCTTTCCCCGCGTGAGCGCCTTGAGCTGCTCGTAGGGGCTGGGCAGATTGTAGCGGCGCATCACGGTCTGGATCGGCTCGGCGAGCACCTCCCAGGCATTGTCCAGGTCTTCCTGCAGTTTGGCGAGATTGGCTTCGAGCTTGGAAAGCCCCTTGGAAAGCGAAAGGTAACCCAATAGCGAATAGCCCCATGCCACGCCGATGTTTCTCAACACGGTCGAGTCGGTGAGGTCGCGCTGCCATCTCGAAACCGGCAGCTTCTCCGAGAAATGCCTGAGCAGGGCGTTCGCCATGCCGAGATTGCCTTCCGAATTTTCGAAATCGATGGGATTGACCTTGTGCGGCATGGTCGAAGATCCCACCTCGTCCTTCAGCGTCTTCTGCCTGAAATAGCCTATGGAGATATAGCCCCAAATGTCCCGGTCGAGATCGATGAGGATGGTGTTGATCCTGGAGAGGCAGTCGAAGAGCTCGGCCATGTAGTCGTGCGGTTCGATCTGTATGGTATAGGGATTGAATTCCAGGCCGAGATGCCCGACGAACTGCCTGGAAAAGCCTTCCCAGTCGAAATCCGGATAGGCGGCGATATGGGCATTGTAGTTCCCCACCGCGCCGTTGATCTTGCCGAGCAGTGGCTGTTGTCCGAGCTGCTTTTCCTGGCGCATCAGGCGGTAAGCGACATTCGCGATTTCCTTGCCCAGGGTGGTGGGGGAGGCGGGCTGGCCGTGCGTCCTGGAAAGCATGGGGAATTCGGCAAAATCGTGGGCCATGGCAACGAGCTTTTCCGAAATCGTCCTGATCGCGGGAAGCATCACCTGATCGCGCGCGGATTTCATCATGAGCGCATAGGCGAGATTGTTGATGTCCTCGGACGTGCAGGCGAAATGGAAAAATTCGGATACCCTATGGATTTCAGGATTGCCTTTCAGTCTTTCCTTCAGCCAGTATTCGACTGCCTTGACGTCGTGGTTGGTCTTCGATTCGATCGCCTTGACCTGTTCAGCATCCATAGTCGAGAACTGCTCGAACACGGCATCCAGTTCTTCAAGCGTTTTTGCGGAGAAGGCGGGCACCTCATTGATTCCGGCTGCGTTCGAGAGCGCCTTCAGCCATTCGATTTCCCCCTTGACGCGGTATCGGATCAGCGAATATTCGCTGAAAAACTGGCAAAGAGGGGAAAGCTTGTCGTGGTAGCGACCATCCAGGGGGGACAAAGCGGTGATGGGGGAAAGATTCATGATTCTGCCTTCTGACTGTTTTTCGATTTTACCATATCGGGCCAGCTGCTATAATCTCTCATCGCTTCAATATCGGATAGACCATGAAACTCGTCGGCACGCTGACCAGCCCCTATGTGAGAAAAGTGCGCATTGTCCTCGCGGAAAAGCGCATCGATCATGAATTCGCCATAGACATTCCCTGGAACGAGGATACGCATGTCGGGCAGATCAATCCGCTGGGCAAGGTGCCGGTGCTCATCCTCGACGATGGGGAGGCGCTGTTCGATTCCCGGGTGATCGTCGAATATCTCGATACGCTCACGCCGGTTGCCAGGCTCATTCCGGAAATTGCGCGCTCCAGATTGCAGGTCAAGCGATTCGAGGCGCTTTCCGACGGCATTTGCGATGCGGCTGCCCTTGCCGTGCTGGAAATGAGGCGGCCCCTCGAAAAGCAGAGCGCGGAGTGGGTGGAGCGGCAGAAAAAGAAGGTGAATCAGGGTTTGCAGTTTCTTGCGCTCGAGCTCGGCGAAAAATCCTGGTGCATGGGCGATGTTTTCAGCCTGGCGGACATTGCAGCAGGCTGCTGCCTGGGTTACCTCGATTTGAGGTTTCCGGAGACAGCCTGGCGGGAAAGCTATCCCAATCTCGCGAGGCTGGTAGAGAAGCTCATGAAGAGGACGAGCTACAGCGACACTATCCCTCGATGACCCCTCCGCCGAGGCAGACGCGGCTTTCGTAGATCACGACGGACTGACCCGGGGTCACGGCCCACTGAGGTTCCGCGAAATCTATCCTGCAGCTGCCTTCCAGGCTTCCTATGCAGCAGGGCGCGTCATTCTGCCGATATCGCGTCTTGGCGCTGTATACCCAGTTCTTTTGGGGCGCCCTGCCGCTGATCCAGGAAAGATCCGAGCATGCCAGGCTGTTTCTGAAAAGAAGGGGATGGTCGTGGCCCTGGACGACGATGAGCACGTTCCTTTCCATGTCCTTGCCCGCGACATACCATGCCTCGCCTTCCCCGCCGATTTCGAGTCCCTGGCGCTGCCCTATCGTGTAATACATGAGGCCGATGTGCTTCCCCACGATTCTGCCTTCGGGCGTCTTCATTTCTCCAGGCTCGTGCGGCAGATAACGGTTGAGGAATTCCCTGAATTTCCGCTCGCCGATGAAGCAGATTCCCGTGCTGTCCTTTTTCGCGAAGTTGGGCAATCCCGCGCTTTCGGCGATCTTCCTGACTTCCTTCTTCAGCATGTCTCCAAGCGGGAAAAGGGTTTTTGAAAGCTGGGCCTGGTTCAGCCGGTAAAGGAAATAGCTCTGGTCTTTCGTGCCGTCTTCGGCCTTCAGCAGCTGATATTCTCCGTCGATTTCCCTGACCTGCGCATAGTGCCCCGTCGCGATATGGTCCGCGCCCAATGAAATCGCGTGATCGAGGAAAGCCTTGAACTTGATCTCGGCATTGCACAGCACGTCGGGATTGGGCGTCCTTCCCGCCCTGTATTCCTCGAGAAAATGACTGAATACCCTTTCCTTGTATTCCCGGGAGAAATTGACCGCCTCGATCGCTATGCCTATCCTGTCCGCGACGGAAACGGCATCGATGAGATCCTGTCGGGAAGAGCAATATTCTTCGGTATCATCGTCTTCCCAGTTTTTCATGAAAAGGCCGATGACCCGGTATCCCCGGTTCTTGAGCAGCAGGGCCGCTACGGAAGAATCGACGCCGCCCGACATGCCGACGACTACTGTCTTCAATTTATCTCCAGGTCGTGATGATGTCCAGAGGATAGCGCATTCCGGAAAGAAAATCCTCCATAGCGCGCCATACCATGGGGCTGCGCAGCCTGTCCTTCCGGATTTCGCCGGGAGTCAGCCAATGCGCCGCGATGATGCCCTCGTCCAGCTTTCTTTCGGGTTCATGATGCGTAATCCTGCCCGCGAAGGCGAAGCGCAGATAGGTCGTGTCGCGCTTTCGCCACTGGTAAATGCCGACGACGGCCCGGGGTTCGAAACCGTATCCCGATTCTTCGAGGGTTTCCCTGATCGCCCCTTCCATGAGCGATTCTCCGGGCTCCAGGTGGCCGGCCGGCTGGTTGTAAAGGATGCCTTCAGGCGTATGCTCTTCGACGAGCAGGAATTTGCCATCCGATTCGATCACGGATGCGACGGTGACGTTGGGTTTCCAGATCATGCGGTTTCCTTGGCCAGGCAAAAAAAAACGGGGGAAAACTCCCCCGCCTTTTTCTGAAAAGCCGGAATTACTTGGCTTCGTCCTTCTTTTCGTCCTTCTTCGCAGCATGCTTCTTGGCATGCTTCTTCTTTGCATGGTGCTTTTTGACTTCCTTCTTTTCTGCCTTCATTTCGGTCTTGGCTTCGTCCTTCTTGGGCGCTTCATCAGCGACGGCGGAAAGAGAAACGGTGGCGAAAACGGCAGCGATCAGTGCTGAGAGCAGTTTGTTCATGTTAACCCTTTAAAGTGTGATTGAAACATCCCAAAGACTGGGCAAGTCGAATAACGCGCAGCCCATGAAATCCGTTGACAAGCGCAAGCCCCGTCATTTCTTTTCGGCTGCAGCCGGGGCAGAGGCGGCTTCAGGCGCCTTCTTTCCCTTCTTCGGGCAGGGTGCGGTCTGGAATTGCTGGGTGGTGATGCACCATTTCTTCCGCTTGTGCGGGCAGGGCGCGGTCTGGAACTGCTGGGTCGTCCTGCACCAGTGGCGGCGCGGCTTCTTGGGGCAGGGCGCGGTCTGGAACTGCTGGGTGGTTTTGCACCAGTGGCGGCGCACCTTCTTTTTTCCGGTGTCGGCAGGCTTGGCGTCCGTTGCGGCAGGTGCTGATGCGGGATCTGCGGCATAGGCGGACAGACTGACTGACGCTGCAAAAGCCGAAGCGACAAGCACTGACAGAAATTTCTTCATTTAACTCCCCTCCTTGAATGTTGTTTTGCCGGAATCTCGATTTAAAAGCCCACGACAAGTGTAGATGAAATTTACCTGATGGGCAATTCGACGAATCGAATTCGGGAGGAAAGCAGGGTAGAATAATGCAAATCGAAAGCAGAAGGGGAAGCAATGACGCATGTCAACGTGCCGCAAGGCAAGAAAATTTCGGTCAATCAGGATTTGTCGCTCAATGTTCCGGACAACCCCATCATTCCTTTCATAGAAGGGGACGGGATAGGCATGGACATTACGCCCGTGATGAAAAGGGTGGTTGATGCCGCAATCGAAAAGGCTTATGGCGGCAGGCGAAAAATTTCCTGGATGGAAATCTACGCGGGCGAGAAGGCCGCCAGGCTTTACGGAGACGATGCCTGGCTGCCCCGGGAAACGCTCGATGCCGTCCGGGAATACGTGGTGTCCATCAAGGGGCCGCTGACCACGCCCGTCGGCGGAGGGATCAGGTCGCTCAACGTGGCTTTGCGTCAGGAGCTGGATCTCTACGTCTGTCTCAGGCCCATCCGTTATTTCGAAGGGGTCCCTTCCCCCTTGAAGCATCCCGAAAAGACGGACATGGTGATATTCAGGGAAAATGTCGAGGACATTTATGCGGGGATAGAATGGCAAGCCGGTTCGGCCGGCGCCGAAAGGGTGATCAGGTTCCTTCAGGAGGAAATGGGGGTGAAAGGCATCCGTTTCCCGGCCACTTCGGGAATCGGCATCAAGCCCGTTTCAAGGGAAGGCTCGGAAAGGCTGGTGAGGCGTGCGATCCAATATGCGATCGACAATGGACGCCAGTCGGTGACGCTTGTCCATAAGGGCAACATCATGAAATATACGGAAGGCGCCTTCAAGAACTGGGGTTACGAGCTTGCCAGGCGGGAATTCGGCGCGCAATTGATCGATGCGGGACCCTGGATGAAGCTGCCTCAGGGGATCGTGGTCAAGGACGTCATCGCCGATAATTTCCTGCAGCAGATTCTGCTTCGTCCGGAAGAATACGATGTGGTGGCGACCATGAACCTGAACGGGGATTATATTTCGGATGCCCTTGCTGCCCAGGTGGGCGGCATAGGCATTGCGCCCGGGGCGAATCTGGGAGACAGGGTGGCCATGTTCGAGGCGACCCATGGCACTGCGCCTAAATATGCCGGGAAAGACAACGTGAATCCGGGCTCCATCATTCTTTCAGCGGAAATGATGCTGCGCCACATGGGCTGGAAGGAAGCTGCGGATCTGCTGATCCTGGGCATGGAAGGGGCAATCAGGGACAGGCAGGTGACCTACGATTTCGCCAGGGTGATGGCGAATGCGAATCAGGTTTCCTGTTCCGGATTCGGCCAGGCCATGATCGAGAGGATGTAAAAAAACAGCCCGCTTCAAGCGGGCTGTTTTCGCGATCAAATCGCCTGGATGTTCGACGCCTGCTTGCCCTTGGGACCTTGCGTGACTTCGAAACTCACCTTTTGCCCTTCTTTAAGGGTCTTGAATCCGCCCATGTTGATTGCGGAAAAGTGAGCGAACAAATCTTCCCCCCCATCGTCGGGCGTGATGAATCCAAAGCCCTTCGAATCATTGAACCATTTTACTGTACCGGTCGACATCTGTGCTTCCTTAATAAAAAATAAAATCGGGTTTCCCCTTTGTGCAAAGGCGCATGGCCGCATGGCCATAAGTCACACCAGTTTATTTTTACCCAGTTTTTATGGTGAAGTCAAGTGCGATGTGAAATTGATTTTTCTTTGCGCATGGTGCATGCTCGTTTCATGGACAGATTGAATATTGATTCGCTGCGTACCATGATAGGCAGGAAGGTATCGTGGCTGGGCGGCAGCGGGGTGGTGGTCGAGCTGCTTGAGGACGGCCCGTCGCTCGTGATCCGGATGGACGGGCTCGCCATCCAGGCCGACAGCCTGGGCTATCCCAGGCGTAAAGCCAATGAAACCGTGCTGATCCAGGTCTATAATCCTGAAGGAAGCTATTCCTTGGATTTCCTCGAAATCATGAAGCCCTGATCAGGGAACGGCCTTGTTTATGGTGATGCGGATGTCCTTCGCGCCCACCTTCACGGGCTGGCTGTATCCCTCCAGGTCGCCGCTTTGCGGCATGGCGTTGCCGGATTTCGAAATCCTTGCGCCGACGATCACTGTCTTGAAATTCGAAAGTTTCATCATGGGCGCCATGGCGAGTGTATCGTCCAGGGAGAACCTGAGGGGAAGCTCCTTTGCCTGGATTTTCAGGATGGCAAGCGGCATCTTGGGGCCGCTCGCCGCTTGTGCGAAGATGTAGAGCGTGTCTTCCGGAGCGGCCTTGGACTCGAGCTCGGGGGCCAATGTCACCGAACCTGAAACTGTGGCCGCAGAGGCGGCCTGCGGTTTGATCTTCGGCTCGGGAAGCGGTTTTCCGGCGGCTTTGGCCGCGGCCCTTGCGCCTTCTATCCCGCTTTCCACGGCCTTGGCGTCGTCGGAATCCGGCGGGAGCTGGGAAAGCAGGTTGCTCCAGAGCGCAACGACGCGGGCGAAATTCCTCTGTTCGAAAGCGATCGCGCCCCCCAGGGTCAGCGCCTTGGGATTGTTGGGGTCTATTTCCAGCGCCTTGTTCGTGAGTTCGACAGCCTTGGGATTCAATTCCTTGGGATCGAGCATCATCTCGCTTTCGCCATATTCGGCCAGAAGCTGAGCATCATTGGGAAGAAGCCTGGAGGCGTGCTCGAAGGCCTCGGCGGCCTCGGGAAAGCGCTTCAAGACCATGTAGGAGCGGCCCAGCATGGTCCATCCCCGCGCATCCGAGGGGTTCTTCCGCAATCTTTCCGCGAGATTGGCCACCATGGTTTCGACTTTTTCTTGCGTGATGCCGCCGTTTGCGGCGGAAGGCGCCGGAGGCGCTTCCTGGGGCGCGAGGAATTTGGGATGGCCGAGCATCAGGTAGAGCGATACGGAAAGCACGGGAATGGCGAGCCCCAGAATGATCGCGGCTTTCTTTCCGGTCGTGTTCACGACCAGGGTTTTTTCTTCTTCAGCCACGTCCTCGATCAGCCTTTTCCTGATTTCCTGCTGGCCTTCCATGTACTGCGCATCGCTGATCAGGCCGTTCGCCCTGTCCGTTTCGAGTTCGGTCGCCTGCTGCTGATAAAGCGAAATATTGAGTTTGCTGCGCTCTACATGGCCTTCGCCCTGCTCACGGCGAAGGAGCGGCGTGAGGACGAAAAGGAGAGCGATCAGGATGAGAATCCCGCAGATGGTCCAGAAAGCGATCATTGATTTTGTTCCAGCAGAGATTGGGCACGCCGTTCGTCATCTTTCGACAGTGTCGAATCTGCGATTTGGCTGCGGCGCTTTTGGATGGTGATGAAAAGTAGGATCAGGCCGAGGACCAGGAAAAGGAAGGGGCCGAACCACAGGAGCAGCGTCGTCGATTTGACCGGGGGTTTGTACAGGACGAAATCGCCGTAACGGTGAACCAGGTAGGCGACGATTTCCTTGTCGCTCATGCCTTTCTTCATCATTTCCCTGATTTCCTGCTTGAGATCCAGGGCGAGCTCGGCTTGCGATGCGGCAAGCGATTCGTTCTGGCAGACGAGACACCTCAAATTCTCGGAAAGGGCGATCATGCGCTTCTCGATGGCCGGGTCGGCCGCATCCGGTACCGCTTCCCCGGCCTCCACATTGAAGACGACGAAAAGCAGGGAAATGGCGAATAAAAGCCGCTTCATCGGGAAAGTTCCTTGATCAAGGGGACCAGCTTTTCATTGATGCGGGAAACGGTGACCGGACCGATGATCTTTTCCCGGATGATCCCGGACTTGTCGATCACGTAGGTTTCGGGAACGCCGTATACGCCGTAATTGATGCCGACCCGGCCGTCCAGGTCGGAAACGCTGAGCGTGTAGGGATTGCCCATCTGGTCGAGCCATTTACGGGCGTCTTCGGGCTTGTCCTTGTAGTCCAGGCCGACGATGGGGGCAAGCCCCTTTCCGGAGAATTCAACCAGAAGCGGGTGTTCGTCCCGGCAGGATTCGCACCATGAAGCATAGACGTTCAACAGCCACACTTTTCCCAGCATGTCGCGGCTGGAGAATTGCCTTGAAGGATCGTGGACGTCGGACAGGACGAATTGCGGGGCGGGCTTGCCGATCAGGGGGGAGGGCACTTCCCTGGGATCGAGCCTGAGCCCTTTCCAGAGAAAAGCGGAAAGCAGCAGGAAAAGGACCAGGGGTATGGCGAATTTCAGCTTCATTTTTCCACCATCACCGGGTTGAGAACATGAGCGGGTTCGGAATGGGATTTTCTGACGGAAATGCGGTAGCGCCTGTCCGCAACGGCGAAGAGACCGCCCAGGGCCATGATCAGGCAACCGCCCCAGATCCAGTCGACGAAGGGCTTGTAATAGATCCTGACGCTCCACGCGCTGTTGTCTATGGGCTCACCCAGGGAGACGTAAAGATCACGGGTGAGGCCGGGGTTGATGGAGGCGATGGTCATCATCATGCCCGAAGCGTTGTATTTGCGTTTCTCCGGATGGAGCATGAGGATTTGCTGGCCTTTTTCCATGACCGTGATGAATCCGCGGGTCGCTTCGTAATTCGGCCCCTGAATGTCGCTCGTTCCGTCGAAGCGGAACGTGTAGGAGGCGATTTTCAGGGTGTCGCCGACGTTCATTCTCACGTCGCGCTCGGTTTCATAGCCCTTGACCATGGTCACTCCGATCACGAAAACGGCCACGCCGATATGCCCGAAAAGCATGCCGTAATAGCTCATGGGTTGCTTCGTGATCGCGGCAATGAAGTCGCCCGAAGACCTGATCCTGTTCCAGAAGGTGTGAAAGGTCGTGAACAGGATCCAGGCTGCGAGCAGGAATCCGAGGCTGATGAGGGGGGTCCATTTCCCCATGACGATCGGCAGTATCGCGCTGGATGCGATGCTCGCCGCAAAAGCCCATTTCAGGCGGGTCATCATGTCGGGCAGGTTGGCCTTTTTCCAGCCCGCGATGGGGCCCAGACCGATCAGGAAAAGGGTGGGCACCATCAGCGGCACGAAGATGGCATTGAAATAGGGCGGGCCGACGGAAATCTTGCCGAGACCCAGCGCATCGATGAAGAGCGGATAGATCGTGCCGAGCAGGACCGAGCCCGCAGCGACGGCGAGCAGCACGTTGTTCGAAAGGAGCAGCGATTCTCTTGAAACCAGGTCGAATTTGCCGCCCAGGCCCACCTTGGGCGCCCGCCATGCGTAGAGCAGCAGCGAGCTGCCTATCACGGTCAGCAGGAAGATCAGGATGAACATGCCGCGCCTGGGGTCGGTCGCGAAAGCATGCACGGAAGTGAGCACCCCGGAGCGGACCAGGAAGGTGCCCAGCAGGCTGAGCGAAAATGCGGCGATGGCGAGCAGGACGGTCCAGCTTTTGAAGCTGCCCCGCTTTTCGGTGACGGCCAGCGAATGGATGAGCGCGGTGCCGACGAGCCAGGGCATGAAAGAGGCGTTCTCGACGGGATCCCAGAACCACCAGCCTCCCCAGCCGAGTTCATAGTAGGCCCAGCCGCTTCCCAGGGCGATGCCTACGGTCAGGAAGATCCAGGCTGCAGTGGTCCAGGGTCTCGACCAGCGCGCCCAGGTGGCGTCGAGCTTGCCGGAGAGCAGGGCGGACAGGGCGAAGGCGAAGGCGATCGAGAAGCCGACATAGCCCATGTAAAGCATCGGAGGATGGATCACGAGTCCCGGGTCCTGAAGCAGGGGATTGAGGTCCGCGCCGTCTTCCGGCGCGGGGAAGATTCTCGCGAAAGGGTCGGAAGTGAGCAGCATGAAGAGCAGGAAGCCGACGCTCACGAGGCCCATGATGCCGAGCACACGGGCCACCATTTCGTCAGGGAGGTGCCGGCTGAACACGGTCACGGCGACGGACCAGATGCCGAGTATGGTGACCCAGAGCAGCAGCGATCCTTCATGACCGCCCCATTCGGCTGCGATCTTGTATTGCAGCGGAAGATGGGAATTGGAATGCTCGGCGACGTAAGAAACGGAGAAATCGTTGTTGATCAAGGAGTAGACGAGGCAGCCGAAGGCGATGGCGACGAACACGAATTGTCCCTGAGCGACAGGCTTGGCGATGTTCATCAGCGAGGGAATGCCTTTCTGCGCGCCGAATATCGGCACGATGCCCTGGGTCAGCGCCAGAAGCAGAGCCAATATCAGGGAAAAATGGCCAATCTCGGGTATCATAAGCTTTCTCCGGCGTTAAAGTTTCGTCTTGTCGGCTTTGGCGGCCTTGAGTTCGTTCGCCACTTCTGGCGGCATGTAGTTCTCGTCGTGTTTGGCCAGCACTTCGTCTGCGACGAACTGACCGTCGGCATTGAGCCTGCCCTGGGCGACGACCCCCTTGCCCTCCTTGAAGAGATCGGGAAGGATGCCCTTGTAGGTCACGTTCATGTCGTGCTTGGTATCGGTCACCACGAAATGCACGGTGAGCCCGTCGTTTTCACGCTTCAAGCTGCCTTTTTCGACCAGCCCCCCTATCCTGAAGGCGCGGTCGACCGGGGCTTGCCTGGCGATCACCTGGGAAGGCGTGAAAAAGAACACGAGGTTGCTGCGGAAAGCATTCATGACCAGGGCGACGATGACGGCAATGCCGGCAACCCCTGCCCCGATAAAGGCCAGTTTCTTGTGACGCGGTTTCATTTCGATCCTCTGGATGCATTCATTTTTTGAATCTGACTCAGCCGTTTCAACAAAGTTCGGCGCCTTTTGGACAAAAACAAAAGTTCCAGGGCAAACAGGGCGAAGGAGAGGCCGAACGAACTCCATACGTAGAAGCCATATCCGCCCATGTGCAGAAATGCGGAAAAACTGCCCCAGTTCATCTGAGCCCCTCCGTGAGCAATTCCGAAACCCAGATCGAGTGGCGTTCCCGCTCCAGTATGATGAGCCTCACCCTGTAAAGGGCGACTGCGATGGTGTACATCCAGCAGGCAATCGCCATGAACAGCATGCCTGCCAGCATGGTGTAGGCCATGGTGGGCGCCTTGGTGAAACTGATCGATGCGCCCTGATGCAGGGTATTCCACCATTTCACCGAAAAATAGATGATGGGCACGTTGATGACGCCCACCAGCGCGATGAGCGCGCTGGCTCTGTCCGAGCGCCTGGGATCGTCAATGGCGGCCTGCAGTGAAATGTAACCGACATAAAGGAAGAAAAGAATCAGTTGCGAGGTGAGCCTCGCATCCCATACCCACCAGGTTCCCCACATCGGCTTCCCCCAGAAGGAACCCGTGAAAAGGGCGATGAAGGCGAAAAGCGCGCCTGTCGGGGCAAGCGCTTGAGCCATCATCGCGGATAGCCTGGTGTTGAAGGCGAGCCCGATTCCGGAATAGACGGCCATGACGATATAGATGAACATCGACATCCATGCTGCAGGCACATGAATGAAAATGATCCTGTAGGCTTCGCCCTGTTGCGCATCCGTCGGCGCAACGAAGAAGCCGATATAGAGCCCGACGACGAAAAAGACGATCGAAAGGGCTGCGAAGCCGGGAATCATCTTTCCGGCAAGTCCGTAGAAGGAGGCCGGCGAAGCATATTTGTACCAGTTGATCTTGCCCAATTTGAACCCTATTCCAGTGAAATGCGCAATGCTGCAGCCGAAGCCTTGGGCGTTGCCAGCAAGGCCAGAACCAGGAGCGCGCCCAATACCGAGAGATGTCCCTCTGCGCCCAAGCCCGATGTGCTGGCGTCGACCGCCCCGGCGCCGAAAATCAGCACGGGAATGTAAAGCGGTAAAACCAGCAATGATACCAGAACACCGCCGCCCCTCAAGCCCAGCGTCAGGGAAGCGCCTATCGCCCCCACCAGGCTCAGCACCGGCGTGCCGAGCAGGAGCGAGGCCAAAAGCACCCATAATGCCTGACCCGAAAGGCCGAATTGCAGGCCGAGAAGCGGCGCCATCAGCACCAGGGGCAGCCCGGAGGTCATCCAGTGCACGAAAGTCTTTCCCAGCACGATGAGCGAAAGCGATTCGGGGCAGAGCAGCATCTGCTCGAGCGTCCCGTCCGAATAATCGGCGGAAAAAAGCCTGCCCAGGGAAAGCATGGAGGCGAGCAGTGCAGCCACCCAGACCACCCCGGGCCCGATCGCCTTGAGAAGCTCCCGCTCCGGTCCCACCCCGAGCGGAAAGAGGCTCACCATGATGACGAAAAAGAACAGTGTCGTCAAAACGTCGGACTTGCGGCGCATCGCCAGCATCATGTCACGCCTCAAGACCCAGACCAGTATGCTCATGTTGAAAACCTGATTTCCTGTGCATTCCTGGCCGCGATTTCGAGTTCCTGGTGTGTGGTCAGGATCATCATGCCGCCTTTTTCAAGATGGAGCTCGAAGAGCGAACGCATCAGCCCGATGGCGTCGGTATCGAGCGCGACGAGCGGTTCGTCCAGTATCCAAAGCGGCGTTTCCGCAACGAGCAATCTCGCCAGCATGACGCGCCTTCTCTGGCCCTGGGACAGCACTTTCGCGGGAAGATGCTCTCGCCCTTCGAGCCCCATTCTTTCGAAGGCTGAGAGGGCTTCCTCCTCGCCCACCTCGAATCCCGCCAGGCCGCAATTGATCCTCAGGTTTTCAAGGCCGGAAAGTTCCTCCTTGATGCCGTTCGAATGGCCCATGTAGGTGAGCGAGCGATGGTAATCCTCGCTGTTCCGCGTGGGCTTTCCATTCCAGAGGATCTCCCCGGCTTCGGGAAGGACGAGGCCGCAAAGCATCCTGAGAAGACTGCTCTTCCCGCTCCCGTTCGGCCCCCTGACATGGAGCAGGCCGCCAGGTTCGATGCGCAGGTCCACCCCGGAAAAGAGCAGCCTGTCGCCGCGCATGCATTCGAGTCGGGTGGCTTCGAGCATCCAGAATTCCGGTCAAAAGGCGAAGTATAGCGAATAATTCTTAATCTTAGAAAGGGTCGATGCGATCAGGGCTTGAATACCGAAGGGTCGAGCTGATGTCTTTGAAGCAGTTTGTAGAATTCGGTGCGGTTGCGCTTGGAGAGCCTGGCGGCCTGGGTCACGTTCCCGCCCGTGATTTTCAGGATGCGGATCAGATAGTCCCGTTCGAAGCGTTTCTTGGCTTCCTCCAGTGACGCGATGTCCCCTTCCTTGTAAATCGCTTTCTGCACGAGGACCGAAGAAATCAGGGGGGCGGTGCACAAGGCGATGCTTTGTTCGACGACATTCAGCAGTTGCCTGACGTTTCCGGGCCAGGAGGCGCTGACCAGGATTTCCATGGCTTCGGGTGAAAATCCATTGATATGTTTATGGTATTTCTCGGAAAGCAGGGACAGGAAATGTTTCGCGAGAAGCGGAATGTCTTCGCGCCTTTGCGAAAGCGGGGGAATCAGGAATTCGACGACATTGAGACGATAATAGATGTCTTCGCGAAATTTTCCCGCTTCCACTTCCTCCTTCAGGTCCCTGTGGGTCGCGGAAAGGATGCGCACGTTCAGGGGAATGGTTTGCGTCGAGCCCAGGGGCGTGATTTGACGTTCCTGGAGCACCCTCAGCAATTTGCTCTGCAGCAGCAGCGGCATGTCGCCGATTTCGTCGAGGAATACCGTCCCCCCTTCGGCTGCCTGGAACAATCCCTTGTGGTCCCTGACTGCGCCCGTGAATGCGCCCTTGACATGACCGAACAGTTCGGATTCGAGCAATTGCTCGGGAATGGCCGCGCAATTGATCGCGACAAAGGGCTTGTTCGCCCGGCTGCTTGCATTGTGGATCGCGCGGGCGACGAGTTCCTTTCCCGTGCCGCTCTCGCCGCGGATGACCACGCTGACATCGCTTTGCGCGACGAGATAGGCTTTTGCCAGAAGATCCTCTATGGCCGGGCTTTGGGAAATGATGCCTGAACGCCATCCCGACTTCTGGCTGGGGGAAGCGGAAAGCCTGAGCGCTTTCCTGACCTGATCCAGCAGCGCGACGGCGTCGAAAGGTTTGGTGAGGTAGCCGAATACGCCTTTTTGGGCCGCCGCGACCGCGTCCGGAATGGTGCCATGCGCGGTGAGAATGATGACGGGGAGCGCCGGATGGGCGCGGTGGATATGTTCGAAGAGGGCCATGCCGTCCATTTCGCGCATGCGCATGTCCGTGATCACCAGATTGGGGCGCGACAGGTCCAGGCGGTTGACGGCAGATTCCGCTGAATCGGCCGTTTCGACTTCGAAGCCTGCGGCATTGAGACGCATAGAAAGGAGTTGAAGCAGGTCGGCATCGTCGTCCACGACCAGGATTTTTCCTCTTGGCTCGGTCATGGGTTGCCTTTGTGGATGAGCAGGTTTTTTTCCATTTTCTTGACCGCATCGATTTTGTTCTGGAGGGCTTCGGCATGCTTCCTTTCCTTCGCGAGCAGTTGCTCGAGCGCCTGTTGCGCATTGTCCGAGTCCTGCTGTTCAGCGACCATGACCTTCATCAGCCTGGCGAAGCTGTCCATCGCCTTGTCCCCGGAGCCCCTGCGCAGAAGATCGAGTGCGGCCCGCCTGTCGCGGAAAGGGGTGTCCGGAAGCCAGAAAATGAGGGCAAGCTTCATCCTGTCGAGATCGCTTCCTGATCGCGAAAATTCCAGGGATGTTTTTTCCTTTTCAAGGCCGAGCGCTTCATTGGAAAGACCGCTCAAGTGATCGTAATACTGCATCAGGCTGTCTATATCGCGGCTGGGGACGGGTTCCATGGCCGGGGTGCACTGCGGCTCACGGATCGCCTGCACGACGGGCTGCTTTTGCGGCGCGGCTGAGCATGCGGCGAGTGCCGCGAGCACGATCAGGATGGTGAATTTCATGAAGCGGTCCGGCCTCTCGGCAGGGTGAGTCTGAAACATGTGCCTTCTTCCTGGTCCAAAAGTTCGATGGATCCCTTGTGCGCTTCCGCATACTCGCTGGCGATCGACAATCCCAACCCCGTTCCCCTCGTCGGGCTTTGCGCTGTCCTGCGGCCCTGGTAGAACGCGTCGAATATCCTGTCGTGGTCCAGGGGGTCGATGCCGGGCCCCGAATCGATGATGTCGAGATGCATGTGATCGCCTTCCAGTTCGCCCCGGATTTTGATCAGGCCGCCGACAGGGGAGAACTTGACTGCGTTGGACAAAAGATTGTCAATGACGACCCTGATTTTCTGTTCGTCGCACTCCAGTGCCAGGTTCGGGCAGGCGAGATCGATTTCGATCGATTTGTTCATGATGGCAAGGTGTTGATCCTGTAAAACCGCATCCAGAATTTTCCCGAGATCCGTGTTCGTCCAGGCCGGCATGGGTTTGCCTGCCTGGATGGCGCTGTAGCTCAGCAGATCCTCGATGCGCTTTTGCAATTCTACACTGTTGTCGAGCAGTATCCTCGCCACCTGGCCCTGCTTCGGGTTCAATTCTCCGGTCACCCCCGTCGCAAGCAGGTCGGCCCCTTCCCGGATCGAAGTGAGCGGTGTCTTGAGCTCATGCGATACATGCTGGAGGAAACGGGTTTTTTCTTCTTCCAGATCCAGGAGGCGAAGGCGCATCCAGTTGAGCCTGTCGGCGAGCCGCTTCAGGTCTTCCGGGCCGTCCACGGTGATATTCCGGGAAAGCTCCCCCTGTCCCATGATTTTGATGGATTCGTCGATTTGCCTGATGGGGCGGTTGATCAGCCAGGAAAAGCCGAAAGCGAGCAGGGTGGCAAGCGGCACGAGCGCAGCCAGTTGCCACATGACGATCCGGCTTGCCTGCCCTGCCATGGCCTGCATCACGTCCACCTCGTGTTCGATCGGCTCGTCCCCCCGTCTCAGAAAAGTTTGGGCCGATTCCAGCAATGGGGCGAAATCGACCATCTTTTCGTGCTGCGCGATTTTTCCGTAAATCCCGGATTCCTGGAAGCGGAGTTTGTCCAGGAGGGCTTTCTGGTCTTCCTTCAGGGGAAGCTGGGCAAGGCCGGCCGCGGTATTGGCGAATTCCCCGTGGGCCTGGTAATAGCCTTCCAGCATCGTCGCATCGCTCAAGATGAGCGAAAGCCTGACGCTGCGCTCCATGATCGCAACCTGCTCGACCAGGATCCGGCTGCCGTGAGCGATGCTTTCGGCCTGGTGGACGGCTTCGCGGCTGAGGTTCGCCAGGCGGTTGACGGACATGGCGCTGTAGGCGAGCGCCAGGAAGAAGGGCAGGGAAACAAGCAGGAAACCGAAGAGAATCAGCTTCAGAAAGGATTTGGGCTGGCGTTTCAGCAGTTCGTTCATCGATGTCCTTGCAACATGTTGGCGCAAGTGTATAGACATCATGCCTGGACGGCAATTTCCGCGCATGGGTTGAGAATCGAATTGATAGGCAGAATCATGTGAAGTGCGATTTATTTCTGTTGCGTCCATGCAACATAAGCCTGTTTTAAGTTTGACGCATTTTTTTTTGCCATGCTATAAAGCAGGTGTTGCACGGTTCTGCCCGAACAGGAGGGGGGGCGTGTAATGGGTGTTCAGTACTTCACCAATTAAACAACAAGGAGTCAATTATGCAATTCAAGAAAACGCTTTTGGCGACATCCGCGCTGATGTCGGCGGTGGCCTGGGCCCCGCAGGCGCATGCGATTCCCGCGTTCGCCCGCCAGGTCGGCATGCCCTGCAGCGCCTGCCACTATCAGCATTTCCCGACCCTGAACGGCTTCGGGCGTTCCTTCAAGGCGGCCGGCTTCACCATGGTCGGTAGCGAGGAGAAAATCGAGACGACCGATTCCCCGGGATTGTCGATTCCTGCCGTGCTGAACCTCGCGTTCGTCACCAACCTGGCCTATGTCAAGCAAAATGGCCCGACCACCGGCACGACGGCAACCACCAAGACCACCAACAATGGCCAGTTCCAGATGACCCAGTACTCCCTGTTCATGGGCGGCCGTGTCAGCAACAACATCGGCTTCGAGGGTGAAGTCGGCCTTTCCGGCGGCGCAGCACTCGCTTCGGTCAAGATGCCTTTCAGCTTCGACGTGGCTGGCGGCAAGCTCGGCGTCGTTCCCTTCACCACCGACGGTCTCGGTCCGCAACAGGGCTTCGAACCCCTCTCCGACGGCGCAACCCCGGTTCACCTGTTCAACCAGCAGGATCTGGCTGCGATCGGCGCGTATGAATACCTGACCGGCTTCAACGGCGCTGGTTCCGTCAACGGCATTACCGCCGGCGGTGCTGTTCCCGCGAACGGCGCTGCATTGTATTACTACAATGACATGGGATTCGTCAACTTCACCAAGTGGCAGATCGACTCCATCAACGGCAACGGTCCCGGACAGGCTCCTGGTGCTGCCGGCGGCGGTTCCCCGACTTCCAACTACTTCCGTCTGGCATGGACGCCGGGCGATGTGGGCGGATTCGATACCGCAGTCGGTCTGCAGTACTTCTCTGGCGCCAGCAGCTCCACCTCGACCGCGCTTCCGGGTACGCTTGCCGCAGGCTTCACAAATGGTACTGGCGCAGCTATTGCTGGCGCACCCGGCACCTTCAAGACCAGAGCGACCGAAGTCGACGGCCAGATGATGGGCGACGTCAGCGGCATGCCCCTGACCCTGATCGCTTCTTATGCGACCGCTCCCGCTTCCGACCCCGGCGCAACCCTTGCCAACGGCGGATTCAACGCGTTTAACCCGTATCTGGGCACAAGGAAGTCGTTCAACATCGGCGGTGAACTCGGCGTGATCCCGAACAAGGCCACGTTGCAGCTCGGCATCCGCCGCGCAAGCAGCGGTCAGTATGTTCCCGGATCGGGCAACGTGGTTGCCGGAACTTCCGGAAACGCGACCGACAACGCGATCATGGTGGGCGCAACCTATTCCCTGGCGCTCAACGTCAGGGCCGAGCTGACCTATTCCAAGTACAGCGGCGACATGTACAACTCCACTGCATCGGCTCAAGCCGGTTACATGGGCGACAGCATGACCGTCCTGAACCTGTGGATGGGCTTCTAAGCTAAAGCATAACAAGCCGGCTCAACCGGCAAACCTCGAACCCGTCATCTTGTTACAAGGTGGCGGGTTTTTTTGTGCGCCCTGAAATTCCTGAAATCGAACGGGA
>JAJZVB010000139.1 GCA_021845885.1 Pseudomonadota bacterium
TGGCATCCCGTGCAACCGAGCCGCCCGAGTATCCCTGCCGTGACCTTGTTCATTTTGTCGAGATTGAAAGCCACTTCCGCCGGAATCGTCACCCTCACGATGTTGGACGGCTCGTGCGCATGCACCGCGCCGAATTCGCAAGTTTCATGTGCCATTTTTTCGCCTCCTTGATTTGAAAAAGTCTTCAGGGATGCCTCCCTGAATTCAGGGTAGTATGGGTTCATGCAAAGTCAAGGAGTGAAAAGCCTTGGTTCGGCAGGAGATCCACCGACTGCAGGATTTGGCAGGTGAAATTGCTTTGAGGCGGGGCGAGGGGATTATGTCACCCCGAAACCTCTAGTTTTGAGTGGCACAAATTTCGGGAGGTTTACACACCCTCCGGGGTGGGCCTTTTGCTTTTGTACGTCAGGCGGACTATGCATGGAACAGCCATATCTTTGGATGGACATCGAGCATGCGCGCGACCGCGCAGACGTTCAGCATTTCCCCTTCGGGCGGATGCCGCTTGATTGGGTTGTCCGGGAATCGGAAAGGGAATTAAGTATTATTTCCCTGGAATTTCCGAGCGCGATCGATCTCGTCATCCCCGGGCATGTGGCGATCCAGCTGCGGCTCACCGGTCTCAATAGCCGATGGCGCGAAGCTTTCCAGAATTGATCTTCTCCATTTCCATGTCGGCTAAAGTCAAGGCTGCCCGATTCTGATAAAAAGCATTGAAATAATTTTGCAAAGTGGGTGCAGTTCGTTGTAATCTTAACCTTTTATTCCTCTTGTGATTTTCGCACGTAAGGAATGAGATGGCGAAAAGAAAGATACATGGCCACCCTGTCCTGATTCTCGGAGCCGGTCGCGGAGGTTCTGCCCTTCTCGAAATGTTCCTGGAAGATGATCTCGTCAATGTGATCGCCATGGCCGATCCTGACGGCGAGGCGCCGGGAATCAAGCTTGCGAAAAAACACGGGATTGCAACCTATACCGATTCCAGGAAAGCCTTGCTGGCCTGCAGGGATTACCCGGAATGCATCGTCTACAATCTCACGCACGACGATTCGATGAGCGGCTTGGTCGCCGAGGTATTGGGTCAGAAGAAGATCACGAGCGGCCCGGAAGCCAAGCTTTTCTGGCAAATGGTGACCAACCTGAAGCGGATCAAGGAAGAGCTGGAAAAAAGCCAGAACCAGCTGAAGGCGATCATCCATCATGCGATGGATGGCATCATCACCATCAACGAATCGAATGAGATCCAGGCTTTCAATCCCGCGGCGGAAAAGATTTTCGGTTATGCGCAGCAGGAAGTTTTGGGAAAGAACGTCGGCATGCTGATGCCTGAATCTTTTCACCGCGATTTTCGCAACCTGCAAATGGAGCGTCTTGCCGGCATGTCGGGGTGGGAGGTCATGGCCATCCGGAAAAACGGCAGCCTGTTTCCGGCAGAGCTGTCGATATCGGAAATGACATTGAGCGGACAGCATTATTTCATCGGCATTGTCCGGGACATTACGGAACGCAAGGTGGCGGAGCGGAAGATCATGCATCTCGCGCATCACGACTACCTCACCGACCTTCCGAACCGGGCCCTGTTTCTCGATCGCCTGGAACAGGCGATTGTTCTTGCCAGGCGTGCAGGCACCAAGGTGGCCATCGTGTTCCTCGACCTCGACGGATTCAAGCTGGTCAACGACCGACTCGGGCATGACGTGGGCGATATGCTTTTGCAGGACGTTGCCGCGAGGCTGGGCGAGATTGTCCGCTCTTCCGATACCGTGGCCAGGGTGGGCGGGGACGAATTCACCCTGGTTTTGAATCATATCGGCATCAAGGAGGATGCTTCCATTGTGGCGGAAAAGATCATTGCCACCCTCTCCGAACCTTTCAATCTGAGGGGCGAGCAATGCCAGGTGGGATGCAGCATCGGCATCGCGGTTTTCCCCGAGGACGCCGAAGACCCGAAAATGCTGCTCAAACGGGCCGACGAGGCGATGTATCTGGCCAAGCAGGACGGAAAAAACAGGTGCAAATTCTACATGAACGAGGCCGTTTCCGGCGTCAATGAACTCAATTGAGACGTTACGAAGAACTTGTTCTTGAAGCTTCGGCGCGCGTGAAGGCATTGTGGCCATGGGATTTGCGCGATCTGATCGCGTCCGGAAGGCGGCTCCTGCTCCTGGATGTCCGGGATCCTTCAATGTTCCGCGGGGTGCTCGAGCAGGCTTGCGAATGGGACTATGATGAAACGGTTCCTTCAGCCCCTCGAAAATGCCGAAGGACTGCGTCTCGATCCGGACGAGGCCGAGCTCATTCTTGCGCCCAGCTCCGGCCCCGAGCAACGCAGGCCGTCCTGATTCAGGCGTTCTGCGCTGCGGCCTGCCTGTGGACCTCGGTCATGTCGATCTTCCTGGCTTTCTCGACGAGCTGGGTCAAGGCAGATGCGGGAAGCGCTCCTGCCTCCGCATAAAGGATCACCTTCTCCCGGAATATCATCAGGGTCGGGATGGACCGGATGTTGAACGAGGCCGCGATGCCCTGTTCCACTTCGGTATTGACTTTCGCGAACACGATGTCCGGATATTGCTCGGAAATTTTTTCGTAAGTCGGCGCGAAAGAACGGCAAGGACCGCACCAGGGCGCCCAGAAATCGACGATGACCATGTCGTTTCCCGTGACGGTGCTTTCGAAATTGCTCTGATTGAGTTCTACTGTAGCCATTTGATTCTCCAGTGGTTTGTAAGTTCTGGAAGCGAGACGGCCGCCGTCCACGACGAGATCGGCCCCGAGCGTGCCGCCGAGAGAACTGAGCCCCGCCTTGGATGCCGAATAGGCGGCCATCATCGACATGCCCTTGTGTCCTGTGACGCTGGATCGTGAAGAAGGGGCCCTTGAGATTGACGCTGAACATGCTGTCGAAATCTGCTTCGCTCGTCGCCTCGTCCGATGTCGGGCAGGTTTCCAGCGTCCGACTCGGTACGTCCGGTGATGTGAACTTTCACGCCTTCCGCCTGGAAAAGCCTGGCCGTGGCGAGCCCGATGCCGGTCGTGCCCCCCGTTATCAATGCAATCTTTCCTTCCGGTTTTCCCATCATATCTCCTCGTGTGATGGGTATGGATTGGGCAAGAGCGAATCGAGCGCCAGGGCCGCCGCATTTTCCATCATCCATCTTTCCGCCCCGGATCGCGCCATGACGGAAATCCCCAGAACCGTACCCGTCAGGAAGTCAGCCGCCTTTTCCGCATCGATGCTCGTTTCCCCGAGGGTTTTCGCATTATCGAGGGCTTTCCGGAACCCGCTGGACAACCGGGTCATGGCCTGCCCGACTTTCTCCCGGACGCTTGCGTCCCTAGGCGCGACTTCCGTTGCCGCATTGCACATCAGGCATCCCCGTCTTGCCTGCGGCTGGACGAGGGCTTCAAGCAGACTTTCGAAATAGCGCCTGATCTCGCCCAGGGATGCATCGGCCTGTTCGACGACCCCGAAGCTTTTCCCGACTATGCTTTCCTGATAATGATCCATGGCGGCGAGAAAAAGTTCGCGCTTGCTGCCGAATTCGGTGTAAAGGCCGTAGCGGCTGACGCCGGTCGCTTCCACGAGATCGTCCATCGACGTTTCGACATACCCTTTCTGCCAGAAAAGCCGCATGGCTTTTTCCAGCGCAACATCAGGTTCGAATTCCCGGCTCCTCGGCATGGATCAAATCAGAATGAATATTCTGATATTCTTGTGCCGAATGTGTGCATTGTCAAGGGCGATTTGAAATGGCAATCCGATCCCCAGGAAAAATTCATTTCCAACCATTCGTTTGTCTGCCTAGAATGAATCGTGGCATGACTGAAACGATTCCATAGGAGGAAGAATCATGAAGATCGATATAGGCATTTCGGAAAAGGACAGGGGAGACATCGCGAAAGGACTTTCCAGGTTTCTTGCTGACACCTACACGCTTTATCTCAAGACGCACAATTTCCATTGGAACGTCACCGGCCCGATGTTCCAGACCCTGCACATTCTCTTCATGGACCAGTACAACGAAACGTGGATGGCGGTCGATCTCATCGCAGAAAGAATCAGGGCACTCGGCTTCCCCGCGCCCGGAAGCTACAGGGAATTTGCCGAGCTTTCTTCGATCAGGGACAGCGAAGGGGTCCCGAAGGCGAAAGACATGATACGCCAGCTCATAGAAGGCCAGGAGGCCGTCGTGCGCACGGCAAGAACCCTGTTTCCGCTGGCGGAAAAGGCGGGCGACCAGCCCACCCTGGATCTCCTTACCCAGCGCATGCAGATCCACGAAAAGAACGCCTGGATGCTGCGCAGTCTCCTGGAGGAATGATGCCTATTTGCCGAGCACGTCCTTGCGGGTGCTCTCGGCGATCGCGGCAGCCTGGCTGATGAGG
>JAJZVB010000024.1 GCA_021845885.1 Pseudomonadota bacterium
AAGTCCTGGAGACCGTGAACCTGCCGGACCTCGCAGAAAGATCGGGTGGGCTGGATGTCGAACTCGACTGGGAAAAGACGCTTTCTGTCGGCGAGCAGCAGCGCCTCGCCTTCGCCCGGGTCCTGATATCGAGGCCGCGATATGCGATGCTCGACGAAGCGACGAGCGCACTCGATGCCTCGAACGAAGCCACCCTCTACGGGATCCTTGCCGGAACTGAAACGACGCTCGTCAGCATAGGCCACCGCGGATCGATCCTCAAATACCACAGCCAGGTCCTCGAGCTGGAAGGAAACGGGGCTTGGGCAATTCACCCGGCGGAAGGCTATCGCTTCGATTAGCATCCCGATCCACGTGAAACATGCCCGAATGTGAGTCATAATGTCACAAAGGAAGCGGAAGATGAAAGACAGCCAAAGGCCTTTCAAGCAGGTCGACGTATTCACAGCCAACCCTTTCAGGGGAAATCCTGTCGCGGTGATCCTGGACGGAAACGGCCTCTCGACCGGGGAAATGCAGGCCATCTCCAACTGGACGAACCTCTCTGAAACCACCTTCGTCTGCGTACCGGGGGATCCGCGTGCAGATTACAGGCTGAGAATCTTCACCCCGAAAAGCGAAATCCCCTTCGCCGGCCACCCGACCCTGGGATCCGCATGGGCGCTCCTTGAATCAGGAATGATCCCGAAAACACCGGGGCGCCTCGTCCAGGAATGCGGAAAAGGCCTCGTCGATATCACGATTTCGGGACAAAAGCTGTTTTTCGAACTGCCCGAGCCCCTCATTTCCGAACAGGACGAGATTCAGATCGAGGCCGCTGCGAGCGCGCTGAAACTGGAAAGAGGCGAAATCATATCGGGTTCGGCAGTCGACGTGGGCCCTGTATGGCTTACCCTCCAGCTTGCCTCGGCGATAAAGGTGACCGCCCTGAAACCGGACATGAACCTGATTTCCCGGATGGAAGGGATTACCGGCATCACCGTATTCGGCCCTATCGATGAAAACAGCATCGAGGTCCGGTCTTTCGCGCCCGCTTTCGGCGTTCCGGAAGATCCAGTCTGCGGAAGCGGAAACGGCGCTGCAGCGGCGCTGATCCGCCTTCATACCCTTCTCCCCTCCCCCTATGCCGCATTCCAGGGACGATGCCTGGGCCGGGACGGAAGGATAGAAGTGGAATACGGCAAGGAAAGCATACGGGTGGGCGGGAATGCCGTGACCTGCATCGAAGGCAGGATCAATGTATCAGGGAAAAGACCATGACCAAAGTCGAGGGAAGCTGCCTTTGCGGCTCGATCAGGTACGAAGTCGAGGGGGAGCCGCCGATCCGCCCCCAGGCCCGGATATTCTGGGATTCGAGGGCGGAATGGTCCTGCAGCGGGGACGGATTGCCGAAACATGCGGAATATCCGCGTTGACCTCGATGTGGGCCTGGAAAACCGATTTCAGGCCGCATTCTTCCGGGGGGTCGCTTTCTTCGGCTTCGCCGCCGGCTTCTTCGTCTTGCCCTTTGCAGGCATTTCCGCCTTTGCGGCAAGCGCTTCGAGCGCGGCCTCCAGCGTCACCGTTTCGGCATCCATTCCGGAAGGGATTTTCGCATTCTCGCGCCCGTGCTTGATGTAGGGGCCGTATCTTCCGCTGTAGACGCCAACGGGCTTACCGTCAGGATGACTGCCCAGTTCCCTGAGCAAATTCCGGTCGACTTTCGCTTCCGCGAGCAAGGCCACTGCCCGTTCGAGATCGATGGTGAAGACGCTCTCGCTTTTCGGAATGGATTTGAATGCCCCGTTGTGATTGACATAGGGGCCGAAGCGCCCGATGTTGGCGACGATCTTCTTCCCTGTTTCCGGGTGAATACCCACTTCCCTTGGGAGGGAGATGAGCTGCCTGGCGATATCGACGCTTGCGGATTCGACAGGGATTTCCTTGGGCCAGGAAACCCGCTTCGGCTTTTTCCCTTCCGCCCCCTCCCCGACCTGGACGTAATAGCCGTAAGGGCCCTTCAGCAGGGCGATGTCCTGTCCCGATTCGTCCTTGCCGAGTATCCGGGGCTCGTTCGGGGAAGCGCCCCCTTCTTCGCCGATGTTCCGGGTGTAGTCACACTCGGGAAATCCGCTGCAGCCCACGAATCTGCCCCGCTTCCCGAGCCTTTCGCAGAGCGGCTTGCCGCATTTCGGGCAGGGTTCATCGAGCAGCTCCTGCGTGACTTCCTTTCTTGAAATGTTCTTCTTTTCCTCGATCAGGGAGGAGAATCCTTTCCAGAAATCCTCCAGTAGCGGAATCCATTCGCGCTTTCCAGTCGAAACGGAATCGAGCTGATCCTCCAGATTCGCCGTGAAATCGTAATTGAGGTAGGGAGAAAAATGCTCGGTCAGGAAGCGGTTGACCACATAGCCCACGTCGGTGGGCATGAAGCGCTTCTTGTCGAGAATCACGTATTCGCGATCGAGCAGGGTGGAAATGATGGAGGCATAGGTCGAGGGCCGGCCAATCCCGTATTCTTCCAGCGTCTTGACGAGGGAGGCCTCGCTGTACCTTGGGGGGGGCTGGGTGAAATGCTGCTCACCGTAAAGCCTGTCGACAGGAATGAGCTCCCCTTCCTCGAGCTGGGGCAATTTGCCTTCGTCGGACGCTTCCTCGTCGTCCACCCCTTCCCTGTAGACGGCGATGAACCCGGGGAAAACCAGGGTCTGCCCGGTCGCCCGGAAAAGCGAATCCGGATGCGCAAGCGAAATGTCGAGGCTCACCGTGTCGAACTGGGCTGCGCTCATCTGGCTCGCCACGGTCCGCTTCCAGATCATCTCGTAGAGCCTCGCCTGATCCTGATTGAGGTAATTGGCAATGCTTTCCGGCGTCCTGGAGACGGAAGTCGGGCGGATCGCCTCGTGCGCTTCCTGGGCGTTCTTCACCTTGCTCTTGTAGACGTTGGGCTGCCTGGGAAGATAGTCCTGATCGAAACTCTTGGAAACGTAATCCCTGATTTCCTGCACGGCCTCCCTGGCGAGCGAAAGGGAATCGGTCCTCATGTACGTGATCAGCCCGACCGTCGCACCGCCGAGGTCTATGCCTTCGTAGAGCTGCTGGGCGACGCGCATGGCCCTGTCCGTCGTCATGCCGAGCTTCCTCACCGCCTCCTGCTGCAGGGTCGAGGTGATGAAGGGCGGAGCAGCGTGGCGTAGCTTCCGTTTCTTCTCGACATGGACGACCTTTCCCTCCTTTTCGGAAAGGAAGTCCGAAATGACGGCCTTCTGCCTCTCTTCTCCGCCTATGTCGAACTGCTTGAGCTTCTCCCCCTTGTACTGGAAAAGCTTCGCGGAAAAGCTTTCCTTGCCCTTGTGGCTGTCGAAATGGATGGTCCAGTATTCCTGGGCCTCGAAGTTCAGGATTTCCTGCTCCCTTTCAGTGATCAGGCGGAGAGCGGGGCTTTGCACCCTCCCCGCGGAAAGGCCAGGCCTCACCTTGCGCCAGAGCAGCGGGGAAAGATTGAAGCCGACCAGATAATCGAGCGCGCGCCTCGCCTGCTGGGCATTCACGAGCGGCATGGAAATCCGCCTCGGGTGGGCGACTGCTTCCTTCACGGCGGATTCCGTGATTTCGTAAAACACCACCCTCCCTACCGGCTTGGATTTGAGTTTCGGCTTTCCTGCGAGAATTTCCGAAATATGCCAGGCAATCGCCTCCCCTTCCCTGTCCGGGTCGGTGGCCAGATAGATCTGGTCGGCGGCGCCCGCAGCCTTCACGATTTCATCCACATGCTTCGCATTGCGCTCGATCAGCTGGTAATCCATGGCGAACTGGTTTTCAGGATCGACCGCGCCCTGCTTGGGGACAAGATCGCGGACATGGCCGAAGCTCGCGACGATCTCGAAATCCTTTCCGAGATATTTCTTCAGCGTCTTCGCCTTCGAAGGCGATTCGACTATGAGCAGATTGGATGACATTCTAAAAATCAGTTGATCAAGATTCGTGGATCATAGAAACAAAACAAAAAGAGGGCAAGCAGTTTAACGAACCCGCTGGTAAAGGCCGCCGGACAGGGACGCCACGGCGCCAGCGATTTCGAACTCGAGCAGGCGAGCGGAAACCGCCTGCGGGGGAAGACCTGTCCTTGAGCAAAGGGTGTCGAGATCGACCGGGTCGAATCCCATCTTTTCAAGGAAAACATCGTTCTCGAAAGAAAGTTCTTTTGCGGCAGAAGGCGGCGAAGGAAGCTTCAGTTCGTCGAGTATGTCCTGGGCGCATTCGACCAGCTTCGCCCCTTCCTTGATCAGCCTGTGCGGCCCTTTTGAAAGCGGCGAATGGATCGAACCCGGAACGGCGAACACATCCCTGCCCTGCTCGATGGCATGCCTCGCCGTGATCAGGGATCCGCTCCTGATGCCCGCCTCCACGACCAGGCAGCCTCTGCCTAGGCCGCTGATGATGCGGTTCCTTCTTGGGAAATTGACGCCCATGGGCGGCGTGCCCAGGGAAAATTCCGAAAGGACCAGCCCCCTGCTTTCGAGCGCCTCGGCGAGCTTCCCGTTTCTCGAAGGATAATGGATATCGATGCCCGTGCCCAGGACGGCAAGGCTTCCCGATGCGCCCATCATCCCGCCTTCATGCGCCGCGGCGTCGATCCCTATAGCCAGGCCGCTGACGATGCAAAGACCGGCATCGCTCAAAGACCTGGCGAAGGATCTGGCATTGTCGATACCCTGCGGCGTGGCGTTGCGGCTCCCGACTATGGCGAAAAACTGCTTTTCGAGGAAGGCGCGCCTTCCCCTCATGTAAAGGAAAGGAGGGGGATCGGGGATGTTCAGGAGAGGTTCCGGATAATCCTCGTCGGCAAGGGTCACGATGCCGTTGAGGGGCGCATCGAGCCATTTCAGCGCCGCTTCGACAAGACGGGGATCGGGGCCATCAAGGATGCGTCCGGCGAGAGCCGGGTCGACCACCCTGCAAAGTTCTTCCTTGCCGGCATCCAGTACTGCACCGGGACTGCCGAAAGCGGAAAGCAGCTTCCTGAAGGATCCCCCGCCAAGTCCCTTGATGGCGCCAAGCGAAATCCAGCCTGAAGCCTCGAAGGCCACGATGCTAAGGCGTTTTCACCGCATCCAGGACATGCATCGTGTGCGTGCTCTGGACGACGAGCGCATAGGCGGCCTTCTCGTAGATCCTGAAGACGAGGATCAGCCCCACCCGCTCGGTGGGCAGATCCATTTTGCCGTTCATGGCCGAACTTCCTGGACGGTATACTGCAAGGACGTCGCCCAGCTCAAGCCCATCCCGGCTCCCCAGGTTGATCGAGACGATGTCGTTCTGCGCGATTTCGGAGGAATTCCTTTCCCCGGAAAGGATGCGCCCCTTGACCATCCTGTCGGGCGAATGCGGAACGAAATGCGTGACGGTCTGCTCGAAAACGGGAAGGAGCCTCGATCCCATGTCCACTTCGCTGTAAGAGCGGGTGATCAAAATCTTGGCCGTCTTTCCCGGGCGGAGAATCCGCGCTTCGCCGAGATACCTGACCTCCAGCCCGAGCGATTTCCCGCTTTCCGGGTCGACGAGCGGCTTCGCCTTCCCGTAGATGTCCCATGAAAGGACCTTGCTATCGGCAAGCCCAGAAACGTATCCGTATTCCCCCGTCCCGAGCATATCGCTTTCATCCTGGCCGGCCACCAGCCTGGGCGCGCTATCCCAGGTCTTTTCATCCACGATCTGCGTTCTCGAAAGGAAGGGGCCTATGGCCGAAATCGGGATGCTCGGAATCGCCCTCCCCAGATCCCTGATCTGTATTCCAGGCTCAAGTCGCAAAGTCTGGAGATTTTCGGGCTTTTCTTCATGCCCTTCGATTCTCAGCCTCGGATTTCCCCCTTCATTTTCCAGAATGATCACGTCACCAGGATAGATCAGTTGCGGGTTCTTGATTTCGTCCCGGTTCATTCCCCAAATTTCGGGCCATTTCCAGGGATCCTTGAGGAACCGGGCTGAAATGCCCCAAAGCGTGTCGCCGGGCACGACGACATACCTGGCCGGGACGTCGCTGCGCAGCTGGACCGGCTTGGCGCAAGCCAATGAGGGAAGCAAGCCTGACAGGCAAAACAAAGATATAATAATATTACGCATTAAAGCTCCCGGCAGCTGATCGACCCCTCTTGATTCTGCATCCGGTTAACCAAATTGGCAAGTATTCATGGCAATATTGAAAATTCTTCAGTACCCTGACGAAAGACTGCATCTCGTTGCTTCCAGAGTGGACGTTTTCGACGATGCGCTGAAAACCCTCGTGGCCGACATGCTTGAAACGATGTACGCTGCGCCGGGAATCGGACTCGCTGCAACCCAAGTGGATGTCCAGAAGCAACTCATCGTGATCGACTTTTCCGAAAACAGGAACGATCCGCTCGCCATCGCCAATCCCAGAATCATTTCAACGAGCGGCAAGTCCACGCTTGAGGAAGGCTGTCTTTCCGTTCCTGGAATATACGAAACAGTCGACAGGGCCGAAAACATCCTGGTCGAGGCCCAGGACATCGAAGGAAAATTCTTCGAAATCAAGGCAGACGGCTTGCTTTCCGTATGCATCCAGCACGAGATGGACCACCTCAAGGGACGCGTCTTCATCGAATATCTCTCGAGGCTGAAACAGACCAGGATTCTGGCCAGAATGAAGAAGCTGGCCAGGGAACGGATGTAGATGTAGAAGAGAGCCTTCCTTGAAAATCGTCTTTGCCGGTACACCCCAATTCGCGGCTTCGGCCCTCGAAGCCCTCTTTGAAGCCGGGCATGAGATTGCCCTCGTCCTCACCCAGCCCGACAGACCTTCGGGAAGGGGAATGAAGCCTGTGCCCAGCCCCGTGAAGCAATTCGCGCTGCAGCATGACTTACCCCTGTTTCAGCCGAAGACGCTGAAAAACGACCCTGAATCCGCGAGGATTCTCGCTTCCCTGGAAGCCAAAGTCATGGTCGTGGCAGCCTACGGTTTGATTCTTCCCGAATCCATCCTGAACATCCCCAGACTGGGCTGCATCAACATCCACGCCTCCCTCCTGCCGAGATGGCGGGGCGCTGCACCCATACAGAGGGCGATCCTCTGCGGGGACGAAATGACCGGGATCACCCTCATGCAAATGGACGCCGGTTTGGATACGGGAGACATCCTGGCGATCGAAGCCACCCCGGTTTTTCCCGACGATACCGGCCAGACCCTGCACGACAGGCTGGCCAAAATCGGCGCTGAATGCATAGTCGGACTGCTATCGCACGACCCGGAAGGCCGTTTTCCGGGAAAACCCCAGGAAGAGCGGGGCGCCTGTTATGCGGAAAAGCTCTCCAAATCGGAATCGGCAATCGACTGGAAAAAAAGCGCCGTCGAAATCGAAAGAATGATCAGGGCATTCGACCCTTTCCCCGGCGCAGCCTGTTTCATCGGAGACACCCAGATCAAAATCTGGGGTGCGCGCATCGTCGAGGGCGTAAAGGGACTCCCAGGCGAAGTCGTAAGCGCCGGAAAGGAAGGCATGATCGTCGCCTGCGGAAAGGACGGCCTGGACCTTCTCGTGCTCCAGAAGCCCGGAGGGAAACGCCTGCAGGCGGCCCAGTTCCTTTCAGGATTTCCCGTTTCGAAGGGCAGCCTGCTGAGTTAACATGCTCGATTCCCAACGACTTGCTTCATACGCCGTCCTCAAAACCCTCGAAGGCCGGAATCTGACCCAGACGCTCAACCGGATCTGGCAGGAAAACGGAAACCTCACCGCTCAGCAGAAGGGCTCCATACAGGATCTGAGCTACGGCGTATTCCGGCATTACGGAATCCTGCATGCGGAACTCGATCTGCTTCTCAGGGCGCCTCTCAAGGCAAGGGCAGTCGAGGCGCTGCTCCTCGTCGCGCTTTACCAGCTTCAGTATACGCAGGCCCCCGATCATGCCATAGTCAACCATGCCGTCGAAGGCTCGCAAAAATCGGCCAAGGGGCTTGTCAATGCCGTGCTCAGAAATTTTCAGCGCAGGGAGGATGAACTCCTGGAAACGCTTTCCCGAAACGAAGTCGCCCTATACAACCATCCACAATGGTGGATAGACAAGCTGAAAGCCCAGTATCCGGACCGCTACGCGGAAATGCTCGATGCCGGAAATTCCCGCCCCCCCATGACGCTCAGGATCAACAGACGGAAAACCTCGCTTTCCGATTATATTTCGATCGGTCCGGAAGGCATGCCCCTTTCCGATTCGGCCCTGATGCTGACGAAGCCCATGCCCGTTGAAAAGCTGCCCGGCTTTATGGAGGGACTCGTTTCCGTTCAGGATTTCGGCGCGCAAAGGGCTGCACCCCTGCTCGAATTGAAGGACGGTATGAGGGTGCTCGATGCCTGCGCCGCTCCGGGCGGAAAATCCGCCCATATGCTGGAAATCGCGGATATCGATCTGCTTTCGCTCGACAGCAGCGAGGCGAGGGCTAGGCAGATAACGGAAAATTTCTCGAGGCTCGGTCTTTCCGGAAAAATAAAAGCAGGCGATGCCTCCCTTCCGGAATCCTGGTGGGACGGAAAGCCCTTCGACCGCATATTGGCCGATGTGCCGTGCTCGGCATCCGGCGTGGTCCGACGCCATCCCGACATCAAGTGGCTGAGGCGCCCGGAAGACATTGCAGTATTCGCCCGCCAGCAAAGGCGGATTCTGGAGGCTTTATGGCAAACATTGGCCAGCGGCGGTAAATTGCTTTATTCTACATGCTCTGTTTTCGAAGAAGAAAACCCGCGGCTAGTCGGGGATTTCATCGAAAGAAATGTTGAGGCAGTCCGCGTTGCGCTGAATGGAGAATCCGCCGAAGGACGATTGCTGCCGAACGATAAACATGATGGCTTTTTTTATGCGCTTCTCCAGAAAAAATGACCTGATGAAGCAGATTTCATTGTTTCTGGCAGCGATCCTGTTCTGTTTTTCCGCCCAAGCGGAAGGCATTCACGTCAAATCAGCCAAATTCTCCCCGAACGACGATTACCGCCTCAATGCCTATTTCGAAATCAGGCTCAACCCTACGCTGGAAGAGGCGCTGAAGAAGGGGGTCCCGCTCAGTTTTTTGACCGAATTCGAACTGACCCGGGTTCGCTGGTACTGGTTTGATGAAAAAATCGCCGATGCTTCCTGGCATACCAAGCTGAGCTACAATGCCCTGACCCAGCAGTACAGGTTGACGAGCGGCACGCTCTACCAGAACTTCGACAGCCTTTCAGAGGCGGTCAGCGTGCTGGGCAGCCTGCTTCACAGGCAGGTCATTGACGTGAATGCCCTGAGGAAGGGCGCAAAATACGTCGGCAGGGTGAGAATGTCCCTGGATGTTTCCCTGTTGCCCAAACCTTTCCAGATCGATGCCATGGCATCCAATGAATGGAACTTGGGTTCGGACTGGTTCCAGTGGGATTTTGTTCCGTAATATGACGCCTTGAAATATTTATTGATCCTTTGCGCCAGCTTTGGCGCCATACTGCTCTACCTCCTGTCGCTTTCCAGCGCCAAGACGGCCCTTTTTTCCCAGCACTATACCGTGCTGTTCGGCCTGGGCGGAGGCGTGGTCCTGCTGCTTTCAGGTCTCGTTCTTTACCAGCTTTTCGAACTGCTGCAAAAACTGAAGAAAAAGGTGTTCGGGGCCAAGCTGACCTTCCGCCTCGTAGTGTTCTTCTCGCTCATGTCCATACTTCCAGGCGTTCTGATTTATACACTCTCGGTCCAGTTCCTCTCGAAAAGCATAGAATCCTGGTTCGACGTGAAAGTCGACAAGGCGCTCGAGGGCGGCCTGAATCTCGGACGAACGACGCTCGACGACATGCGCAAGGACCTTGAAAAGCGGGCGAATGCCATGGCTTTTTCTCTGGCCGACCTTCAGGACGACCTCGTTTTGTCCAATTTCAACCGCCTTCTCGACCAGACCGGCGCTCAGGAAGGCGTCCTCTTCAGCAAATCAGGGCAAATCCTGGCTTTTTCAGGATCGGAAAACGAAGGGCAGATCCTCAATTTCCCTCCTCCCTCAGTCCTGCATCAGATCAGGATGCAAAAACCCTATAGCGTCGTCGAATCGGTTCCAGGCAAGGGACTCTACATTCGCGTCGTCGTTCCGGTGAACGTGCTCAGGCTCAACGAGGACATCAGGGTGCTACAATTGCTCAAGCATGTGCCCAAGCAGCTGGCCCAGGATGCCGAAACGGTGCAGTCCGTATACCGGGATTACCAGGGCCTTTCCCTTTCCAGGCTCGGACTGAAAAGGCTCTACGGCCTGACCCTCACGCTTTCGTTGCTGCTCGCGCTGCTTTGCGCGCTCGCGCTGGCATTTTTCATCAGCGGTAAGCTGAGCGCCCCGCTTGCCATCCTGGCGGAAGGCACCCGCGCAGTCGCCCAAGGGGATTTCAGCCAGTACCATCCCGTGCAAAGCCGGGACGAATTGGGCATATTGACTCAGTCCTTCAATCTCATGACGCACCAGCTTGCCGAAGCGAGGGTCTCCGTGCAAAAAAACCATGACCAGCTTGAAAGCGCCAAGGTTTATCTGGAGAGCATCCTTTCCAGCCTCTCCTCAGGCGTGTTGGCCTTCGACGAGTCTTTCATGCTTCGATCGGCGAATCCGGCTGCATGCGCCATATTGAACATTGAGCTTTCCGGATTGTTCGGGAATGCTTCCATCGAATCCTGGAAAAAAAGCTTTCCCTTTCTTTCCCCTTTTTCCACGGAAATTCTCAAGGAATTCGGGGAGGAAAAGCTGGAATGGCAGCGCCAGATCGAGCTTTCAAGGAAAAACGGGGTGCAGATCCTGCTCGTCCGGGGCTCGAGGCTGCCTGACGTTACTGAAAACGGCTATCTGGTCGTTTTCGACGATATTACCCATCTCGTCCAGGCTCAAAAAAACGCAGCATGGGGTGAAGTGGCGAGAAGGCTCGCGCATGAAATCAAGAACCCGCTCACCCCCATCCAGCTTTCCGCTGAAAGATTGCAGCACAAGCTCGCTGAAAAGCTCAGCCCCCAGGACAGCAGGATGCTGACCCGATCGACGCAGACCATCGTCAATCAGGTTGCCGCATTGAACAACATGGTCGATGCCTTCAGCAAGTACGCTAAATCGACGGAACCCCATTTCCAGGTGATCGATCTCAATATCCTGATACGCGAAGTGCTTGCATTGTATGAATCAAGCCATATGTTCGTGCAGCTCGACGATCATTTGCCGAAAATGAGCGGCGACCAGACTCAATTGCGCCAGGTCATGCACAACCTGCTGAAAAATGCGCAGGATTCTTTGGCTGAAAGCAAGGATCCTCAGATTGTCGTGATGACCGAATCCGGAAACGGCCTGGTCAAACTGAGCATCAGGGACAACGGTTCGGGATTCCCGGAGCATTTGATGCCGCGGGCCTTCGATCCCTATGTCACATCCAAACCCAAGGGAACGGGCTTGGGCCTGGCTATCGTGAAAAAAATCGTGGAAGAGCATAATGGCTCGATTCAAATTGAAAACATCAGTCCGAGCGGCGCCTGCGTCAGCATAACCTTCCCCTCGGTCACGGAGGTTTAGATGAGTTCTAATCAGATTCTAGTCGTGGATGATGAAATCGGCATACGCGATCTGCTCTCCGAAATCCTTTGGGATGAAGGATACCGGGTCATCCTGGCTGAAAATGCGGAAGAAGCCCGCCAGTTCAGGAAAAAAACCAGACCTGATCTGGTATTGCTCGACATATGGATGCCCGATACGGACGGCATCACCCTGCTCAAGGAATGGGCGAGCTCGGGATTGCTGACCATGCCCGTCGTCATGATGTCGGGTCACGGCACCATCGACACGGCCGTCGAAGCCACAAAAATAGGCGCATGCGATTTTCTTGAAAAGCCCATCGCGCTGCAAAAGCTCCTGAGCACCGTCGAAAAAGCCCTGCAGCGTGCCGAGCCCGCCGCTTTTGCGCCTCTTTCCCTCTCCGCGCTGGGAAAAAGCGGCATCATGATCGAACTCACAAAAACACTCGACCATGCCAAGAAACTCAGGGATCCCGTATTCCTGACGGGAGAGCCGGGTTGCGAAATAGAAATTTGCGCCGATTTTTTCAGGAACCCGAATTTTCCCTGGATAGAACTGAAGGATCCCTCCGAATTGTCTTCCAGCAGTTCGGATCTTCTGAACAAAGCCAAGGAAGGGTTTCTTTTCATCAAGGAAATAGGCGAACTCAAAAAGGGGGAGCAGAAAGCGTTGCTCCTCCTTCTGGACAAGCTGGATCATCAGGACACCAGACTGATCTGCGGATCGACCCAGCCCATCGCCAATCACGTCGCATTGGGAGAATACGACGCCAGCCTTTTCCAGAAACTGATCGGACTGACCATCGTCATACCGCCTCTGAGGTCCCGTGCAGAAGATATTCCCAATCTGGCCACCCTGATCCTTTCAAGATACATCGAAGCCAAGGAAACGCCTGTAAGGCGTTTCAATACGGCTTCGCTCAATGCGCTCAGAATTTATCCCTGGCCCGGAAATCTCGCCCAATTCATGGCCACCATCAAATCCCTCGCGCTGACTTCCCTGGGCGAGGAAATCACCCTTTCCAATACCAATCAAATTCTTTTGAAGCAGAAAAGCGCAGCCGAATCAAACCATCTTTCCCTCCCCCTCGACATGCCCCTGCGAGAAGCCAGGGATATTTTCGAAAAAATATACTTCGAGTACCATATCTCGAAGGAAAACGGGGGCATGTCCAAGATCGCCGAAAACGTGGGTCTGGAAAGAACGCATCTCTACAGGAAGCTAAAGCAGCTCGGCATCAAATTCAGGAAAGAGTGATCCCTGTACGGATTGTGCATAACCCGATCTGAAAAATCGAGCCTGGAATTCCTGCACAAATTATCCACAACTGGAAAACAGCCGGATCCCCTCTTTATCAAAATATAACATCATGAAATAATGGCGTTTAAAAACATATTAAAGCCTTGCAAGGCCCTTATTAGTCATTACCATTCATCAATAAAACAAAATATAAGGCACAGACCGATTGTTGCCTTGCAGGATGGTATGAGTAATAATCTCAAATCTTTCAGAAGGGGATGAGCATATTCCCTTTGGACAATCCAATTTCATGACACCCAACTTGAGGGCGAGGAATCAACTAATGGCAACTTCAGAAAGTGCAAAGAAACCCACCTACAGCAGGCTAACCAACGCTATCCGCGCATTGGCCATGGATGCCGTGCAAAAAGCGAATTCAGGTCATCCGGGCGCCCCCATGGGCATGGCTGAAATCGCCGAAGTACTGTGGAATCGGCATCTTCGCCATAATCCCGCCAATCCGAAATGGGCGGACCGCGACAGGTTCGTTCTTTCCAACGGCCACGGCTCGATGCTGATTTACGCGCTTCTGCATCTGACCGGATATGATCTGCCTATGGAAGAAATAAAGCGATTCCGGCAATTGCATTCCAAGACGCCCGGTCACCCGGAATATGGCTACACGGTCGGCGTTGAAACGACGACCGGTCCCCTTGGTCAGGGTATCACCAATGCGGTGGGCATGGCCGTGGCGGAAAAGATCCTTGCGACCGAATTCAACAAGCCCGGCTTCGATATCGTGAACCATTACACCTACGTGTTCATGGGAGACGGCTGTCTGATGGAAGGCATTTCACACGAAGCGTGCGCATTGGCCGGCACCTGGGGCCTGGGCAAACTGATCGCATTCTGGGACAACAACGGCATCTCGATCGACGGCCATGTGGAAGCCTGGTTCACGGACGATACGCCGAAACGCTTCGAATCTTACGGCTGGCATGTGATTGCCGACGTCGACGGCCACGATTCGGTCGCAGTGAATGCGGCCCTGGAAGAAGCCAAGACCGTCACGGACAGGCCCAGCCTGATCTGCTGCAAAACCATCATAGGCAGGGGTTCGCCCAACAAGGAAGGCACTCACGACGTGCACGGCGCGGCGCTGGGCGATGCGGAAGTGGCCGATACGCGCGCCAACATCGGCTGGGAATATACCCCTTTCGAAATCCCCAAGGATGTTTACGAAGCCTGGGATTGCCGGGTCAAGGGTCAGGGACTGGAAACCCTCTGGAACAACAAGTTCGCCGAATATGAAAAGGCGTATCCCCTCGAAGCAGCGGAATTCAAGCGCCGCATGGCAGGGGAACTTCCTTCCGGATGGGAAAAGCATGTTTCCGAATTCATTGCAAAAACGAACGAGAAAGCGGAAACCATTGCGACCCGTAAGGCTTCCCAGAACTGCATAGCCGGGCTGCAGCCCGTATTGCCCGAATTCGTCGGGGGTTCAGCCGATTTGACCGGATCCAATCTGACCAACTGGCCGGGCTGCCATCACGTCAACGGCAAAATTCCGGGCAACTACATCAGCTACGGCGTCCGGGAATTCGGCATGTCCGCCATCATGAACGGCATGAGCCTGCACGGCGGTGTTCTGCCTTTCGGCGGCACCTTCCTGATGTTCTCGGAATATGCGAGAAATGCCTTGCGCATGGCCGCATTGATGAAGCAGAGAGTGATTTACGTATTTACCCACGATTCGATCGGACTCGGGGAAGACGGCCCGACCCACCAGCCGATCGAGCAAACCGCAACCTTGCGCTATATACCCAACATGGATGTATGGCGCCCCTGTGATACCGTGGAATCCGCTATTTCCTGGGCAAGCGCTGTGGAAAGGAAATCAGGCCCTTCCTCGCTGATTTTCAGCCGCCAGAATCTCAAGTTCCAGGCAAGAAGCGAGGAAAAAATAGCGAATATCAGGAAAGGAGGTTATGTCCTTTCTGAAGAAAAGGGAAAGCTCCAGGCCGTGATTATCGCGACGGGATCCGAAGTCGAGCTCGCCATTCAGGCGCAGAAGGTTCTGGAAGAAAAAGGCATTTTCGTCCGGGTCGTTTCCATGCCTTCGACCAGCGTATATGACCGCCAGGATCCCGCCTACAAGGAAAGTGTGCTGCCCAAAGGCGTCGTGCGCGTCGCAGTCGAAGCGGGCGTGACGGATTTCTGGCGCAAGTATGTCGGCCTCGAAGGCGATGTCGTCGGCATCGATACCTTCGGCGAATCCGCGCCGGCCGGCGACCTGTTCAAGTATTTCGGATTCACCGTCGACCATGTGGTCAGCAAAGTGACGGGCGTCCTGTAACGGTTTTCTATACTTACGAGGGAGCAACAAATGACAATAAAAGTCGGCATCAACGGTTTTGGACGCATCGGACGCATGGTCTTTCGCGCGGCCATCAAGGATTTTCCGGAAATCGAGGTAGTCGGCATCAACGACCTGCTCGAACCGGATTATCTGGCCTACATGCTGAAGCATGATTCTGTCCATGGCCGGTTCAAGGGCGATGTCGCTGTCGATGGAAACACCCTGATCGTCAATGGCAAGAAAATCCGCCTGACTGCCATTAAGGATCCTTCGGAACTGAAATGGAACGAAATTGGCGCGGATATCGTCATCGAATGCACTGGCCTTTTCCTGACCCAGGAAACCTGCGAGAAGCATCTCGCAGCGGGTGCCAGGAAAGTGGTCCAATCAGCGCCGAGCAAGGACGATACGCCCATGTTCGTTTACGGGGTGAACCATGACAAGTACAAAGGCGAGCGCATCGTATCCGCAGCATCCTGCACCACCAACTGCCTGGCTCCCGTGGCCAAGGTGCTGAACGATACCTTCGGCGTCAAGCGCGGGCTGATGACGACGGTTCATGCCGCAACCGCTACCCAGAAGACTGTGGACGGTCCTTCCAACAAGGACTGGAGGGGAGGCAGGGGTATACTCGAAAACATCATTCCTTCCTCGACGGGTGCAGCCAAGGCGGTAGGCAAGGTGATTCCTGAGCTCAACAAGAAGCTCACGGGGATGGCCTTCAGGGTTCCGACTTCCGACGTTTCCGTGGTTGACCTGACGGTAGAACTGAACAAGGAAGCCAGCTACGAGGAAATTTGTGCTGCGATGAAAGCAGCGTCCGAAGGCAGCATGAAAGGCGTGCTCGGCTATACCACGGAAAAGGTCGTTTCGACCGATTTCAGGGGTGAAACCTGCCCTTCAGTTTTCGATGCAGAAGCGGGCATCGCACTCGACCCGACCTTCGTCAAGGTCGTTTCCTGGTATGACAACGAATACGGCTATACCTGCAACCTGATGCGCCTGGTCGGCGTCGTAGCGAAGGAGTAAGTCATGGCCGATTTCATACGTATGACCGACCTTGACCTGGCGGGCAAGCGCGTGCTGATCCGCGCCGACATGAACGTGCCGGTCAAGAACGGGAAGGTGACATCGGATGCCAGAATCACCGCCTCGATGGCCACGATCGACCATTGTCTGAAACAGGGCGCGAGGGTGATGGTGACTTCCCATCTCGGTCGGCCGACGGAAGGGGAATTTTCGGAAGAAAATTCCCTGAAGCCCGTGGCGGACGACATTTCGAGGCGACTCGGAAAACCCGTCAGGCTGATCAGGGAATGGGTGGACGGCGGGTTCGATGTTGCGGCAGGGGAACTCGTCGTTTTAGAGAATTGCCGCTTCAATGCGGGCGAGAAGAAGAACCTGGACGAAACCGCGAAGAAATATGCAGCGCTTTGCGACGTTTTCGTCATGGATGCCTTCGGCACGGCGCACCGCGCCGAAGCGTCCACGCATGGTGTGGCCAAATTCGCGCCTGTCGCCTGCGCAGGAATCCTGCTCACGGAAGAACTGGATGCGCTGCAGAAAGCGCTGGCCGCGCCCGTCCGCCCCATGGTCGCCATCGTCGGCGGATCGAAGGTTTCGACCAAGCTCACAGTGCTTGAATCGCTTTCCGAGAAAGTCGACCAGCTCGTCGTCGGGGGTGGGATAGCCAATACCTTCCTCAAGGCCTCCGGAAAGAATGTCGGCAAATCGCTTTGCGAAGACGACCTGGTTTCCACAGCCCAGTCGCTGATGGAGAAAATGTCCGAACGCGGAGCGACCATTCCCGTGGCTGTCGACGTCGTGACGGGCAAGAAATTCGACGCGGCGGAACCTGCCGTTCTGAAGGATGTTTCCGAAGTCGCGGATGACGACATGATTTTCGACATCGGGCCGAAATCCACCCAGGAACTCGTCGACATCATCATGAAGGCGGGCACCGTGGTATGGAACGGCCCTGTCGGCGTGTTCGAATTCGACCAGTTCGGAGAAGGAACCAAGGCCATCGCCAAAGCCATCGCGGAAACGAAGGCCTTCACGCTTGCAGGCGGCGGAGACACCATCGCAGCCATACAGAAATACGACATCTACGACAAGGTCGCCTATATCTCGACGGCCGGCGGCGCCTTTCTCGAGTTCCTCGAAGGCAAGAAATTGCCTGCTGTCGACATTCTTGAACAGCGTGCAAAATGAATGAAATCTGCCGGCCCTATAATGAGAGGTCGGCATTTCCCCAGAGTGATCATGCAACGAAGAACTAAAATTGTAGCAACCCTAGGCCCATCCTCGACCGACGAAGAAACGCTGGAAAAGATGGTCGCGGCAGGAATGGATGTGGTCAGAATGAATTTTTCCCACGGCACGGCGACCGACCATATCGATCGGGCCAGGCGCGTAAGGAAGATCGCCGACAGGCAGGGGAAATCGGTCGGTATCATGGCCGATCTCCAGGGCCCGAAAATCAGGATAGGCAAATTCGAGGCGGGCAAGGTCAAACTGGATAAGGGGAATCCCTTCATTCTCGATGCAGACTGTTCGCTCGGCAACGAGCAGGAGGTCGGCCTCGATTACAAGGATTTGCCCAAGGACGTTTCATCGGGCGATGTCCTCCTTCTCGACGACGGAAGAATCGTTCTCGACGTGATTTCGATAGAAGGGCCCAGGATCCATTGCAGGGTCAGGCATGGCGGGATCCTTTCGAACAACAAGGGGATCAACCGCCTGGGCGGCGGCTTGAGCGCACCTGCGCTGACTGCAAAGGACATGGAAGACATCGTCACTGCGGCCGAACTTCAGGCCGATTATCTCGCCGTATCCTTTCCCCGCACAGGGGACGACATCAAACTGGCCCGGGAACTCCTGCGCAAGGCGGGCGGCCACGGCCTGCTGATCGCGAAGATCGAGCGGGCGGAAGCGACCACGAGCCTGGAGGAAATCCTCGACGCGAGCGACGGCATCATGGTGGCCAGGGGCGATCTCGGCGTCGAAGTCGGGGATGCGGCCGTTCCCGCGCTGCAGAAGAAAATGATCAAACTGGCCCGCGAAAAGAACAAGCTGACGATCACGGCAACGCAAATGATGGAATCGATGATCGAAAACCCGATCCCGACCCGGGCGGAAGTTTCGGACGTGGCCAATGCCGTTCTGGACGGCACGGACGGGGTCATGCTTTCGGCTGAAACAGCCTCTGGAAAATATCCGGTTGAGACGATCGAGGCGATGAGCAGGATATGCATCGAAGCCGAAAAATCCATCGAGGCCGCCCTGGAGCGCTGGTTCCTCAACCGCGAATTCAAGAGGATAGACCAGTCGATCGCCATGGCGACGATCTTCACGGCTTTCCACCTGAAGGTGAAGGCCATCGCCTCCCTGACGGAATCCGGATCGACGCCGCTGTGGATGTCCAGGATCAACAGCGGGGTTCCCATTTACGCTTTGACCAATATCGAGGAAACCAGGCGCAAGATGACGCTGTACCGCGGCGTCTACCCCATGCTCGGCGAATTCACCGGTTTCGACCGTGACAAGCTTCTCGAAAAGGTGGAAGACCTTCTGCTGCAAAGCGGGATGGTGGAAGTAGGGGACTTCATCGCGCTGACCATAGGCGAACCCATAGGCCAGCCTGGAGGAACCAATACGATGAAAATCGTCAAGGTTGGCGACAACAGAAAATGATGCGCTTAATAGTCTAAAATTTATCTGAAGGAGAAAATCATGGCTCTGGTATCAATGAGGCAGTTGCTGGATCATGCAGCGGAGAACGGGTACGGGCTCCCTGCATTCAATGTCAACAACCTGGAGCAGGTCCAGGCGATCATGCAGGCAGCAGACGAGTGCAACAGCCCCGTCATCATGCAGGGTTCCGCAGGCGCCCGGAAATATGCAGGGGAGGCCTTTCTCCGCCACCTGATCGAAGCGGCAGTCGAGGCCTACCCGCATATTCCCATCGTCATGCACCAGGACCATGGCGCTTCTCCCGCGATCTGCATCCAGGCCATCCGCTCCGGATTCTCGAGCGTGATGATGGACGGCTCCCTCATGGAGGACGCCAAGACCCCCTCCTCCTTCGAATACAACGCCGACGTGACGCGCCGAGTCGTCGACATATCCCATGCCGTGGGCGTCTCCGTGGAAGGCGAACTGGGCTGCCTGGGCTCCCTCGAAACCGGCCATGGCGAAAAGGAAGACGGGCATGGGGCCGAAGGCAAGCTTTCCCATGATCAGCTTCTCACCGATCCGGAAGAGGCAGCAGAATTCGTCAAGCAGACCGGCGTGGACGCGCTGGCGATAGCGATCGGCACTTCCCACGGCGCCTACAAATTCACCCGCCCGCCCACCGGGGAAATCCTGGCGATCAACCGCATCAAGGAAATCCATGCGCGCATCCCCAACACCCATCTCGTGATGCACGGCTCTTCCTCCGTTCCTCAGGAATGGCTGAAGATCATCAACGAGTACGGCGGCGACATGGGCGAAACCTACGGCGTGCCCGTCGAGGAAATCGTCGAAGGGATCAAGCACGGCGTCAGGAAGGTGAATATCGACACCGATCTTCGCATGGCTTCCACCGGCGCTGTCCGCAGGTTCCTCGCGGAAGACAGGAAGAATTTCGACCCGCGTAAGTTCCTCTCCGTCGCCACCAAGGCGATGAAGGAGATCTGCAAGGCTCGCTACGAGGCTTTCGGCTCCGCCGGGCAGGCCTCCAAAATCAAGCCCCTGTCTCTCGACCAGATGGCGCAGCGGTATGCCAAGGGCGAGCTCAAGGCCGTGATCAAGTAAGAAAAGCAGCACCAGAAAAGCCCGTCACCTTTTCCAAGGTGACGGGCTTTTTTGCTTTTTGGTTCCACGTAGCAACGCTTGCCGAAAAAGGATTTTCAACGAAAGAAACATTGGGTAGACTGCTAGAGATGTTCTATCGTGACCTCTTTTCAGCGCTGAACCAGTCTCCGTCCAGGTTATATTGCGCGGAATGGTAACTTTTAGCGACGATAATGAATAAGAAATCCCTCACTGAAGCGGACATCCGCACTAAGTACATCACGCCGAACATCATTGCGGCCGGATGGGACATTGATACCCAGGTCAGGGAAGAGGTTCACTTCACCGACGGTCGCATCTATGTTCGCGGAAGAATCCACACACGGGGCGAGCGCAAGCGCGCCGACTACATCCTCTATTACAAGCCGAACATCCCCATCGCGATCATCGAGGCAAAGGACAACAACCACTCTGTTAGTTCCGGCATCCAGCAGGCTCTTGCTTATGCCGTGACGCTCGACATACCTTTCGTGTTCAGCAGCAACGGCGACGGCTTTTACTTCCATGACCGAACCGCAAAAGCCGCGAATATCGAGATTGAGCTTGCGCTCGACGCGTTTCCTTCTCCGCAAGAGTTATGGCAAAAATACCGCGCTTACAAAGGGCTCGGGGATGAGGTGGAGCCGATTATTGCGCAGGATTACTTTTTCGACGGCTCAGGCCGAGCTCCCCGCTACTACCAGCAAACTGCAATCAACCGTACGGTTGAATCTATCGCAAAGAACGAGAGCGGAAATCGGCATCTGCTTGTCATGGCGACCGGCACCGGAAAGACTTATACAGCGTTCCAGATCATTTATCGCCTGTGGAAGAGCGGCCTGAAGAAACGCATACTTTTTCTTGCCGACCGGACGGCACTGATAGACCAGACTGTGCGTGGCGACTTCCGCCACTTCAAGGAAGCGATGACGGTCATCAAGCACAAGGAAATAGACAAGGCATACAACATCTACCTTGCCCTCTATCAAGGCCTGTCCGACAGCAATGCGAACGATGCCTACAAACAGTTCAGTCCGGATTTTTTCGACCTCGTAATTGTGGACGAGTGCCATCGCGGCAGCGCGCGAGAGGACAGCAAATGGCGCGAAATTCTCGAATACTTTCAGGCCGCCACTCACCTTGGACTGACCGCCACGCCGAAGGAAACCAAAGAGATTTCCAGCACCGAATACTTTGGCGACCCGCTCTATACTTATTCGCTTAAGCAAGGCATCGACGATGGCTTCCTCGCGCCCTACAAAGTCGTGAAAATCACACTCGACATTGACGCGGAAGGCTGGCGGCCTCCATCAGGTTTCAAGGACAAGGATGGGAACCTGGTCGAGGATCGCATCTATAACCGCACCGATTTCGACAAGCAGCTCATCGTGGAGGAACGCAGAAAGCTGGTCGCTGCCAAAATCACCCAATTCCTCAAGGGGAGCGACCGGTACTCCAAGAGCATCGTCTTCTGCGTGGACATCGAACACGCACAGGGAATGCGCAATGCGCTGGCCAACGAGAATGCCGACCTCATGGCCAAGAGTAGCAAATACGTAATGCAGATCACCGGAGACAATGAAGAGGGCAAGCGGGAACTCGATTCCTTCATCAACCCTACTCAACTTTACCCGGTCATCGCGACCACGTCGAAACTCATGACCACCGGAGTGGATGCGCAAACTTGCAAGCTCATCGTCCTCGACTCGAACATCGGTTCGATGACCGAATTCAAGCAAATTATCGGGCGCGGCACCCGCATCAATGAAGACTTCGGCAAGCACTACTTCACTATCATGGATTTCCGCAATGTGACTGCCTTGTTCGCCGACAAGGATTTCGACGGCGATCCGGCGCGCGTGAGGGAGGCGGGCGAAGACGAAGATCTTTCGGAGGTTGAAGACGAAGCCGGGGCCGAAGCCATCATGGACGATTTGACTGGCGAAGAGGTCGACTTCACCGATTCGGAGAAACCAGAAGTTACCATCACCGAGGGTGATGAGCTAGATGATCACCGGTGCAAAGTTACCGTTCGCGGCGTCGAAGTCACCATCGTCAAGGAGCGTGTGCAATATCTAGGCGGCGACGGGAAAGTCATTACCGAAAGTCTGCACGACTATACTCGTGAGAACGTGCGGCGCACCTATGCTTCGCTCGATTCCTTCCTCACCAGTTGGAAGCAGGCAGACAAGAAGCGCGTCATTATCGATGAGCTGGAACAACAGGGTGTGATCTTTGCTGCACTCAAAGAGGAAGTCGGGTCGGCTTTCGATCCCTTCGATCTGATCTGTCATGTCGCTTTTGAGCAGAAGCCGCTGACCCGGCGCGAGCGGGCGGAGCAGGTGAAGAAGCGCGACTACTTCACCAAGTACGGCGAACTCGCCCGCAGGGTGGTCGCCGCCTTGCTCGACAAGTATGCGGATGAAGGGCTTCTCGATCTGGAGAACCCGGAAATCATTACGCTTGACCCGCTAAAGAAACTCGGCTCGCCCGTCGAGATTATCCGCGCCTTCGGCGGCAAGCCCGCCTACGACGCCGCCATCCACGAATTGACCGAACAGCTTTACGAAGCTGCCTGATCACAAAAAATGTCCAATATTTCTGCCATTGTAAAAAACGTCCGCAATATCATGAGGCAGGATCGCGGTATCTCCGGCGATGCGCAGCGCCTGGAACAGCTCGGCTGGATGCTTTTCCTGAAAATCCTCGACGAGAAGGATCAGGAACTCGAACTCATCCGAGCGGACTACCGTTCCGTCATCCCCGAGAAATTCCAGTGGCGCAATTGGGCGAGCGATCCGGAAGGCATCACCGGCGACGAACTTCTGATGTTTATCGACGATGCGCGATTCGGACTCTTCGCCGCGCTGAAAGAACTGAAATCCACAACCGCGCCCCAGCGTGCCGCCATAGTCCGCGAAGTATTCGACGGCTCGAACAATTACATGAAGTCCGGTTACGAGATGCGCAAGGTCATCAACCCGCTCAACCAGTTCGACTCCAACACTTCCGACGACCTGCACCTCTT
>JAJZVB010000140.1 GCA_021845885.1 Pseudomonadota bacterium
GTCATTGGCGTGCAGCCCAACGAAAAGCTCAGGGGCGCGGAGCCTCGCTTTTCGGCGGAGCGTCCCTCTTGACCGCCGGGTTGGGCCCGGCGCAGTCAAAGACTGCGTCCATCAAAATGACCTACTTGGATGGATGACAAGTCGACTCCATCCAAACAGCGAGCATTAATGGCAACCATGTAATTGCCAGAAGGAGCTATGCCTTCGCTATATGGCGCGCACCCACATCTCAGGCAGTGGCGATGCTTAATAATATGCTTATTGAATGTATATGTGCCCGCGCTGTCTTCCGGCGTAAGCAAACGAAAACTCTCGCGGGAAATAAACCAGTGAAGCGAACCACGCTTGCTACAAATTGAGCAATTGCACTCCATAATTTTCTCTAGATTTCCTTCGGCTTCGAACGCGACCTGCCCACAGTGGCAGCTACCTTTGTATATCATTGGATCGCTCCTTTCGATGATTTCGTTTCAGGCCCTTGGTATTCCAGTGGCCCCGGTTGACTGCCGGGTTGGGCGTCAGATGGTTCACTGGCACCTCGTTTATGCTCATCCTTTTGATGTCTGTGCCTCAATAAATTTTCTGAGACTTGCCTCCCTTTCGGCAAGGATTCATAATGGCCTGAGTAATGCCCAACGAGTCTGTAGAAAAAGGCAGCTGGAAGTCGGGGGTTTCTGCCGCTTGGCAGGTCTCATTATTTTCATATTGATTTTCGGCTTTCGTCAACCCCGTTTCGCATTTTTGGACTTTTCCTGCAGCCTCAACGTCTTAGCTAACCGGCGCTGCGCCGCTGCATGGCGCAGCGTTCAGTGACCGAAGGGAGCGAGGTTGAGCGCCTGGTTGGGCTATCTATGCTTGAGAAATTCATCAAGCGCAAGCCCGATATCTTTAGCGATTTGGCGGAGCAGGATTGGTGAGATATCGCGACCTTGATGAAACGGAACCGTTGTGCAGCGGCCTGAATCATCCCGGAATTGTTTGTGTGATCCACGTTGACGGGCTTCGGTAAAACCGAGTTTGATAAGGATGGCGATGACCTCACTGGGTTTGAGGACGGGAATACTACCCATAACTCAAGCGACGGCGACGTTTTGAACTCCAACGAACTCGGATTCCAGCACTGGTTCGCCATCTTCCAGAAGCATTGTTATGACTTCGCGCAGGTTGTGGTTAACCTCGTCCAAGGTTTCACCTTGAGAATGGGCGCCTGGAAAGCCTGGAACAAAACCAATGAAAAGGCCCGTTTGTGGGCAGCGTTCAATTACTGCTGAATAAACTTTCATGGCGGGCTCCAAAATGCACAGGGAATGCAATTATCATTCTATGTCTTGTAATAAGCAACCGCTGATAGCGGCATTATGATCACCAGTGGAACATGGGTAGCGGACGCCGCGGTGCACGTGCGAGCTGTCGCATAGTGAGAGCGCCGAGGCGCCTGTGAAAGCCTGCATTCGGGAGGGCTTTGCGCACTGACCGAATCAGACCGCGCGGTAGGCCGAAGCGAGCGATGCCCAATGATAGATCAATGAGATCTGCTTTCCGAAATGCCTCCGCGTTTGGTGAGTATGGCCCTTCATATGGGAATACCTTGTGGTGTTCATTGATGATGATGCGGACTTCGGGTTCAAGCTCCCGGAGCCCAGCCTTTACGAGATAGGCGCTGGCCAGTTCTATGGAGGGAGGCAAGTAATCGAAGGTGCGGTGGGTCCAGATACCGAGGTCGTGAAATGCTGCCGCGACCAATACAGCAGCGGGAGGCGAAGAAAGTCCGGACAGGGCGAGGAAAAAACTCAATTCGCGGCGAACGTGATTTCGATAAGCCGAGAAGTCGCCGCCCAACTCGGCTGAGAACGAGGTAATGATTTCGTCAACGAGCGGAAAGGAAAGGACTGGAAACATGGCGGTGTGCCCTAACGTAGCAGCCATCCTATATTGACGTGAATGAAAGCGTCATGTCTGATGCCTGATCCGGATTCATGATGGTCCAAGATGCAAGGGGAATCAACATCCAAGGCCCCGCTAGCTCGTCCTGGCTGTCATGGCTGCTGCTTTTCCGGCTGCTTCTGGGTGAGTTCCCGGTAGCGCTTCCTGTCGGCGTCGTATTTCGCCTTCATAGCATCGAGATCCTGCTGCTTCTGTGCCCGCTCGACCGAGAGATCGCTGTATTCTTTTTTCGCAGCCGCGATATTCTGGGAAAGGTCCGCAGGGACGGGCTTGTTCGACCTGGCGTAATTTCCGGCCTGGGCGCTGTACTGGTCGAGCTTGTCCTTCGCGGCCTTGAGCCTCGACTCCACATTGCCGAGGGAAAGGGAAAGCTGCTGGACATTCCTGTTCCTGGCCATGTCGATTTCGGCCTCGCTCGAATAGGTGCCGAGAAGGGCACTGTCGCGCCTTCCCTGCTCCATGTTTTTCTGCGCTTCGCTCGCCTCCTTCTGCACCTCGAGCTCCATGGCCCTTCTTTCTTCGGGCGTCATGTTTGCAGGGTTTTCCTTCAGGGGGACGCCCTTGTCGTCGAGCTCGGATACGGGACGGTCGGCGCATTCCTGCGGAATGGTGTCCCCGTAATGGGTGGTTCCCTTGCTGTCGACGCACTTGATCGATTTTGCATGGACGGGCAGGGAAAGGAGGAAAAGCGCGAAGAGGGGAAGGCTGTATCTTTCAAGCATGGGCCGCTCCGTATCTTTCCCTGTAATACCTGACATTTTCCAGGTTCTCGGCCATGCCTTCTTTCGTTTCGAGGTAGACGAGGAGATCGTCGAGGTTGGCGATGCTGATCACGGGCATGCCGTGGGCCGATTCGACCTCATCGGCCGCCGATTTCTCGGAAAGCCCCTTCTCCATCCTGTCCAGCGCGATCGCGACGCAGCAGGGTTTGGCGCCCGCATTCCTGATGATTTCGACGGATTCCCTGACCGAAGTGCCTGCCGATATGACGTCGTCGACGATGAGCACGCGGCCATGGAGCGGGGCGCCTATGGTGCTTCCGCCTTCCCCGTGGGCCTTCGCTTCCTTCCTGTTGAAGCAGAAAGGCTTGTTATGTCCCAGGCCGGATAGGGCGATCGCAGTCGTCGCGACGAGCGGTATGCCCTTGTAGGCCGGGCCGTAAAGCATGTCGAAATCGATCTTTGAGGCGAGGATCGCTTTGGCGTAGAATTCACCGAGCTTCCCGAGCGATTCGCCGTCGTTGAAAAGCCCCGCATTGAAGAAATAGGGGGAAAGCCTGCCCGCCTTGGTCGTGAATTCGCCGAAGCGCAGCACTGCCTTGCCCAGTGCGAATTCGATGAATTCGGTGCTGAGAGATCGCATTTGGAACATCCTGAGAGAAAAATATATGTTACGCATAATCACCTTAAACCTCAACGGCATCCGATCTGCGGCGAGGAAGGGCTTCTTCGAATGGATGGTCCTTCTGGACGCCGATCTCGTCTGCGTCCAGGAGCTCAAGGCGCAGAATCGGGACATGCCCGAGAATCCTCCCGGTTTTTCCGGCTGCTTCCATTACGCCGAGAAGAAGGGATACAGCGGGGTCGGGATCTATTCCAGAAAGGAGCCCGACAACATCGTCGAAGGACTGGGAATTCCCGAAATCGATTGCGAAGGGCGGTATCTTCAGGCCGATTACGGCAACCTTTCCGTCATCTCGCTCTACCTTCCCTCCGGATCGAGTTCCGAGGAACGCCAGCAGGTGAAATATTATTTCCTGGAAAAATTCCTTCCCCATCTGAGGGCGTTGAGGTCCTGCGGGAGGGAGGTGATCCTTTGCGGGGACTGGAACATCGCGCACAGGGAGATCGACCTGAAGAACTGGAAATCCAACCAGAAGAATTCCGGCTTCCTTCCCGAAGAACGCGCCTGGCTCACCCGTGTCTTCGAAGAAGTGGGCTGGGTCGACGTTTACCGCAAGCTCCATCCCGAGGCGACGGGCGAGGCCTATACCTGGTGGTCGAACCGGGGGGCGGCCTGGGAAAAGAACGTGGGATGGCGGATAGACTACCAGGTGGCGACGGAAGGCATCGCGAGGAAAGCCAGAAGCGCCCGCGTCTACACGGAAAGCCGCTTCTCCGACCATGCCCCGCTCATCGTGGATTACGATTTCTGACTTCCATCCGCTCCCCGGAGTCGACCGGATATCGGAAATATTTCCTTCCGTCCGCCGTATGATGCCGCATGTCCGAAGGCCCTTGCCTCGAGGGGGGGGCGCTTTAATAAATTAGGCTCATACATTCATGCAAGGAGCCATCATGAAATCCACGGTTCGGATGACGGCCATTCCGCGCGGACGCAATGCCCCGGACAGGGCGGGGGTGAGGGCGCTGCGCTAGCGTCTGAAGAAGTTCACGACGCTCGGGCCGGAGGGCTT
>JAJZVB010000141.1 GCA_021845885.1 Pseudomonadota bacterium
GGGCGCTTTCGGCCTTCTACCACGACACGCTGGATATCAACAATCCCGAGCACAGGGAAGTGTCGGCCTTGCGCCTGATCGCCAAGGTGCCGACCATTGCCGCGATGTGCTACAAGTACAACATCGGTCATCCTTTCATGTATCCGGATAACAGGCTGGGTTATGTGGAGAATTTCCTCCACATGATGTTCGCCACGCCCTGCGAACAATATTTCGCCAATCCGAAGATCGTCCGGGCGCTGGAGCGCATCTTCATCCTTCACGCGGATCACGAACAGAATGCATCGACTTCCACCGTGAGGCTCGCCGGCTCTTCAGGCGCGAACCCTTTCGCCTGCGTCGCGGCGGGGATAGCTGCGCTCTGGGGGCCTGCGCACGGCGGGGCGAATGAAGCCGTGCTCAAGATGCTCGACGAGATCGGCAACATTTCCCATATACCCAAATTCATCGCCCGGGCCAAGGACAGGAACGACAGCTTCAGGCTGATGGGGTTCGGTCACAGGGTCTACAAGAACATGGACCCGCGGGCAAGGGTGATGCGCGAGACCTGCTACGAGGTCCTGACCGAACTCGGGCTGCAGAACGACAAAATGTTCGAGATGGCGATGGAGCTCGAGCGGGTGGCGCTGCAGGACGATTATTTCATCGAGCGCAAGCTCTATCCCAACGTGGATTTCTATTCCGGCATCGTCTTGCGCGCGCTCAAGGTTCCGCTCAACATGTTCACCGTGATCTTCGCGATCGCCAGGACCATAGGCTGGATTTCCCAGTGGAATGAAATGATTTCGGATACGGAGCACAAGATCGGCAGGCCCAGGCAGCTCTATCGCGGCCCCGAAAAGCGCGATTTCGTGCCGATTTCGGAGCGCGGTCGATGAATGATGCCTGGGCGCCCAATGCAGCCTATGTCGAGGCGCTGTTCGAGGATTACCTGAAGGATCCCGAATCGGTTCCTGAAACCTGGCGCAGGGAATTTCAAGGACTGCCCCGGGCCGAGGCTGCGCCCGCCGCTTTCGACAGAAGGCAGATTTCCGTCCTGCAGCTCATCAATGCCCATCGTTTTCTCGGCGTCCGCCAGGCTGAACTCGATCCCTTGATGCGCCATGGGAAACCCGAAGTGCCCGAGCTCGATCCCGCCCATTACGGGTTGAATGACGCCGACATGGACGTCGTTTTCGACACGGGTTCCCTGGTCGGACCCGAGCGGGTGACATTGAGGGAAATCCTGGATGCATTGAGGAAGACCTATTGCGGATCCATCGGCATCGAATACATGTACATCGGCGAGAATGCCCAGAAGCGCTGGATCCAGGGGAGATTCGAGGGCTGCCGCTCGCAGCCCGATTTTTCCGCTGAATACCGGAAGCTCATCCTGCAAAGGCTGACGGAAGCCGAAACCCTGGAGCGCTACCTGCATACCCGTTATGTCGGCCAGAAGCGTTTTTCGCTCGAAGGCGGGGAAAGCGTGATCCCGCTTCTCGACCATCTGCTGCAGAAGGCGGGTTCCGAAGGAGTGCACGAAGTCGTGATCGGCATGGCGCACAGGGGAAGGCTCAACGTGCTCGTCAACACGCTGGGGAAAATGCCCGCGGAACTCTTCTCCGAGTTCGAGGGCAGGGAAGTGGCCGAGCTTTCTTCAGGGGACGTCAAGTATCATCAGGGGTTTTCATCCGACATCATGACCCCCGGCGGACCCATGCATGTGACTTTGGCCTTCAATCCCTCGCACCTCGAGATCGTCAATCCTGTCGTGGAAGGTTCCGTCAGGGCGCGCCAGCACAGGCGCGGCGATTTCGAAGGAAGACAGGTGCTGCCCATTCTGATTCATGGGGATGCGGCATTTTCCGGGCAGGGGGTGGTCATGGAAACGCTCAACCTGTCCAAGACCAGGGGTTACGGCACCGGAGGCACGGTGCATGTCATCGTCAACAACCAGATCGGTTTCACGACTTCGGATCCCAGGGATACGCGCTCGACCATATACTGCAGCGACGTCGGCAAAATGGTCGAAGCGCCGATTTTCCATGTCAACGCGGACGATCCCGAGGCGCTTTTGATGGCGACCGGAATCGCGCTGGATTTCAGGAATACATTCCAGAAGGACGTCATCATCGACATGGTCTGCTTCAGGCGCCACGGGCACAACGAGCAGGACGAGCCGCTCGTGACCCAGCCGCTCATGTACAAGATCATCAATACCCATCCCGGCACGCGCGAGCTTTATGCGAATAGGCTCGAATCCCTCGGCATCGTCTCGAAAAAGGAGGCGGAAGCGATGGCGGAATCTTACCGCTCGGCCATGGACAGGGGGGAGCATCCCAATGTCAATTTTCTGAAGGGCGCGAAAAATCCCTTTTCATCGAACTGGTCGAGATTCAGGAATGCGAAATGGAACGAAGCGGACGATACTTCCATCCCGATCGGCGACCTGAGACGCCTTTCGGAAAGATTGACGGCGGTTCCCGACAATTTCAGGCTTCATCCCAGGGTAGAGAAAATCATCTCTGACAGGCGGGAAATGGGGGCAGGCAATCTTCCCCTGGATTGGGGCATGGCCGAGAATCTCGCCTATGCTTCCCTTCTCGAGGCGGGATATTCGGTCAGGATTTCCGGGCAGGATGTGGGCAGGGGAACCTTCTTCCACAGGCATGCCGTATTGCACGACCAGAACAGGGAAAGATGGGACGAGGGCATTTATATCCCCCTGCAGCATGTATCGGACAAGCAGGCCGATTGCGCCATCGTCGATTCCGTCCTTTCCGAGGAAGCCGTGCTCGGCTTCGAATACGGCTATGCCACTGCAGAACCCGATGAACTCGTGATCTGGGAGGCGCAATTCGGCGATTTCGCCAACGGCGCACAGGTGGTCATAGACCAGTTCATCACTTCGGGGGAGGCGAAATGGGGCAGACTTTGCGGGCTGGTCATGATGCTCCCGCACGGACACGAGGGGCAGGGCCCGGAGCATTCTTCCGCACGCATCGAGCGCTACCTGCAGCTTTGCGCAGATTACAACATTCAGGTCTGCGTGCCTTCCACACCCGCCCAGATGTTCCATCTGCTGCGCCGGCAGATGCTCCGTCCATACCGCAAGCCATTGATCTTGTTCACCCCTAAGAGCCTGTTGAGAAGCAGGGATTCGGTTTCTTCCCTCCAGGATCTCTCGGAAGGCAAATTCATGCCTGTCACCGGGGAAGTCGATCCGGGAATCGACAAGGAAAAGGTCAGAAGGATCATTCTTTGTGCAGGAAAGATCTATTTCGAGCTTGTCCGCGCCAGAAACGAAAAGAATATCGCCGACATGGCCATCGTGCGCATCAACCAGCTCTATCCCTTTCCCCATGACGATTTCAAGGCGGAGATCGCCAGTTACGGCAATGCGCAGGAAATCCTCTGGTGCCAGGAGGAACCGAAGAATCAGGGGGCATGGCGGCATCTCGAGCATTACCTGCTGAGGCATATCGGTGAAAGAAAGCTCCTTTCCTCGACAAGGCCCTCCTCGGCTTCCCCCGCGGCAGGCTATTATGCGAAATATCTGGCCCGGCAGAAGGAACTGATCGACGCCGCTTTTGCGGAACATTAGGAGAGAACATGCTGATTGAAATCAAGGTGCCCCAGCTATCCGAATCCGTATCGGAGGCGACCCTGCTTTCCTGGCACAAAAAGGAAGGCGAATATGCACAAAGGGGGGAAAACCTCATCGACATCGAAACCGACAAGGTGGTGCTCGAGACGCCAGCGACCCAGTCAGGCGTGATCTCGAGGATACTGAAGGAAGAGGGCAGCGTCGTGAAGAGCGGGGAAGTCATCGCCATGCTCGATACGGAAGGGAAGGCAATCCCGCAAGAACCCGAAATCCTGCAAGAACCGGAAAAGCCCGTCCTCATGCCGGCAGCCAGGAAGCTCGTCGAAGAGAGCGGACTGAATGCTGCCGAGATCGAGGGAACGGGAAAGGGGGGGCGCATCACCAAGGAAGACGTCATTTCCCATGCAAAGAAGGGAGAAGAAAGAAAGGTGAGACGGGTGCCGATGTCTCGCGTGAGGATGAGGATCGCGAAAAGGCTGCTCGAATCTCAGCAGAATGCGGCGATTCTCACCACCTTCAACGAGGTGGACATGCATGCTGTCGTCGAATTGCGCAGCCGCTACCGTGAAAAATTCGAGAAGGAGCATGGCGTCAAGCTCGGATTCATGTCATTTTTCGTCAAGGCCGCGATTTCCGCGCTGGCGCGCTGTCCGGTAC
>JAJZVB010000025.1 GCA_021845885.1 Pseudomonadota bacterium
CCGCTATGCGCCCGGGGTGACGACGAATACCGAGCATGTGTTCGGCTTCAGGCTCGATGAGCCCGTTCCCGTTACGCTTTCAGCCAGGGAACATTTGAATTATCTCTGGCTCCCTTTCATGGAAGCGGCGAACAAGGTCTTTTCTTCGAGCAATGCGTCAGCCATCCTGAAATTGCCGGAAATGCGATACCAATGACAGGAGCAAATATGACCCTCGCCTTCGATTCCTACAGGAACCTGAGCGACGCGGATTGCGAAGAACGCATCAGGAAGGCCAAGGCGAGCCTGGGCAAGGATCTCGTCATCCTGGGCCATCATTACCAGCGGGAAGACGTTTACAGGCATGCCGACCTGACCGGCGATTCGCTCAGGCTTTCCCGCCTCGCGGCGCAATCCAGAGCGAAGCACATCGTGTTCTGCGGCGTGCATTTCATGGCCGAAGTGGCGGACATTCTGACCTCTCCCGAACAGATCGCCATCCTGCCCGATCTTTCCGCAGGATGCTCCATGGCCGACATGGCCAATCTCTCCAAGGTGGAAAGGGCATGGCGAGAACTCTCTTCCCTGCTCGATCCGGAAGAAACCGTGACTCCCGTGACCTACATCAATTCAGCCGCGGACCTGAAGGCCTTCTGCGGCGAACATGGCGGCATAGTCTGCACTTCCTCGAACGCCGGAAAAATCCTGGAATGGGCCTTCTCGAAGCGCGAAAAGGTGCTGTTCTTCCCAGACCAGCACCTCGGCAGATGGTCCGGCCACAAAATGGGCATCCCTCAGGAGGAAATGCTGGTATGGGATTACGACCTGCCCATGGGCGGACACAGCGTTGAAGCCATCAAGAAAGCCAGGATGCTGCTCTGGAAAGGGCATTGTTCAGTCCATCAGATGTTCCAGCCGCAGCATATCGAAAGCTTCAGGAAGAAATACCCGGAAGGCAGGGTGATTGCCCATCCCGAATGCAGATTCGAAGTCTGCAGGCTTTCCGACGAAGTGGGTTCAACGGAAACCATCATCAAAACCATAGCCGCTTCTCCTCCCGGCACGCGCTGGCTGGTCGGCACCGAGCTCAATCTCGTCAACCGCCTGGCCGGAGAATTCGGGTCTCAGGAAAAAATCGTCCAGTTCATGTCTCCGACTTTCTGCATGTGCTCGACCATGGCCAGGATCGACCCCCAGCATCTATTGTGGACGCTGGAAAACCTGCTGGAAGGGCATGTGGTCAACAGGATCACCGTGCCTGAAAATGATGCGAAACTGGCGAAGCTCGCGCTTTCCAGAATGCTCGAAGCCTCCTGAAATGTCGAGAATCCTGCACGTCGCAACCTACAACATTCACAAGGGTTTTTCGCATTTCAACAGGCGCTTCACGGTTCACGAGCTGCGCGAAAACCTGCACGGCATGGGCGCCGATCTCATTTTTCTTCAGGAAGTGCAGGGCTCCCATGAAACGCGCGCCTCCACCGTCGACAACTGGCCAGGCTCGCCCCAGTACGAATTCCTGGCCGAGACGGTCTGGCCTGAATATGCCTATGGCAAGAACGCCGTCTATGAGGAAGGCCATCATGGCAATGCGATCCTGAGCCGCTTCCCTATCCTGAACTGGGACAACTACGACATTTCCGGGCATCGATTCGAAAGCCGCGGCCTGCTCCATTGCGAAATCGAAATTCCCTCGTGGGACAGGCATCTGCACTGCATCTGCACCCACATGGGTCTGTCCGTGCGGGTGAGGAGAAAGCAGGTTGCCGCGCTGCAGAAAATGATCGAGCAGCTCGTCCCCCCCGACTGTCCCCTGATCGTCGCGGGCGACTTCAACGACTGGTCCTGCCGGGCCGAAAAAATCCTGGTCAACGGCAGGCCCTTGAACGAGGTCTTCGAAACCACCCAGGGCAGGGTGGCGAAAAGCTTTCCTTCCGTGCTCCCCATCTTCCGCCTGGACAGGATTTACGTGCGCGGCTTCAATGTCAGGGGCGCATCGGTCCACCAGGGGCGCCCCTGGTCCAGGATATCCGACCATGCGCCCCTTTCCACCACCATCATCCTGAAATGACGGAACATTTCGTCTCCGGAAATGCCATCAGACTATTGCAGAACGGGGACGAATACTTTCCCGCCCTGGAACGGGTCATGGACGATGCTTCCCATGAAATCTTCCTCGAAACCTACATTTTCGAACACGACAGGGCCGGGATCACGATAGGAAAGGCATTGCAGCGGGCTGCCGGAAGAGGGGTGGCGGTGCACCTCATGGTCGACGGCTTCGGCTCCAGAACGCTTCCCGAATCCTTTGTCATGGAACTGGAAAAAGCAGGCGTGCACGTGCTTTTTTTCGGACAGAGGACTTCCCCCTGGACGCTGAGGAGAAGCCGCCTCCGAAGGCTGCACAGGAAGCTTGCGGTGATCGACGCCAGGACGGCTTTCGTCGGCGGAATCAACATCATCGACGACAGGAACATACCCGGCATCCCGATCAAGGGGGAAAGCATTCCGCCCAGATTCGATTATGCAGTGGAAATACGCGGCCCGCTCGTCTCCGAAATCCACCATTCCGTGAAAAGCCTCTGGATATTGCGCGCCTGGATGCACTTCCAGAAGCCATGGCAGGACAACCATACCCCGAGAAACGATGAAAGACCTGGAAACCAGTTGGCCGCATTCCTGGTCAGGGACAACCTGAGGCACAGAAGGAATATCGAGCTCGCCTATTTGCGCGCCATCGCCTCGGCGAGAAAAGAAATCATCATCGCCAATGCCTATTTCTTCCCTGGCCTCGGCTTCCGCCATGCGCTCGTCGATGCGGCCTCGCGAGGCGTCAGGGTGGTTCTGCTGCTTCAGGGAAGAGTGGAATACCTGCTTCTGCATTACGCGACGCGCGCCCTTTACGGCAATTTCCTGGATTCGGGCATAGAGATTTACGAATACCACAAGAGCCTGATGCATGCCAAGGTCGCCGTCGTCGACAATCAATGGACGACAGTGGGTTCCTCAAACATCGATCCCTTCAGCCTGCTTCTGGCGAGGGAAGCCAACGTCGTGATCAAGGATGAGGCCTTTGCTTCCGAATTGAGAAAAAGTCTTCTCGAATCGATAGAGCAAGACTCGACGAGACTCCATCCCGACAGCTGGGCAAGACAGCCGCTTTCCACCCGCATGCTGACCTGGCTCTCCTACGGGCTCGTCAGGTTCCTGACGGGCATGGCAGGCTATGGAAGAGACCATGAATTCAGGTGACTGGAAGGCCGTCAAAACGTTGCTGCCCTATCTCCTCGAATTCAGGGGAAGGGTGGTTCTTTCGGCGCTTTTCCTCATTCTGGCGAAAGCTGCGGGGGTGACCGTGCCCATCGTGTTCAAGCATGTCGTCGATTCCCTGCAAGGGCCCTTCCTGGTGCTCCCAGCAGCCCTGCTTTTCGCCTACGGATCCTTGAGATTCTTCAATACGCTCTTCGGCGAACTCAGGGACGCGGTGTTCGCCAAGGTGACGCAGCGCGCCATAAGACGCATCGCGATGAAGGTATTCCAGCACCTGCATGCGCTCAGCCTACGCTTCCATCTCGAGCGGCAGACCGGAGGCATGTCGAGGGATATCGAGCGGGGCACGAAAGGCATCAGCTTCCTGCTCAATTTCATGCTGTTCAACATCATTCCCACGATCGTCGAAATCGCCCTCGTCGCCCTCATCCTGCTCTCGAAATACAACGCCTGGTTCGCGATCATCATCTGCCTCACGCTGTTCGTCTACATCGGCTTCACGCTCGCCATCACGGAATGGCGCATGACTTTCCGCAGGACCATGAACGAGATGGATTCGAAGGCGAATACGCGCGCCATAGACAGCCTCCTCAATTACGAAACGGTCAAGTATTTTTCCAACGAGCAATACGAGGCGATGCGCTACGATTCGAGCCTCGAAACCTGGGAAAACGCCGCGGTCAGAAGTCAGACCTCGCTCGCCTGGCTCAATGGGGGACAGAGCGCAATCATCGCGGTGGGCATCACGGTCCTGATGTGGCTCGCCTCACGCGGGGTCGTCGAGAAGAAGATGACCCTGGGGGACCTGGTCCTCGTGAACGCCTACATGCTCCAGCTCTACATGCCGCTCAACTTCCTGGGCTTCGTCTACCGGGAAATCAGGCATTCCCTGGCTGACATGGAAAAAATGTTCGGCCTTCTGGATCAATTTCCGGAAATCAGGGACAGGCCGGACGCGAAGGACCTCATTCCAGGCCATGTCTCCGTCAGGTTCGAGCATGTCGATTTTTCCTACGAAAAGGAAAGGCAGATCCTTCACGACGTCGATTTCGAAATCCCGGCAGGAAAGACCGTCGCTGTGGTGGGCAGCAGCGGATCGGGAAAATCGACCTTATCCCGCCTCCTTTTCAGGTTCTACGAAGCAGACGGGGGAAAGGTGCTGATAGGCGGGCAGGACGTCCGGCTGGTCACCCAGAAGAGCCTGAGGGCGGCGATAGGCATCGTGCCCCAGGACACCGTTCTCTTCAACGACAGCATTTATTACAACATCGCCTACGGGCGGCTCGATGCGAGCCATGAGGAAGTCATCGAGGCGGCGAAAATGGCGCATATCCACGATTTCGTCTCCTCTCTTCCGCAAGGCTACGAAACGCTGGTCGGAGAACGCGGGCTGAAGCTCTCGGGCGGGGAAAAGCAGCGCGTCGCCATCGCCCGCGCGATACTGAAGCACCCTGCGGTCCTGATCTTCGACGAAGCGACTTCCGCCCTCGATTCGAAATCGGAAAAACGCATCCAGCATGAACTGAGGCGCATTGCAAAGAACCGGACCACCCTCGTCATCGCCCACAGGCTTTCGACCATCGTCGATTCCGACCTGATCCTCGTCATGGACCACGGCAGGATCATCGAGCAGGGAAATCACAGGATGCTGCTTGAAATGAACGGGACCTATGCCCACATGTGGCGGCTGCAGCAGGAAGAGGAAAAGATTACGGATCCGGTAAATAATCGGGTAGAATACTGAATTTTTCGGATGTTCGTATGCTAAAAGGCAGTCTGGTAGCGATAATCACGCCCATGCAGGACGATGGGTCCCTGGATCTCGTCGGACTGCGCTCGCTTATCGATTTTCATGTCTCTGAAGGGACGGACGGCATCGTCGTCGTCGGCACCACAGGCGAATCGCCCACCGTGGATTTCGAAGAGCACGGGCTGCTGATTTCCACAGTCGTGGAGCATGTCGCGGGACGAATTCCAGTGATCGCCGGAACAGGCGCGAATTCGACGAAAGAGGCGATCCTGCTTTCGGCTTTCGCGAAAGAAACCGGGGCTGACGCTACGCTTTCCGTCGTTCCCTATTACAACAAGCCCACCCAGGAAGGGCTTTATCAGCATTTCAGGGCGATCGCGGAGGCTGTCGACATTCCGATGATCCTTTACAATGTCCCGGGCAGAACGGCCGTGGACCTTTCGAACGAAACCGCGCTCAGGCTGGCCGAAATCCCGAACATCATAGGCATCAAGGACGCGACCGGAAACATGGAAAGAGGCTCCGACCTGATCCGCAAGGCGCCTGAAAGCTTTTCAGTTTACAGCGGGGACGATGCGAGCGCACTCGCGCTGATGCTGCTGGGAGGGCGGGGTGCCATTTCCGTCACCGCCAACGTGGCCCCGCGTCTGATGCACGCGCTATGCGAAGCGGCCTTGGCGGGAAAGGTAGCGGAAGCGCGCGGAATCAATGAGAAGCTGCTTCCTCTGCACAGGAAGCTTTTCGTCGAGGCGAACCCGATTCCCGTAAAATGGGCGCTGTCGAAAATGGGCCTGACCGGGCCTGCGCTGCGCCTTCCCATGACGCAGCTCAGTGACTGCTATCACGAAATGGTGCTCGATGCGATGCAAAGCGCCGGGATAACCTTTTGAACCGCATGAGAATGGAATCATGAAAAACTCTGTCTCGATCCCCCTTCTTGCCTCGGCTCTCCTGATTTCAGGGTGCAGCCATTTGCCTTTTGCCCACAAGACCGACTATACATCGGCCAAACCGGGCGCCGAGCTGGAAATCCCGCCCGATCTCACCAAACCGGCTGAAAACGACCGCTACGGCATTCCTGAAGGAGGGGGAAGCGCAACCCTTTCCACCTACCAGCAGGCGCAGACCACCCGGGCCGTTCTTCCTGAAATCAAATCAGCGAAAATCGAGCGGGAAGGAACGGAAAGATGGCTCGTGGTTCAGGGAACGCCCGAGGAACTCTGGCCGAGAATCAAGTCCTTCTGGACGGATATGGGCTATACGCTGAAGATTGACGATCCCAAGGCGGGCATCATGGAAACGGAATGGAAGGAGTCCCAAGGCCTTCGCAACAAGTACCGCACCCGGCTCGAGCGCGACGGAACCGATACCGACATTTATGTCAGCCAGCGCGGAATGACCGGGACCACCGGGCATTCGCTTATCGGCTCGGACAAGACGCAGTGGCAGCCTTCTCCCCCGAATATCGAGCTCGAGACGGAAATGCTGAGCAAGCTCATGCTGAATTTCGGCGCAACCCAGGCGAGTCCCGTCGAATCCGCCCCGACCCATGCCAGGCTTTCGAGTCAGGACAACGACATCACGCTCGATATTCCGGTCGACCGCGCATGGCGTCAGGTCGGCCTGGCGCTCGACAGGGTGGGCTTCACCGTCGAAGATCAGGACAGGAACAAGGGCATCTATTTCGTGAATTATGCCGATCCGAAAAAGGCCGCCCAGGAGGAAGGATTCCTTTCGAGCCTGGCATTCTGGAAGGACAAGAAGCAGGCCAAGCCCCTGAAATACCGCATCCAGGTCAGGGCAAGCGGTGCAGGAAGCGCAGTGACCGTTCTCGACAAGGACGGCTTCTCGGAACATACCGAAACTTCCGCGAAAATACTGAAGCTGCTCTTCGAACAGCTGAAGTGATTCATGCGTTTCGCATCGCTCGCCAGCGGCAGCGAAGGCAATGCGCTGATCGTCGAATCCGGGAGAACCCGCGTCATGCTCGATTGCGGCCTGGGCCTCAGGGAAACCCTGTCCAGGCTCTCCCGGCTCTTTCTCTCTCCCGAAGACATTTCGGGCATCCTCGTCACGCACGAGCATGAAGACCATGCCAGCGGGGTGGTTCGCTTCGCGAGGAAATTCGGAATCCCGGTATGGCTCACCCATGGCACGTTCAGGTCTGACGAGGCCGCCTATTCTGGCCTGAAAATCAGCCTGATTGAAGGCTATCAGCGCTTCGGCATCGGCGACGTCGAAATGGAACCCTTTCCTGTGCCGCACGATGCGCGCGAACCCGTCCAGTTCGTTTTCGGAAACGGCGCGACAAGGCTGGGCGTGATCACGGATGCCGGATCATCCACGGCCCATATCGAGACGATGCTGAGCGGATGCGACAGTCTGGTTCTGGAATGCAATCACGACACCGAGATGCTTGCAAGAAGCGCCTATCCCCCGATGCTCATCAAGCGCATTTCAGGACGTTTCGGGCATCTCGACAACGAAAGCGCTTCGAGACTCCTGCTAAGACTGGACCAGAGCCGTCTGCAGCATGTCATCGCAGCCCATCTCAGCCAGAAGAACAACACCCCTGCTCTCGCCAGATGCGCCCTGAGCAGGGCCATGAACTGCAGCGAGGAATGGATAGGCATTGCCTGCCAGAAGGAGGGTTTCGGCTGGCGGCAAATCGCCTAAACAAAAAAGCCGGCGCAAGGCCGGCTTTTTTGTCGAGCATTTCGGCTCAGTTTGCTGCGGGAGCAGCAGGAGCAGCAGGAGCAGCGTCGCTGGCAGCAGGCGCAGCAGCAGATGCATCGCTGGCAGCAGGAGCTGCAGGAGCAGCGGGTGCAGCAGGAGCAGCAGGCGCTTCAGCAGGAGCAGGAGCCGATTCCGGAGCCGGAGCGGGCTTTTCACCGCAAGCGGTAAGGGTAAGGCCGATCAAGGCAGCGAGGAGGAGCGAGCGATTCATTATGTTATTCCTTAAAATTAAAGTTGATACAGAACCTGAATGGCTATCGGCCACTCAAAGTACTTGAATTATGCCGACGCTGGAATTTTAGCAGATTTAATGAAATTTTCCAGTGGATCATCAGATTTTTCTCATAACCCGGTGGTATCGGCATGAACCGCGACGGTTGACGCCCGCCAAATCTGCTCGAAGCGCAGCAAAAGCGTTCTCCCTTCGTGGGAATCGCTGATGCCCATCACCCCCCTGGGGTCGTCGAAATGGAATCGCCTGACATAATGATCGCCGTCTGCAAGGCAGAAGGGGTCATATACCCCGGCGATTTCCGGAAGGATCAGATGTACCGCCATGTTGTGGCTGAAGCGCTTCAACAGCAAGACGATGCGGGGGCAATATCTGTCCAGATAATCGACGCTCTTCAAGACGATGGACAGGCGGTTCTCCGGGTTCTGTAGAAGGAAATCGCGCAGCCTCTCCGAACGCATGGCGCTGTTGAATCCCATGTTTTCGAGATTGTAGTCGAAAATCATGATATGCCGCTTCGCCAGGACTATGATTTCGTCGATGGCCTCATTGTATTCGGCAAGACCGTTGAGTTTGCGGTGCTCAGCCAATTTCGCCTCCAATCCCAATATAGCCCTCCCTGTACCATTGGTAAAGCAGGGACGCCGTATCCCTGTCCGTATCCACTTCAGGCGCGCTTCGCCTGTCGGCCAGCATGACCAACAGGGATCGGTCGAGATGCCCTAAGGAAAGCATTTCGCCATTGATGAAAATATGGTCTTCGGTGAAAAGCATCTGCGATCTCAAGTCCAGATGAATGCCCGATTCCCTGATTTTCCAGAGAAACGTCTTCTCCGACAAGGGGCGGGAAGGCGGGTCGAAGAAAAGATGGGGCTTGGGCTCGGAAAGATAAAGGCCAAGAAATTGCTCGACGTCCTTCTCGTCCCAGCGTATGGAATCGATCACCTTTCCCACCTTTTCAAGCATGTTTCTGCCGATTTCCGCCGGATGATCCTGCGCTTCGAGATCCGGATCCTCGTACATCCCGGAAATTTCGAAATGGTCCTGGAGATGGACCAGGAACTGCGTCGCCAGTTCCTGATGGCTGGGCGCCCTGAAGCCGATCGAATAGGTCATCGAATCGCCCAGGGCGATGCCGTTGTGCGCGTATTTCGGGGGAAGGTAGAGCATGTCGCCTGGCTCCAGTATCCATTCCTGTTCAGGGTCGAAGCGGCTCAGTATCCTGAGCGGCGCATCGGGAACCAGTTCCCTGCCCTGGTTGGACGAAATCTGCCAGCGCCGCCCCCCCATTCCCTGAAGCAGGAACACGTCGTAAGAGTCGAAATGGGGCCCCACGCCGCAGCCATTCGGCGCGAAACTGACCATGAGATCATCCAGTCTGGCATGCGGAATGAAATCGAAATGCCTGAGCAGCTTCTCGCCCTCGGCAAGGAAATGGTTGACCCCCTGAACCAGCAGAGTCCAGCATCCCGGGCGCCTCCTGAAGTCCTTTTTCCCGAAAGGACCGTGCTCCAGCGACCATTTCCCTTCCTCGAAAGTCACGATGCGGGACTGCACATCTTCCCGAAAAGAAAGCCCTTTCAGTTCGTCCGGATCCAGGAGACCCTCGAAGCCGGGAATGGCATTGCGGATCAGAAGCGGCTTCTTTTGCCAGAAATCGCGCAGGAATTCGGATGTAGAAAGTTCTCCAAGCATGCCCCATTATAAATGGGGTCACAAAATTCTTCATCCCAAAGCGAAATCGGTTAGAATGCGCTTTTCATTCATGGATGGCCTGCAATGCGCATCGAAAAAAATACGGTGGTATCCCTCAACTTCGAGCTCACCGACGAAGCGGGCAACCTTCTCGAAAAAACGGATACGCCGGTCAGCTACCTGCACGGCGGTTATGACGGGATATTCCCCCAGGTCGAAGAAGCGTTGCACGAAAAGGAAATCGGCTACTCATGCTCCGTGGAAATGGAGCCCGAGAATGCCTTCGGTGAAATCGACCCCAACCTGATCCGGGTCGAACCCAGATCGCTTTTCCCTGCAGAAGTCGAGGTCGGCATGCGCTTCGAAGGCGGGGAAGAGGGCACCGAGGACATGCTGGTCTATACCGTCACCGACGTGACGCACGACAAGGTCGTCGTCGACGGCAATCACCCGCTGGCGGGCATGAAGCTCACCTTCAGCTGCACCATTACGGGCGTCCGTTCCGCGACAGGCGAGGAAATCGAGCACGGTCATACCCACGAAGACGGTCATCACCATTAACAGGCTGCTGAAAAACTATTGTGCTTGCCGACACGGCGTTGAAAAATGGCTAAAAATGCTCATTTACTCCGTGTAAACTCCGCTTTTTCACCATTTTCGCCTTGTCTCGGCTGCGCTCATGACCTTTTTCAGCGGCCTGTTAAGCCATCTGAAGGGGGATGCTGCTGCTCTCCCCCACGATGCGATTGGATTCGTCGACGTAAACGAGCCTGGGCCTGAACAGGTCGAGCTCCTTTTCGTCGCAGCCGACATAGCTTGCGATGATCACGATGTCTCCCGGGGAAGCCTTGTGCGCCGCAGCGCCGTTCACCGAAACGATGCCCGAACCCCTCTCCGCCCGGATCGCATAGGTCGTGAAGCGCTCCCCGTTGGTCACGTTGTAGATGTCGATCTGCTGGTATTCCCGGATGTCGGCTGCATCGAGCAGGTTCTCGTCGATGGCGCAAGACCCCTCGTAATGGAGTTCGGAATGCGTGACCCTCGCCCTGTGCAGCTTCGAATTCAGCATGGTCCTTTGCATGGAATCAATTCCAAAAATTTTCGATTATATCAAATCTCCAGGTTGTCGATGAGACGGGTCTTTCCCAGCCTTGCCGCACCCAGGACGACGAACCTTGCAGTTGATGGCCCCGGCCTTTCCAGGCTTTGCGCATCCCTGATTTCGAAATAATCGACTTGCCAGCCCCGCTTTTCCAGGTCATTTTTCGCTTCCCGCTCGAGAGAACGGCAATCCGTTTTCCCTGAAAGCCAGGCAAGCCTTGTCTTTTCCAGGTTGAAGTAAAGCCGATTGGCTTCCCTTCGTTCCGCTTCGCTGAGGTAGCGGTTCCTCGAACTCATGGCCAGGCCGTCGGCCTCACGCACCGTTTCCCCGGCAACGACGGTAATGGGAAGATCGAGCTGCTCGACCATTTTCGAAACGAGATGGAGTTGCTGGTAATCCTTTTTCCCGAAAACGGCGAAATCGGGCTGGACGATGTTGAAGAGCTTCAATACGACCGTCGCCATGCCGCGGAAATGCCCCGGACGGTGCGCACCGCAAAGCGCTTCGGCGATCTTCGGCAGGGACACCGTCACTTCCTGGGGAACGGGATAAAGTTCGGACTCATTCGGAGCGAATAGGATATCGACGCTTTCCCTTTCGAGTTTTTCGCAATCCTCCCCGAAGGTTCTCGGATAGCGGTCGAAATCCTCACCAATTCCGAACTGGAGGCGGTTGACGAACAGGCTCGCGACGACGCATCCTGCATGGCGTCTCGCCAATCTCGTCAATTCGAGATGGCCTTCATGGAGGTTGCCCATGGTCGGAACGAATGAAATGGCCTTTTCGCCCCTCAGTCTTTCCCTCAAGGCACAAATGGTCTCGACTGTTTCCATCAGAAGGTATGTTCCGGACCGGGAAAGACGCCGCGCCTGACTTCATCCACATAGCGCCTGACCGCATCTTCGATGCTGCCGGCCCCTTTCATGTAATTTTTCACGAATTTCGCCTGCTTGCCGGGATAGATGCCGAGCATGTCGTAGAGCACGAGCACCTGGCCCGAACAGGCTTTCCCCGCTCCTATCCCTATGGTGGGGATCGAGACGCTTTCGGTGATCTCGCAGGCCAGCTCCCCCGGGATCGCCTCCAGAAGCAGCATCGAAGCGCCCGCCTGCTCGAGCGCGGAAGCCTCGCCGAGCAGCCGCCTCGAGTCGGCCTCATTCCTCCCCTGAACCCGGTAGCCACCGAAAATGTTCACCGACTGCGGCATGAGCCCGATATGCGCGCAAACCGGGATGCCCCGCTCGGAAAGGAAACGCACGGTGTCGTAAAGCGCGCCTTCCAGCTTGACCATATGGGCGCCGCTTGACAGGAGCCTCGCCCCGTTTGCAAAGGCTTTTTCCGCATTTTCCTGATAGCTGCCGAAAGGCATGTCGGCCATGATGAGGGCGCTCTTCGAGGATTGCGCCACGCATTTCGTGTGATAAACCATCTCTTCCATGGATACGGGAAGGGTCGATTGCCTGCCCTGGATCACCATGCCGAGAGAATCCCCGACGAGCAATATATCCACACCGCAGGCTTCGAGAAGCACCGCGAAACTCGAGTCGTAGCAGGTCAGCGCCGCGATGGGAAGACCTTCCTGCTTCATTTTCCTTATGGAATCGAGCGTCAGCATCATGCCCCCCTGCTGAAGAATTCGCGTCCTCCACGCATCCGGTCGATGCGCTCGATCAGCAAATCGAAATCGTTGCTTTCCTCGACGAAATTGAGATTGTCGCTATTGACCATGAAAACCGGGGCGGCCTCGTAATGCAGGAAAAAGCGGCTGTAGCTCTCCACAAGGCGGACGAGATAATCTTCGGTGATGTTCCGCTCGTAAGCCGTGTTGCGCCTTCTCACGCGCTCGATCAGCTTTTCCGGGGAAGCCTGAAGGTAGATGACGAGATCGGGAACAGGAACCTGGGGCTGCAGATGCTTGTACATCTGCTGGTAAAGATAATATTCCTCATCCCCCAGCGTGAGTCTCGCGAAAAGCGGATCCTTTTCGATCAGGAAATCGGTCACGGTGGCGCGGCTGAACATGTCCGGCTGGATCAGTTCCTGCAGTTCCTGGATGCGCTGGAAAAGGAAAAAAAGCTGGGCGGAGAGGGCGAAGCGCTGCGGATCCTCGTAGAATCTCGCCAGGAATGGATTCCTTTCAGGCTTTTCGAGAAGCAGCCTGCAATGGTCGCCGAAACGGGCTGCGAGGCGCCTGGCAAGGCTCGTCTTGCCAACCCCGATCGGTCCCTCGACTGCAATATAGCTGTATTTCTCGAAAAGCATCGCTACTCCGCCATTTTCTGCAGGACTTGACCGGAAAGCGGGGAAAGCAAATCCTGCGCCCTTCCGATTCCCGGGATCACGCAATCCGGCGCGATCTCGAGAAGCGGGCACAAAACGAACAGCCTTTCATGCATGCGGGGGTGCGGAATGGTCAAATGCTTTTCAATCAGGACGAGGTCATTATACATCAGGATGTCGAGATCGAGCGTTCTGGGCGCATTCCGTCTTTCCCTCCTTCTGCCATGGGCAAGCTCGAGGGCGAGCAAATTTTCCAGAAGCATCCAGGGATCCAGCCCCGTTTCGATTTTCGCCACGGCATTGACGTAATCGGGCTGGACAATGTCAGAAATCGGCGCGCTTCTGTAAAGGCTGGATTGGGCGGCCAGCCTCGTTTCCGGGAGGGCGTCGAGTTCGGAGAAAGCCGAAACGATCCGGGATTCCGGCCTGGCCAGGTTGCTTCCCAGGGCGATATAGGCCAGGTTCGAGCCCACTTCAGGCTTCCACGGCTTTCGGACGCCTGCGCCTTCTTCTTCGCTTGGGCGCCTCTTCTTCAAGCAGCATGCTCTCTCGCACTTCTCCCGATGCGAACTGAAAATCCTCCCACCATTTGCCGATTTCCGGATCGACTTCGCCGCTTTGAGCGCGCAAGGTCAGGAAATCGTATCCGGCCCTGAACCTGGGGTGCTCGATGAGCTGGAAAGGCCTGCGCCCGGAGCGCTGCAGGAATCGCGGCTGCAGGCCCCATATTTCCTTCATGGTGGTGGTATACCGGCGCGGAATGGCGAGCATTTCCTGCTGCGCGTCGAGCACCTTGTCCATGGCCTCATATAAGGCGGGAATGGGTCTTTCCCCTTTTTCCTGACCGAGCTTCCAGAGCGCGAGCACTTCGTGCCAGAGCAGGACCGCGAACAAAAATGCAGGCGAGACGGGCTTTTCCTCGCCTATGCGTTCGTCGGTATTCTTGAGCGCCGCCATGACGAAACGCTCGCCCATGGGCTGCTCGAGGATGACGTCGAGCATGGGGAGCAATCCGTGATGGAGCCCGGCCCTTCTCAATTCCGGGATGCATTCCGTTGAATGCCCGGACATCAGAAGCTTCAGCATTTCCTCGAAGAGCCTGGCTGCGGGCACATGCGAGAGCAGTTCCCCCAAGGATCTTATGGGCGCCTCCGTTTCCCGGTCGAGCTTCATGCCGAGCTTCGCGGCGAAGCGCACGGCCCTGAGCATGCGCACGGGATCCTCCCTGTAGCGCGTCTCCGGATCGCCTATCATCCTGATTTTGGAAGCTTTCAGATCCGCAAAGCCGTCGTGGTAATCCCAGATTTCCTCGGTGGAAGGATCGTAGAAAAGCGCATTGATCGTGAAATCCCTTCTCTGCGCATCCTCCTCCTGGTTGCCGAAGACATTGTCGGCCAGAACCCTGCCGTGGACGTCGACGCTTTCCGCTTCCTCTTCGGAAGCATGCGAGCGCCTGAAGGTCGATACCTCGATCACTTCAGCGCCGCACAAGACATGAACCAGCCTGAATCGCCTGCCTATGATTCTTGAGCGGCGGAATATCGCCCTGACCTCGTCGGGATCCGCGTCTGTCGCCACGTCGAAATCCTTGGGTTTTCTGCCCAGAACGAGATCCCTGACCGCCCCGCCCACGATGAAGGCTGAAAACCCGGCCTCCTGGAGAGATGAAGTCACCTTTCTCGCGCAGACGCTCACATCCTCCTTGTGGATGCCGTGCTTTTTCAGGGGCAGGATGACAGGACCGCTCTTAGGCTTGTCGAAAATCCGTCGAATGATTTTCCGGATCATTGATTTGGCGTGGAAAAGAAGCGCATTGCAAGATTATAGCGGATATCGCAGGCTGATGATCGGCCATCCTTCATTTTCGGCATGCTGCCTCAAGGTCGGATCGGGGTCGACTGCGACGGGGTTCGTCACGATGCCGAGAAGGGGGAGGTCGTTCAGGGAATCGCTGTAGAAGAAGCTCGATTCGAACGAATCGAGACTTTCCCCTCGCATGGCGAGCCACGATTTCAGCCGCTCCACCTTGCCTTCCCTGAAACTGGGCGTGCCATGGGGGTTTCCCGTGAATTCCCCGCCCGTCATTTCGGGCTCGGTTGCGATCAGGTGGGAAATCCCGTAGGCCGCAGCGATCGGCTCCGTCACGAAGCTGTTCGTCGCCGTGATGATGGCGCAGAGATCGTTTTTGTGGCTTTCGATCAGTTTCGATGCCGACTCCAGCATCATCGGCCTGATCCTGTTTTCCATGTATTCGGCGTGCCAGAGATCGAGCTGGGCTTTACTGTGCCTGGAAAGCGGCTTCAGCTGGAAGGCGAGGAATTCGTTGATGTCGAGCCCCCCCTCTTTGTAATCCTCGTAGAATTGCGCATTCCTGGCTTCAAAAACCTCCCTGTCGAGCACGCCCTTTTCGATCAGAAACTGCGCCCATTCGAAATCGCTGTCGCCGGCAAGAAGGGTATTGTCGAGATCGAACAGGGCTAGGCGCATTTCATCCTTTCAATGATTTCCTTGAGAAGCGGGATCGTGACCGGGCGCTTGCATTCCCTGGAATCCCTGTCCAGGGCATCGATCAATTCGACGAGCGCAGGCAAATCGCGCCGGACATGATGCATCAAATAATTGACCACTTCAACGGATATTTCGAAGCCGAGCATCCCGGCATGGGCCTTCAGCGCCTCGCGCTTTTCCTCGTCGTCGAGGGAATGGAGCTGATAGACGAGCCCCCAGGCGAGGCGAGTGGAAAGATCCGAACGCAATTTCATTGCGGACGGCGGCGCGCTGCCGCTCGCGAGCAGTACCCCGCCCCTTTCGCGCAGCCTGTTGCAGAGATGGAAAAGGCTGACTTGCCCTTCCTCGTCCAGCTTTCCGACGTCGTCCGCTGCAACGAAATCCTTTTCGAATTCGAACCGGGTATCCTTTCTGCAGGCGACATAAAGCGAATCCGGACCGGATTCGCCGCAGCAGGCCATAAGCAGATGACTCTTGCCGCATCCCGCTTCCCCCCAGAGGTAGATCATCTTTTCTCTGGAGCCTTTCCCGGCAAGCGCTTTGAGCGCCTGAAGCGCTTCGCTGTTGCTTCCCTGAACGAAATTGGCGAGGGTGGGTTGGCCCGGTGAAAGGTCCAGGAGCAGTTGTTTCATTCCGTAAAGGCTGTTTTGGCTGTAAAATCGATCATCGGCTGCATTTTACACTTTTTCGAAGAGATCCTACGTGAATCAAGACTCCCTATCCTACAAAGACGCCGGCGTGGACATCGACGCGGGCGACAGACTGGTCGAGAACATCAAGCCTTTTGCGAAAAAAACCATGAGGGCAGGCGTTCTCGGCGGAATAGGCGGCTTCGGCGCGCTTTTCGAAATCCCGAAGCAATATCGGGAGCCCGTCCTGGTCTCCGGAACGGACGGCGTGGGCACCAAGCTCAAGCTCGCCTTCATGCTGGGAAAGCATGACACGGTGGGCATCGATCTCGTCGCGATGAGCGTCAACGACATCCTGGTTCAAGGTGCCGAGCCGCTGTTCTTCCTCGATTATTTCGCCTGCGGAAAGCTCGACGTGAATGTCGCAACGGACGTCATCAAGGGCATCGCATCGGGATGCGAAATGGCCGGCTGCACGCTGATCGGCGGCGAGACGGCGGAAATGCCTGGCATGTATCCGGAAGGGGAATACGATCTCGCCGGCTTCGCTGTGGGCGCCGTTGAAAAATCCAAGATCATAGACGGATCGGCAATCCGCGAAGGGGACATCGTGCTTGGACTCGCTTCCAGCGGCGCGCATTCGAACGGCTATTCCCTGGTCAGGAAAATCCTTGAACGCGAAAAAACCGATCTTTCCATGATCTTGCCGGGCGAATCCCGCCCGTTATCGGAAGTCGTCATGGCCCCGACCCGGATTTACGTCAAATCCATGCTTTCCCTCTTCCGGCAGCTTCCTCCCAAGGGGCTCGCCCATATCACCGGGGGGGGGCTGCTCGAGAACATTCCGCGCATCCTGCCCGAAAACCTGACCGCGGCCATTCAAAAAACCTGGACCATGCCGCCGCTTTTTTCCTGGCTCCAGGAAAAGGGAAATGTCGCCGATTCGGAAATGCACAGGGTATTCAACTGCGGGATAGGCATGGTGGTCGTGACTTCGAGCGAAAACGCCGAAGCATCGATGCATCTCCTTCGCGAATCCGGCGAATCGGTATGGCAGATAGGCGAAATCAGGGTGAGAGCCCCGGGGCAGGCGCAGACTTTCGTCGAATGAAGCGCATCGTCATCCTGATTTCAGGGCGGGGAAGCAACATGGCTGCCATCCTGGATTCAAACCTCCCCATTGAAATCGCAGCCGTCATCAGCAACAGAGGCGATTCAGCGGGGCTCGAAATTGCAAGATCGAGGAAGTTACCTGCATTTTCGATAGAACACAAGGATTATGCTTTGCGCGAGGATTTCGATTCCGCACTGGCCATGAAGATAGACGAATTTTCCCCTGATTTCGTCATCCTCGCCGGTTTCATGCGCATATTGGGCATTGATTTCGTGAAGCGCTATTCCGGGCGCCTCGTCAACATCCACCCTTCCCTGCTCCCCTCCTTTCCCGGAACGAAAACGCACCGCAAGGCGCTCGAGGAAGGCGTGAAGATCCATGGCTGCACCGTTCATTTCGTCACGGAAAAGCTCGATCACGGCGCGATCATCATCCAGGCGGCCGTTCCCGTTCTGGAAGATGACGACGAGGAAAGCCTGGCAGCGAGGGTCCTCGAACAGGAGCACAGGATCTATCCCCAGGCGATAAGATGGCTTGTCGAGGGAAGGATCAACAGGGAAGGGAACCGGGTTCTGCTCGGCGGGAAATCTGGGGGAGCGCTGGTTTCGCCAGAAATCGAGCCGCGATGAGCCGCACAGCGAAAACCCTGCTCCTTTCCCTCTCGATTTCCATACTGATCCACTTTCTGCTGTTCGGCGCCTTCCCCGAAATGAAGTGGCCCGATTCCGGAAAAAAGACGGTCTCGCTGGAAGCCGAAATCGTCGCCCCGAAAAAACCCGTCCAGTTCAAGCCGCTGGCTCCGCCCAAACCGAAAGCGAAACTCATCCCGAGCAAACCCGTCGAACCGCTTCCCGGCTCAATCAGTTCTCCCCGCCCTGAAAGCGCCCCTCTCCCTGAGAGCGCCCCTGAGCCTGCGAGCACGCCCGTTGCGGAAAGCGCTCCCCCGGCCACGAAAAAAGGGACCGAAGTGCCGGATCATGCCAGACTGACTTTCAGGATTTTCAGGGGGGACGCCAACGTGGGCATGGCGGTCCAGACTTGGGACATCATGGATGACGGTCGCTACGTCATCACCAACAAGGTCGAGGCGATCGGCATTTTCGCGCTTTTCGTGAAAGGGGCCATGACCCAGGTGAGCGAAGGGCATGTGACCGAAGAGGGATTGAGGCCCGATCTTTACACGATCACGAGGGGGAGCATGCAGAATCAGCAGGCTGCGCATTTCGACTGGAAGGCCATGAGGCTCTTGCTCGTCTCGAACGATGTGACGAAGGAAGAAAAGCTTTATCCCATGACCCAGGACCAGTTGAGCTTCCTTTACCAGTTCGCCTACACGCCCCCGCAGTCGGGAATATTCAGCTTCCACGCGACGGACGGCAGGAAGATCGACATTTACGATTACGAAATCCTCGGGGAGGAAACATTGCTCACCGGGACAAAAAAGATCAGGACATTGCACCTCAGGAAACTGCACGAAACAGGGGTGGAGGGAACGGAAATCTGGCTCGACATGGACCATGACTACTGGCCTGTGCAGGTCGTGATGACCGACAGGAACGGGGATGTCATGAAGCAGCTGATCTCCGATATCGAGGAGAAATGAAATTTCAAGCGCCTTGCGCAGCGAGCTTGCCCAGCTTCACGGAAAGATCCATGAGTTTCGATCCGTTTTCCAGCCCATCCACGAAGCGCGCCGGAATGCCAGAAAGCCCCACTTGGGCGCCGACCAGCGCGCCCGTCAGCATCGCCCGCGACATGTTCTGCCCCCCTCCGTTGATGGCGTGGAGGACGGCCGATTCGAAATCGTCCTGAAAACGGGAAGCCAGATAATAGGCCGCAGGCAGCTGATGATAAATGGCGCAGGGCATCCCGTAGACGATGGAAGCCTTCCAGGCCGGATCTATCCTGATGCCGGGGTCGATGGCCGCCATGGCGGCATAATGGGGAGTGAGCAGCGCATCCGGGGAGGAGAATTTCCCCGCAAGGGGAGGATCCGGATCTCCCGGACGGGGCGGAAGGAAATCGCCTTTCACAACCGAATGGAAGGGAAGTTCTCCTTTTTGCACGAGCTTCATGAGCTTCCCTGAAATTTCAGGCGTCAATTTTTCCCCCGAGACGAGCATCGCGAGAACGCAATTGTAGGCCGTCGTCATGGCGACGATCGCTTCGTCGCCTTGCGTCAGGACGCAGTTTGAGGAGACATGGACCGCGACGTCACGTGGATTTTTGGCATACCTTGCAGCGAGCACGATGCACCGCTCGGCGGCTTCAGTCGTGTCGGCATGCCCGCCCGTTTCCTTCCAGGATTTCTTCTGCAATACCCGCCGCCTGTAAGCCTCCCTGATCGACTGGCTGGTGTATCCCCCGGGGCCGCTGGCTGGATTGCCGTCGATATGGGGAAAGAGCTCCTCGTCCAGCCTTTTGGTGAAATCCTCCTCGACATAGTCTCCGTTTTTTACGACCGACTCGAGAAGCATGACGAGGATGAGCCCTGACTGGGAAAGCTGGCCCGCCTCCATTCCGCCGTGATAGCGGTCCGCCCTGGGTGTGGTGTAATCCGATATCCAGGCGCCGCAATCCTTCCTGAGCTCGGAAAGATCGTAATACCAGTGGCAGCCCAGCCCCATCGCATCACCGATCAGTGCCCCCATTACCGCCCCTGCAGCCCTGTCTTCCATCGGATTCTCCATGAGTTCCTGATAACGTGTATATGGCGTCATCTCCATCCTGTCAAGGCGGCCTGGATCAAGCTGCCTGCTTTTTCCCTCCCGTTGCGACCCGGTTACCGTCCTTTGCCATGCCTCTGTTCAGCCTGTAGAAGATGGCCAGATGCGTGGAAGCGAGCAATGGAACGATAAATCCGGGAATGATCAGCCAGGGAAGCGTGGTCATGATCGTGGTGTCCGGCTTGACGAGCAAAAGATGCAACGGCCCCGGAGAGGAAGTGGCGCCGAGGCCGATCGCTGTGATCAGGTCGAGAAGGCCGAAGGTGTTCCAGGCGAAGACCGCTCCTCCCCATCCCCTTGCCGCCAGCCGGGCGACAGGCCAAGCCGCTATCCCCGCAAGGATGTCCCCCCATCCGGCAAGCGGAGCGAAAGGCGCGGGAAGACGGCCCGCCGCATAGAGGATCAGGAAGCTGACGCCCAGGATGCGGATGGCATGAACGCCTATGAGAATTGAAAGAGGGATATTTTCCAGCCTTCTCCTGAGCGAAGGGGAGCGAAGCACGACCATGCTCAAGACGACTATCGGAAGCATCACGGCGACGCCAAGGCCGGGAGCGCCGGTGCCGTGTTCGTAGCCAAGGGCGCCCGTCGCGCCGAGCAGCGCGACGAGGACGAACCATATTGAAAGCCCCGAAGCGATCTTGATTTTCGCCGAAAGCGTTTCCCCGAATCCGGCAGAAAGCACGGCAACGGCAATGGCGGAACAGCCAGTCAGTTCCATGGAAGCGATCAGATCATAATTCATGATATTCCTCCGTGTATATACACATAAGTGGACAAAAAAAATCAGAACTTCAGGCCCGTTCGCGCCAATACCTCGTCTGCCGTCGACTGGGCGAGTTTCCAGGCATCCAGCGCCGAAAGCGCAGCCTCCCTTCCCTCTTTCGTGATCTCGATTCTCCTCACCCTCCTGTCCTTTTCCGGCAGGGTATGAACGAATCCCTTCTTCTCCAGGGTGCTGAGATTCCTGGTCAAGGTCGTCCTTTCAAGCCCGAGCGCCGAAGCCAGGGACCCAAGGGCAAGCGGCCCCATCTGGGCGAGCGTCGCAAGCAGCGTGAACTGGGTCGCGCGCAGGCCCGTGCCGCGAAAGCATGCTTCGTAATGCTGGGTGATTGTCCGGCTCGCTCGTCTGAGCGCGGAGCAATGGCAATCGCGGCAGGCCAGAAATACATTATCTTCTTCGGACATAATGTGTATATACACCATAATTCCTGTTCGGGCAAGCCAAGGCCTTCAATACCATCTGCTACGGCAATGCGATGTCCGGAAGATTGTCGCGCACGCTGTCGTATGTCGGGCAGGTTTCGAGCACCCCGACAACCGCTGCCAGAGGGTAATCCAGTATATCGGCGAGCATGCCCTCCCCCTTTCCGGAAGCCGGATAGGGCAACACCTCTCGGGGCGGATCGAACTCGGCAAAGAGGCCGGGCTTCTTTCCCCGTGGATCGATCCGGTACCAGCCGTATTCCGGCAAAAGGACGGCATTCAGGCCGTGAAGACAGTATCTGCCGTCGTCGATGGCAAGACGCTGATAGCAGAGGCCGGCGGGAATGCCATTTGCGCGCAGGAGCGCCGCGAGCAGATGGCTTTTCGCATAGCAGTAGCCCGTCTCATGCTTGAGCACATCGGATGCCCTGCAGGTGACGGGGTTCAGCCTGAAATCCAGGCTGTGTCTGATCCTGTCCCTGACGAATTCGAAGCAGCTTTTTGCGACTGCCTTGGCGCCCATGCAGCCTTCGGCCAGCTCACCGGCCTTCAAGACGATATCGGGATGCGACCAGTCGATTATTTCATTCTCGGCCAGAAATTTTTCCATTTTTCCTCCTCTCAATTCCGCACTGAACCGATCCATGCCGTGCCAAGATCGAAGGAGCAGTCATCCGTGATCCTGAAATGGCGCTTCGCCTCATCCGGAAATTCAGGAAATACAGACTTCAATGCCGCCACCCTTTCGGGAGCCGTCCCCAGCCTTTCGATCCAGCTTTCGAATTCGATCCTCACCGTCCAGGCGTCCGATTCCGCGGCGGCGAAGCCCGCTTCGGCAAGCATCGATTTCCATTCCGACACCCTGTAGTTTCTCACGTGGGAAGCGTCCCTGAGCAATTCAATCGTCTGGAGAACGGTGTCGAAAAGCGGCTTCTCCGGCGCGATCGAATCGATCACGACGAACCTGCCTCCAGGAGCAAGCACCCTCGCGACTTCAGCGAGCGCGCCTTTCAGGTCGAACCAGTGGTGCGCAGAATATCTCGTGACGACGAGATCGAAACTTGCGCCCTCGAAGGGAAGCTCCTCTGCGGGCGCC
>JAJZVB010000142.1 GCA_021845885.1 Pseudomonadota bacterium
GTTTGCGACTATTGGTTTCCAGCTTTTAACGAGGTGACTGGTCCTCGGTATGCCCCACTCTGCTTTGCAACCCACGTCGAAACCAGGTCGCCCCCGGTTCGTGTGTCTCGCTACTATATCACGCGATGAAGCATAGACAAAAATTAGCCCGACAAGTTCAGGGAAGGTATTCCAGGAATTCGAGGGGATGGTCGATTCTACCGTGAGCCCCCCAGCTCTCCGAATTTCCGGCGCCCAGATAGCCGTAGTTCGCGACGATCGAAGTCATGCCGGCAGCCAGGCTCGCCTCCGTATCGCGCCTGTCGTCGCCGAGATAAATGCAGCTCGAAGGCACAGCTTCAAGCTTTCCAGCGGCAAAAAGGAGCGGTTCTGGATGGGGTTTCTGGTTTCTGCAGGTGTCCCCCCCGACCACCACGCCGGCATGGAGCCCGAGCGACCGGACAAGCGGAAGGGCGAACCTCATCGGCTTGTTGGTCACGATGCCCCAGGGAATGCCCCTTTTTTCCATTTCATCGAGAAGTTCTTTCGCGCCTTCGAATAGCCTGGTTTTTCTGCACAGATTTTCCCCGTACACGTCCAGGTATTCCAGCCTCATTGCGGCAAATCCGGGATCTTCGGGCTCGATGCAAAAGCCGAGACGGAGCAGTCCCCGGACGCCGTTTGAAGCCTGCGGCCTGATCGCATCGATGGATAGCGCTTCGAGCCCCCGCCTCGTCCTCAGCACGTTGAGGGCGAAACCGAGATCAGGGGCGGTGTCGGCGAGCGTCCCGTCGAGATCGAAAAGGACCGCCGTCAAGCCCTGCACCAGAGGATGTAATTGACGTCGACGTCGCCCCTGCCAAGAGAATAGCTCCTGTCGAAAGGATCGTAATTCAGCCCGATGAGGTCCTCGACTTCGAGGCCCATGTTCCTGCAATAATGGGCGAGTTCGGAAGGCTTGATGAACTTGGCGTAATCGTGCGTTCCGCGGGGCAGCATGTTGAGGATGTATTCGGCCCCCAGCACGGCGTAAAGATACGATTTCGGATTCCTGTTGAGGGTGGAGAAGAAAACATGCCCGCCCGGCTTCACGAGTTCGGAGCAGGCCGCCACGATGCTTTGCGGATCCGGAACATGCTCGAGCATTTCCATGCACGTGACGATGTCGTAATGCCTCGGCCTCGTTCTCGCGAATTCCTCGACAGGCGTCATCAGGTATTCCACTTCATGCCCGCTCTCGAAAAGATGGAGCTTCGCGACATTGAGCGCCTTCTCCGCCATGTCTATGCCCGTCACCTTCGCGCCCCTTCCGGCCATCGATTCCGCGAGGACCCCTCCTCCGCAGCCCACGTCGAGCACGGTCTTCCCCGAAAGCGGGGCGTTCCTGTCTATGTAGTCCAGCCTGAGCGGATTGATGTCGTGGAGCGTCTTGAACTGCCCGTTCCTGTCCCACCAGTGATGCGCATTGTGGCTGAATTTCTCGATTTCGATCTGATCAACGTTCATGTCAATTCCTCTTGGCTATTTTTTCCTTCCAGAAGGCGGCCTTCGCAACCAGGGCCGCTTCGTCCAGCGAGACGAATTTCCCCTCTTCGACCCTGATCTCGCCGCCCACCCAGACATGGGTCACATGCTCGCGCCCCGCGCAATAAACGAGATGGGAGAGGGGATCGTACACGGGCGAAATCTCGCTCCCGCTCATGTCGACTGCGACCATGTCGGCGAGCTTTCCCGGAAGAAGCGAGCCGATTTGATCGTCCAGCCCCAATGCTCTCGCCCCGTTCAATGTCGCCATCCGGAGCACGAAGCTCGCCGGAAAGGCTTCGGCTTTCCCGCTCATGCCCTTGGCAAGCAGCGCTGCGAGCCTCATTTCGGAAAACATATCTGAACGGTTGTTGCTCGCCGCCCCGTCCGTGCCCAGCCCGACATTGATCCCCGCATCCACCATTCCGGAGACGGGAGCAAGGCCGCTCGCGAGCTTCAGGTTGGAAGCCGGGCAATGAGCGATATGGCATCCGTGGCTTGCCAGAAGAGCGATCTCTTCGCTTTCCGAATGAACCATGTGAACGGCGATGAGATTGGGGCCCAGCAGCCCGAGTTTCGAAAGCCGCGATACCGGACTCATGCCGTATCGATCCAGGCTTTCCTTCACCTCGTCCCGCGTCTCGTTCAAATGGATGTGCACGGAAAGGTCGAGCTCCCCCGCATAGGTCGCGATCTTCGAGAACGACCTGTCGCTCACCGTATAGGGCGCATGAGGCGCGAAGAAGAAGGAAAGGTCCGGATTTCCCCCGTATTCGTCCCTGGCTTCAAGCCCCTTGCTGAGATAATCGTCGCAATCGGCCGCATAGGGGGTCGCAAAATCCAGCACCACCATGCCCAGCGCCGCCCTCATCCCCGCGTCGAGCACGGCTTTTGCAGCCGCATCCGGGAAGAAATACATGTCGTTGAAACAGGTGACGCCGCCCTTCAGCATTTCCGCGCAGGCGAGCCGTGTTCCGTCAAAGACGAATTCGCGCCCCAAATGCAGCCTCTCGGCAGGCCAGATATGCTCGGAAAGCCATTTCATCAAGGGAAGGTCGTCGGCCATGCCGCGCATCAGGGCCATGGCGGCATGGGTATGGAGATTGATCAGCCCGGGAATCAGAACATGATCCTTGAGGACATACCGGCTTTTCGCAGCATAGATGCGATTCGCCTCGAGGCTTGGCAAAATGGCGACAATCCTGCCGCGGTCCACCGCGACGGCATGATTTTCCAGCGCGACCGAAGGCTCGACGGGAATCACCCATCGCGCATCGATCAGCAAATCGATTCTCTCCGCCATGAATGCAAAAAGCCCCCAGCGGGGCCATGATGAACATGTGATCCGGGCATCATAACATAAAAAAACGTACATGCAATTTGAACCGTCTGGTGTTAAAATCAAAGATTAAATCGGTTTCCGAAACTTAATAAATCAAGATCTTCTAAGCCAAACGGCGATCCTATAGTCAATGGAACAATTCGCGAAAGAAACTCTCCCGGTCAGTCTCGAAGAGGAAATGCGCCACTCCTATCTCGATTACGCGATGAGCGTGATCGTGGGAAGGGCGCTGCCCGATGTCAGGGACGGACTGAAGCCCGTCCATCGCCGCGTGCTTTACGCCATGCACGAGCTCTCGAACGACTGGAACAAGCCTTACAAGAAATCGGCCAGGATCGTCGGCGACGTGATCGGTAAATACCATCCGCACGGCGATACCGCGGTCTACGACACCATCGTCAGGATGGCCCAGAATTTCTCGCTGCGCTACACCCTGGTCGACGGCCAGGGCAATTTCGGCTCTGTCGACGGCGACAATGCGGCGGCAATGCGCTATACGGAAATCAGGATGGCGAAGATCGGTCACGAATTGCTGACCGACCTGGACAAGGAAACCGTCGATTTCGGACCCAACTACGACGGCTCGGAGCAGGAACCCCTCGTGCTTCCGGCGAAGATTCCCAACCTGTTGATCAACGGCTCTTCCGGAATCGCAGTCGGCATGGCGACCAACATCCCGCCGCACAACCTTTCCGAAGTCGTCGACGCCTGCCTCGCGCTGCTTTTCAATCCCGAAATCACCCTGGACGAACTCATCGAAATCGTTCCGGGGCCCGATTTTCCCACCGCGGGCATCGTCTACGGCACGCTGGGCGTCAGGGAAGGCTACAGGACAGGGCGGGGACGCATCGTGATGCGCGCCCGGACCCATTTCGAGGAACTCGACAACCGCCAGGCGATCATCGTCGACGAGCTGCCCTATCAGGTCAACAAGAAAACGCTGCAGGAGAAAATCGCCGAGCTCGTGCGCGACAAGAAGATCGAAGGCATCGCCGACCTCCGGGACGAATCGGACCGCTCCGGGATGCGCGTCGTGATCGAGCTGAAGCGGGGGGAAGTGCCTGAAGTGGTGCTCAACAATCTGTTCAAGCAGACCCAGCTCCAGGACACTTTCGGCATGAATTTCGTGGCGCTGGTCGACAACCAGCCCAGGCTCCTGAACCTGAAACAGATCCTCGAAGCCTTCCTCAGGCACCGGTTCGAAGTGGTGACGAGGCGCAACGTTTATGAGCTCAGGAAAGCGAGAGAAAGAGGACATATCCTGGAAGGGCTCGCCGTCGCGCTTTCGAACGTCGACGAGATCATTTCCCTCATCAAGGCTTCCCCCTCCCCCGCGGAGGCGCGGGAAGCGCTG